>JABEUN010000079.1 GCA_013044385.1 Acidimicrobiaceae bacterium
ACTGAGTTTTTACAGAGAGAACTAGATCGGTAAAACCCGCTTCGGCGCCTTTTCGATCACGTGATCGATGAAGCCGTACTCAAGCGCCTCCTGGGCAGTGAACCAACGATCCCTCTCGGAGTCGGCCTCTATCCTCTCCAGCGGCTGTCCGGTATGAAAAGAAATCCTCTCGGCGAGCATCTTCTTCATGTAGACGATCTGCTCAGCCTGGATCGCGATATCAGCAGCCTGGCCCTGCATCTGAGCCGACGGCTGGTGCATCAGAATCCTCGAATGCGGCAGCGCATAGCGTTTGCCAGGTGTACCGGCACACAGCAGAAACTGGCCCATGGAGGCAGCCATACCGATACAGATGGTCTGGATGTCACAACTCACGTACTGCATGGTGTCGTAGATGGCGAGTCCGTCTATTACAGAGCCACCGGGCGAGTTGATGTAGATAGAGATGTCCTTGTCGGGCTCCTCAGCGGCAAGAAGCACCAACTGCGCACAGATTAAATTGGCTGAGGTCTGGTCGACTTGGGTCCCCAAGAAGACGATCCTCTCGGCGAGCAACTGCTGGTAAACGTCAGCAGTACGGAGTTCAGCTCCAGCCATCTTCATAGCGTCCATCCGATCGGCTCCCTGAATGAATTTCTTAGACATGATCTAGACGCTAGCGGAGACTGAGAAGTTCTCGCACATTCGGCAATATAGCTCTTAGCCACGACCGGCGAGAACCACACGGTCGCTCAAGCGCTAATGTGTAGCTGTTGCGGGCGTGGCGAAATTGGCAGACGCGCTAGGTTTAGGTCCTAGTGCCGAAAGGCTTGGGAGTTCGAGTCTCCCCGCCCGCACCAAGGAGTTGGACTGGCCCATCAGTTCATTTGGCGGGTAGTCCGCAAACTATAAAACGCAAAGACCCGCCACCCAAACGGGTGACGGGTCCGGGGAATCTGTCAGAGGTGAAGTTCCGGCGAACGGAAAACCTGACCACAAGCCCGCGTTCGTCGATCTTGGCCCCTCAGTTAAGGGCAGGTCAGGCTGCAGCCGAACCGGTTGAGGTCGGACTAGCCGTTATCACCCTCGAATGGACTGCCCAAAGGGTCCCATCCCGGCTAACCATAAAGACCCTTGCCGACGGATCGGCCTCGAGCTGTGCCTCGGTCAGCCCAAGGAACCTCGTGGTCGGAGCTATGTTAATGGTCACATTGCCGACTCCAAGTTCGGATATCGTGATAGCCGACGATGTCGCCGAGACGAGTTTTCCACGATCGAGTGTGATGGTCACCAATTGGCCAGTTTTGTGTGAGTAGATCTCGACCGATCCATGGACAGCCCTGTTGAGCAGAGTCCGTCGGTGCTGACCAGTCGTGGTAGACGAACTCGGGGTCGAGCCAGAAGGCGTACCTACAACCTGTGTTGTAGGCGAGGCCTGGGGTATCGAAGCCGAGACGTTCGACGATGTGATCTGAACTGCCGCTGTACCAACTGCCGCCGTGGCTAACAAGCCGGTAGCAGTCAGTGCAACGGTCCTTTTGCTGACGGATAGCTTTGAGATGAGATTCGGAATTATTTTGGTCATGGCTATATTCTCATATCCAGATGTGAGTAGGAGCTACGAGAACTGTTAGGGAAGTGTTAGGGTCGACTGGATAACAACCACCGGATCAACCTGAGTTGGCTAGAAAGTCAACCAGCTTCGCTATGGCCCGCCCCCGATGCGAGATTGAGGCCTTCTCAGACACCCCCATCTCGGCAAATGTCCGACCGTCACCATCGTCTGGGATAAAGACAGGATCGTAGCCAAAGCCTCCAGATCCGGTTGAAACGTACGCTATCTGTCCAGTCGTCTCTCCACGAAAGCTACTGAATGTGCCGTCTGGAAATGCGATGGTTATGACGCAAACGAACTTAGCTTCACGGTTAACTGATCCATCCAGCTCTCCTAGAAGTTTGGCGACATTCTCCTCGTCGGTTGCAAATTCACCTGCATATCGAGCTGAAAAGACCCCGGGCCTATCGCCGAGAGCAGCAACTTCAAGACCGGAGTCGTCAGCTATTGCTGTCGCGGACGTCGCTTCGGCAATTGTCTGGGCCTTGAGGACCGAGTTACCCTCGAAGCTGTCCATTGTCTCATCTATCTCAGCGATCCAGTCGGGCCTAGGGAGCACATCGAACCCACTTAGGAGCGAACCCAGCTCCGCAGCCTTCTTTGGATTGGCGGTGGCGAGATAGATCAACGGCTACCGACCTTCCTCGGGGACGGTGGTTGGGAAAGTACACCCTCTTGGATCTCGATGAGTCTTCCGATGCCTAGCTCCGCGACCTTGATCATGTCGACCAGATGTGTCTTTGAGAATGTCCTGTCCTCCGCCGTCCCCTGGAGTTCGACGAATCGACCACTTCCGTCCATGACTATGTTCATGTCGACCTCGGCCGTCGAATCCTCGGAATAGTCGAGGTCCAGCAACACCTCATCGTTGACGACGCCAACCGAGACAGCTGCACACCTAGACAGCATTGGACTGTCCCGTATGACCTTGTTCTCTAGTAGCCTCGTCGTCGCATCAAAAAGCGCGACATACGCACCGGTGATAGAGGCAGTCCTCGTCCCACCGTCGGCCTGGAGTACGTCGCAGTCAACGCTCAACTGCAGTTCGCCCAACTTTGCGAGATCTACACTCGACCTGAGCGCCCTGCCTATCAGTCTTTGGATCTCCTGGGTTCGCCCTGACTGCTTACCCTTGACTGACTCTCTTGGAACCCTCTCCGGAGACGAGCCTGGAAGCATCGAATACTCGGCGGTGACCCAACCCTTTCCGGTACCCCTAAGCCATATCGGAGGTCTCGCCTCCATCGAAACGGTGCAGAGCACGCGGGTTTTCCCGGCTGTGATCAGGGCAGACCCCAGAGCCATCTCGGTGAAGTCCCTCACTATCTCGATGGGCCTCAGCTCATTTGCGGCGCGGCCGTCAGTTCTCATAGCAGAAGTATCTCCCGGTCATTCCTGAACGTTCAGGTCACTGAAATCTAGATGCACGACGTTCACTACCGGCCTTTTGAGCAAAGCGGATGCGAAAGTGGCGAAGTCCTCAGCAGATCCAGAGGTGATATAAAGTTCATCTCCTTGGAGGTCCTCATCTCGTCCCGATAGTCCGCCACCTTCAAGCATGTGATGTACCTCGAATGCCGTCTCCTCCGCCGAGGACACCAAAATCACATCCCTGCCAACTACGTCCTGAATTGCCCTTGCGAGAAAGGGATAATGGGTACAACCGAGAAGAAGGGTATCCACTTTCGCATCGATAAGAGGTTGCAGAAGTATCCTTGCTAGCACACGTGCTGACTCGGTATCTGCTTCCCCCGTCTCTACGAGTTCGACGAATCCGGGACAAGCCTGACAGTTCAACTCTACGGAAGGATCGACTTTTAGAAAAGCCCGCTGATACGCACCCGAACCGATTGTCCCGACGGTACCTATGACGCCAACTCTGCTGGAACCCGAAACAATCGATGCCGCTCGGACCCCTGCGTCGATTACGCCGATGACAGGAACCGGAAGTTCCTCTGAAAGTCGCTCGAGAGCCGCAGCGGCCGCAGTGTTACAGGCTACAACCACAAGTTTGACGTCGTGTGCAGTAACCAGATGGCCTGCGATCTCCGATGCGTACTCGGCTACGACATCCTGATTCTTAGAGCCATATGGGTAACGTGCGGTGTCCCCAAAGTAGACCGTGGACTCCCACGGTAGGAGGTCTCTCACAGCCGCCAAGATGCTCAGTCCACCGAGCCCGGAGTCAAAGATGCCGATAGGTCTGCGATCCACAGAGACAGCCTAGGGACCGACCGTACCGTAGGTGTCGAGTGAATTGCCTATCTCAATCCTCTCCTCAACGATCCCCCGGTCGATCCAACATCGTGCGATCTAGTTCGTCTGCAGAGTCGACACCGATCAGCAGAAGACTCAGCCTAAGTTCGGTAAGCACCTCAATCAGATAACACGCAAGGCCAACCGGACCGCCGGCCGCAAAGGCCCAAGCTGCGAATCGACCTATCCCGACTGCTGATGCACCCAGACACATCGCCGTAAGCACATCGGTACCAGTTCTCACACCTCCATCTGCTGCCACCGACGGATCACAAGACGACTCAAGCTCGGCAAACAGCGAGTCGGCGGTAGACCTGATCCTGTCCAGTTGCCTTCCGCCATGGGTCGAAAATAGCCCGCCGGCTGCACCATGTTCCATGGCAGCCCTCAGGTCCGATGCCCTGGAGACCCCTTTGACGACTACAGGCAACCCGCCCACACCAACTAAGTGAGAGACCGCTGTCATTCCTACCGTCTTGTCCTGTGAGAGCGAGTTGATACGACCCCTCGGCTGAAACAGGGAAGATTTCCCCTCAGTCGAACCATCCAAACCCTTGCCCATCCGCTCGTACACCACCTCCGGATAGGTATCTGGAAGCGAGAAGCTCTCCCGTCTGTCATTCAACCTGATACCGATGGTCGGTGTGTCGATGGTTAGAAGAACAGCAGCGAATCCACACTCCTTCGCCTCCTGAACCAGCGCATCTGAGATCGACGAATCCTCCATCTGGTAGACCTGGAACATCGGTAACCAGCGTCTATCAGCTCCTGAACGGCCCAACTGCTCAAGTGCTGCTTGATGCCAAAGTGGGAGCTGGCTACGCAGCCTCTCTACGGCTGAGGTGTCATAATAGGCCTCGGCCACCTTGGGAATCGGAACCGATGTCCGTGTCGAAAGCGCGTACCCGACATTCACAAGGGCTGCGGCCTGGGCCATGCCTGACTCTGCCTCGACGCGAAGGAGGCTCTGGCACGCCATCGGCGATATGAACACCGGGTTGGGGAGTTCCATGCCTGCAAATTCAACATCCGTTGAGGTATCTCCACGGGTCTCCGGTATTTTAGGCACGAACCTGAACCGCTTCCAACTCTCAGCCGACTCCGACATGGTCACCTGCTCAAGAGCTCCCCCGCTGTAATAGCCGAACGCCCCTGGATCCAGTGCGGCCCTAGCCGCGCCGATCGTATCGCCATAGATAAAGTTGAAGCTGTCTTTGGTCACAGTTCGAAACTATGCGCGAACTAGAGCCACTTCACCAAATCCTCTCTGCAAACAGGTTCGATTGAATCGGTTAGCGCCTTGGCTAGAAGTAGATCGTCGATCGAGCTCTTTCGGTCACCTCATCGATGTCGTCAGTCCAGGCCCCGCTCGAAAGGTACTTCCAGCCACCGTCGCAGACGATGGTGACGATCACCCCCTCGTCTATGGTCGCAGCGCACTTGGCAGCACCTGCCATAATCGCTCCGGATGAGATACCGCCGAAGACGCCAACCTCCGTTAGGCGTTTGGTCCAAAAAATCGACTCCTTCGGCCCTACGATGGTCTTTCGATCCAGAAGTTCAGCTCCATGGTTGTCGATGAAGACAGGCGGGATGTAGCCGTCGTCAAGGTTGCGGAGGCCGTCCACCATCTCCCCCGCTGGCGGCTCGATAGCCCAGAGCTGTATCGCCGGATTCCTCTCCTTCAAGTAACGTCCCACACCCATTAGGGTTCCCGAGGTTCCGAGCCCCGCCACGAAGTGGGTGACCTCCGGGACATCACGATAGATCTCCGGCCCCGTGGACTCATAGTGGGCCCTTGGGTTAGCGGGGTTCCCGTATTGGTAAAGAAAGATGTACTCCGGGTTCTCCGCTGCGAGCTTTTGGGCACGACGGACCGCTCCGTTGGATCCCTCCGACCCAGGTGACTCGATGATCTCCGCACCCCAAACCTTCAAAAGCTGCTTCCGTTCGATCGAGACATTCGAAGGAAGCACGATCTTCAACGAGTAGCCCTTGATCCGACACACCATCGCAAGCCCTATTCCAGTGTTTCCGGACGACGGTTCGATGAGTATCTGCCCTGGAACACCCGGCATCAGGATTCCGTCCTTCTCCGCCTGTTCGATCATCGCTAGGGCGATCCTGTCTTTGATCGATCCGCCGGGGTTCTGGCCCTCGAGTTTCGCCATAATCCGAACCGATGGGTTCGGACTGAGACTCGAGACGTCCACGATAGGGGTGTTACCGATCATCTCCAAGATATTCGAGTAGTAGGCCACGAAAGTTCTCAGAACTCCCCACCCGCTACGGCCGGCAAGATAGAGATCCTGTCTGCGGTTCCGACCTTTGTGTCCAAGGAGTTGAGGTAACGAACGTCGTCGTCGTTGAGGTAGATGTTGACAAATTTGTGTAGCTCGCCATCGCTATCGAGAACCTGCATACCGAAGTCCGGAAACCGCGAAGATATAGAGGCGATTACCTCTCTGATCGATTCGCCCTCCACGATCAAGGTCGAATTACCACCTGCAGCACCCCTCAGTACCGTCGGTACTCGCACCTCTGCCATAAGAGCCTCCCAATTGTTGACTATTCCTATCGTATTTTAGCGCTTTCCACGATCAACTGGGACTCGGCGATGACTCCGTCTCTGATTCTGTATGCCCTTACGTCAGGAAGATCCCTCCGCAACGAGACCAGTAGGTACCACCATTCCGGATCTGGGGCCTGCCTCACATCGGTCGGCGACGGGTAGGCCTCGGTGTGGGTATGGGAGTGATAGACACCAACTATCTCCAAGCCGCTCGCCTCTGCGAACCTATCGGCTGCCAGCAGGTCCTTTGGTGCCACCGTGTAGATCCGGGCCGACGCAGCTTCATTGTTGGCTGGATAGGCGGTGTCTATTCGTCCCTGGTTTCCGATAAGCATTCCGCAGGCCTCGTAGGGATAACCGCGGATACAGTCAGCTACCATCTTCTCGTAGGCAGATTCGGCAATTTCGAGCATTGCTGAAAAACTAGTACGTCAGGGTGTACTCGATGAGCAAACAGAACGCCAACAAGAAGCCGAAAGAGGTGCCAGAGGGTCGCCCTGTCGCTCAGAACAGAAAAGCACGCCACGACTACGAGATTCTCGAGACCTTCGAGGCGGGCCTTGTACTCGTCGGAAGCGAGGTCAAGTCCGTAAGGAGCGGCCGTTCCCAACTGCGAGACTCCTATGCCCGAGTGGAGAGCGGCGAACTCTGGGTACACAGCTTTCACATCCCGCCCTATGAACAGGCCGTCGGTTTCGGGGCACACGATCCTGACAGACCCAAGAAGCTGCTGATGCATCGACTCGAGATCGACAGACTCTACAGCAAAGCCCAGCAAGGATCGCTGACCCTAGTTCCGCTAGCTGTCTACTTCAAGCAAGGCAGGGCCAAGATGGAGATCGCCCTTGCAAAAGGTCGCAAGTCTTACGATAAGAGAAAGGCCCTGGCCTCCCGAGATGCTGAGCGTGATATCAGGCGCGCCGCAGCCAGTGTGGGAGTCAGGATCAACGGCTGAGCTATACTGGTGTTCCCCCATTACAAACAGTTCTGGGGAATGCAGGGGGTGACAGGCTTCGACTTCGGGTGTCGGAGGTAGGAGAAGCGAGCCGTGGTCTCCGGAACCACGTAAAAGAGCCGGAACAAAAATAAACGCCGAGCCACAGCTCGCACTCGCCGCTTAAGGCGACGTCCCTCTGACCTAGGTATCAGGGGTCAGACAGGGGCGTAATTTACTGAAACTTACCTGACGTTCCGGGTCACCCGGGAGCCAAGGGAAACTTAGGGTGACAAGGTTTTGGTCGACTCGCCAGGAAATCGATCCGAACCTACTGATCCTGGATGCGCTCGGAGAAGGCCTACCAAAGAACTGAAGGACGCGGGTTCAATTCCCGCCACCTCCACTAGAGGGGGCCCCGGTAATCCGGGTCCCCACTGCCGAGTTTTTGGTGTTGGATTTCCAACATTCAACTCGCATCGAATAACGGTTCTGAGTAGCGATTACGACTCCGCTCTCCTCAGCCCTACCGAGGAGGACGTTCACCCGCACCACTTTCAATGAGTCAGGCGGGGTCGTCGCAAAGTTTGCAATCTCCTCACCGACCAGAACTCGCATGATCCACACGGGTACAATTCGGTGTGACCACAAACAGCAGTTTCACAACCATTGGTGCGACCCTCGCCGAGGCCACGGCAGACAGCCCGGACCGCCCATTTTTGATTGATCAAGATAGAACGACCACATTCGCCGCGCTGAAGCTACGTGCGGACATGGTCTCTCAGGGTCTAATCGAACGTGGATATAGCTCTGGTGATCGCTTGGCGGTGGCGGTTACCAACAGGCGAGAGTGGGCAGAGGTCTTCTTCGGCGCGGCACAGATCGGAGTTGTCGTTGTCACGTTGAACGTCAGATACCGGGAATCCGAACTCGAATACATGTTGAACCAGTCCGAGAGCAGGGGTGTCATCACACACGCTTCGCTAGCCGGCTTCGACTATGTCGGCTTCTATCAAGACTTTATGAGCCGGATTCCCACGGTCAAAGACCTATTTTTCCTCGATCACCCAAGCTACGAATCTCTCGTCGACCACGAGGCAAACATCAGCGCCCTGGAGGTCGCAACCAACGGGGTTGTTCCCTCTGACCCGGCCGTTATTCTCTACACCTCGGGGACAACGGGTCGACCTAAAGGTGCAACAATCACCCATCAGTCGATACTGTCCTCCGCGATTGCCCAGGTAGAACACTTCGCAACAGCGCCAGATGACTCTATGGCCGGCCACCTTCCTTTCAACCACGTCGGCGGCGTCACCTGCACGTTGGTCGGATCATTAGTAGCACGCAGCTCGATACATCTCATCGAAAACTTCTCTGCGGCCGAAGCAATCCGCGTACTATCTACTGGTCAGTTGACAACCTTCTCCGGTGTTCCGACCATGTTTGTATTACTGCTGGCAAATCCAGAACTTGCCAAAGTGGACACGCGTAAGATCCGAAACGTCGTGGTCGGAGGATCGAACGTGGAGCCAGCGCTGCTCGCCAAGCTGAAGGTAGTCTTTCCTTCCGCCCGTCTATTCAACCTCTACGGACTGTCAGAGACTTCAGGATCGTGCATAATATCCTCGCCAACTGATACCGACGAGCAGATTACCTCTACCATCGGCGAGGCGACCGGAGAGTACGAACTCCGGTGTGTGGATTTGAATATGAACCCAGTACCGAAGGGGTCTGAGGGAGAACTTCAGGTTCGTGGCGACTGTGTGATCTCGGGATACTGGAGAATGCCCGAGGAGACTTCGGCGGCGATATCTGACGACGGCTGGCTGTCGACGGGTGACATGGCCATAATCCGCCAAGACGACCACGTAGTCCTCAAAGGCAGGAAGAAGGAGATGTTCATCCAGGGAGGTTACAACGTCTACCCAGTGGAAGTCGAAAACGTACTCACTCAGCATCCCTCGGTTGCAATGGCTGCTGGCATCCCGGTCGACGATTCCCACATGGGCGAGGTGGGGCGCTACTACATTCAACTTAGAGTGGGTCAGGCGGCAACCCCCGAGGAACTGATCGAGTTCTGCACATCGAGACTCGCCGATTACAAGCTCCCGAGACAGATCGTCTTCGTTGAAGAATTCCCACTGACACCTGTAGGCAAGATTCAGAAGTCAGTTCTGAAAGAGCGGATCACCGCTCCGGTGCACTCGGTGAGACCGAGCCACTGATCGTCGGTTTCGACAATCCGAAACAGCGATATCAACTATCTTTCTACGTATAATAATACATTGTCTCAGCAGAAGGGACCTTCGGCAGATGCGTCGGCCGGTCGACCCTACTACCTCTCCACCCATTGCCGAAACTATCGGGCCATTCACTGCTAAGCACCACCCCAAGGTCGTCTTATACCTACATCAGTGGGAGCAAAGACATACGAAGAGGAGGAGTTATGCAGACTCTAGAAATTGTCAATCAACCCAAAGCAACAAGATGGCTCTTCAGCAGTCCGACCGCCGGTTACATCTGGCTAGTGGTGAGGCTCTGGCTCGGTTACGAGTGGTTACATGCAGGATGGTCAAAGCTGTTTGGAGCGGAATCCCAAGCGTTTTGGACCACGGGCCTGGGGCTCAAAGGCTTCGCTACCGGTGCAATAGCATCGCACTCTGGGGCACATGCCCCCGTGGTATACGGATGGTGGGTAGCGTTCCTAAGGGACTTCGTACTTCCAAACTACAGCTGGATCGCAAAGGTCGTCGCACTGGGTGAGGCCCTCATCGGTATCGCCCTGATCCTCGGATTCATGACCGGTCTGACCGCCCTTCTGGGCCTCATACTCAACCTCACATACCTGTACTCAGGTACCGTGTCGACCAACCCGACCTTCGTAGTCCTTGGTGTGCTGTTGATCGCAGCCTGGAGGATCGCAGGACTCTACGGAGCTGACTACTTCGTACTTCCCGAACTCAGAAGACTTCTGCACGGACACAAGGACACCACCAGTGCCGGACCGACCGAGACCGCAGCGACTACAACAACGCAGGTCAAGTCAGCAGACTCAGTTGAGCGTCAGACGGTGAGCAGCAGCTGAACCTTCTCCCACCCGGTTCTGAGACTCGAACCAAATAGGGGCCACCAATCTGGTGGCCCCTATTTTTTTAATTATGTGACCAAAACCGAATAAAGGTTCGGAACGGATCTAACTCCTCAAAATGACCAGAGCGTCTAAGGCAACCGCTCGGCCCCCTCTGCTTATGGCGACTGGGTTTACGTCCACCTCTGAAACGTCATCGACCTGGCTGATTAATTTTGCAACCGCGAGGATCGCGTCAGCTAGCGAATCTGCAGCAGTTGCGCTCCGGAATCGGCCTGAAATGATCGAACTTCCCGCCCGGGTACGCGATATCAGCTCTATTGCATCGCGCCTTGTAAGTCCCCCTGCCAATGCAACGACCGAATCCCCAATCACTTCGGCCAATACCCCTCCAGTGCCAACCACAACAACGGCTCCGAACTCCGGATCCCTCTTCGCACCTACTATGAACTCGAGTTGTGGAGGCACCATCTCTTGAACAAGCACTCCCCTTACATGGGAGCCGCCGGTCGCAGTCGCCGCAGCGACGGTAACTCTCTCAAAGGCGTCCCTAACGGCTCCGGATGAGCCGACACCCAACACCACCGCTCCAGCCTCGGACTTGTGCATCAAGCTGGGGCAGTCAGATTTGATGACCACCGGGTATCCCAGTTCTCCCGCTGCCGCTACAGCGCCATCCGGATTCGATGCGGCTATAGTCCTGACGGGTTCGGCGCCAAGGCGTCTAAGCAGTTGCAGCGACTCCCACTCCGGCAGTATTCCCCCGTCCCAGTCGAGCTGCAACCCGGCCAAGTCAAGCGGTGCTGGAACTTCACGGTCATCCTCACTCGCTTTTGCCGTGCCGAGTCGATGCATCGCAGCGACCAGCCTGACCGCCCTCACCGGATTCTCGATGACCGGAATTCCGGCCTCCCTCAGCTCATCGAGCAGGATATCAGTGGTTAGTCCGGAGAAAAAGATCGGAACGCCGAAACGCTTCCTTACCTCAACAATCCTCCTGATCGCCGGCGCCGCGAGACTCTCGGCCAACGAAGTATGTCCGAGAAATACCACTACCGAATCCACAAGGGACGCAGTGCAGAGTTCCTCAAGGAAAGCCCCGGCTATGTTCGCATCGTTCAGGAACTGCCCGGTGAAGTCGATTGGATTCTCGAGCCCAGCAAAGGGGACAAGGGAGCGTAGGCGTTCCTTCAGATCCTCTGGCACCGCGGGAAGTTCTATTCCACTTTCGATCGCCTGATCGGCCATCATGATTCCGACACCACCGGAGACCGTCAAAAGCGCAGATCTGAGACTCTTTGGGTAGCAATCGAATGAGGCAGCTTCAGCAATCTCGATCAGGTCCTCAAGGTCTGCAGCTCTCGAAACTCCATATCGGTCGAACACGGCATCGAAGACCCTGTCGTCTCCCACCATCGCTCCGGTGTGGGACAGCGCCGCCCTACCACCTGCCTCGGACCTACCGGCTTTGAGCAGCACCACCGGCTTTCCGGCCCGCTGCGCCCGCTCTAGCGCAACCATTAGGGCACGTCCGTTCCTCACCCCTTCGATGTATCCTGCGATTACTGAGATCTCGGGGTCGTCTGCGAGATAGGAGATGCAGTCTGCAATTGTTACCACGGCTTCGTTACCCGTTGCGATCCAGGTGTGGACGCCCAGTCCCCTTCGTCTAGCCTGTGCCAGAAAGTATGAACCGAATGCACCGCTCTGGCAGGCGAAACCGACTGAACCCGTCTTTAGGGTCCCCGACTCCAACGTCGCCGTAAAGGTAGCCGCCGAGCCAATGGAGGTATTTATCACGCCTAGACAGTTGGGACCCAGCAGCGGAATTCCGACCTCCTCGCAGAGTTGGCTGAGTCTCTCCTGCGCATCGGCTCCAACCTGATCCAGTTCGGCATAGCCGGAGGAGAAGACGACCAAAGATCCAGCTCCCGCTTCTGCAGCCTCACGGACCACTGATTCGACCATCTTCGCCCCGACCGAGACTACGACCAGATCAGGTGGCATCGGCAGGTCACCGAGTGAAGCGTAAGTCTTCATCTGGAAGATCTCTTTGTACTTCGGATTGATCGGGTAGATTTCGCCCTCGAATCCCATCTCAATGGTGGCGGCGATTGGTCGGCCGCCGATCCTGGTAGGGTCGTCAGACGCACCGACAACCGCAATAGATCTCGGCCGTATGATGCGACTGAGATAGTGACTGGCAAGCAGACCCGCCTCATCCCTCTCGAGCAATTTCCCCTCCAGTTACAAATTCCCGATCCATTGTCGGAAAGCCTGACGTATACCAACTGCAACGCCGGCTCATCCCGAACCTCCCGGGCTAGGACGCGAAGCCTAGTCTTACAGTCAACCTTGGACCGAAACCATGTTTAGGTGCCAATCGACTCTGCGTTATGCTAACAAAACAGCTCGGCTCTGATGGCTAGGATGAATTGACCAGAGATCTGCGGCTCGTAGCTTGGTGGCTAAAGAATCCCGTACTTTCTGCCGATCGTAGAGTATTGCACTAGACCAGCTGGATTCATGGGCCAGCGAGATATCGGGAGATACCAGTTGGCGAGAACCCCTGACCTTGAACGGAAGCAAGATCTGCTGGACGACGTCACCAACTACGTCCGCAGCAACGGCGTATCGGCGCTGAGTCTGCGACCCCTAGCAAAGGGGGTGTCCACAAGTCCAAGAAACCTCCTCTACCACTTTGGGTCATCGTCAGAAATGATCGGTTCGATCATCGACCGGTCACTCCAGATCGATTGTCTGGGTGTGGAAAAGGCGCTCGACGATATCCATCCCGCAGCTCCGTCAAAGGTTCTCCTGACCATCTGGAACTACATCGCCAGCCACCACAACGCGATCAGACTCTACGTCGACATCAGTTCTGTAGGACAGGCCACACTGAACGAACTAGAAGACCGGATTGAGCAGCTCACAAAGTCATGGCGGGATGCCATCTCAAACTCGATGATTGCGAATGGAACGGTTGAGTCCGATGCGAGAGAGTTCGCGGATCTGACGCTTTCGACCCTGTGGGGGTCCATCGTCAACCTCGGATCATCAGCAGACGGTTCCGATTCTGCGGAGCCACCCGCCATCTCCCGACTCATGAGGATCCTGGACTCTCAAACCAGTCGCACTTAGTGTGGGATCTTCAATCAGAACTTTTCAACTTCCCTCTTTGGTAGTTCACCTACTCAATACGGCGATCCGGCTCGGATCCACCGAGACACTTACCTGGGAACCAACCGTAAAGGGGGCATCTTCTCCCCACGGGCCACTGATAAGAAGGCGAAGATCACCGAAGCCAGACTGGCTCGCAACTGACACCTCAGTCTCAGTTCTGTAGCCCAAATCTGACCAGCGTTCTATTCTGGCCCGACCGGATAGTAGCACCAGTCCTCCGCCACCTCCGGGTGTCGGTTCCGCAAACTGCATCAACGGGCCATCAGAATTGTGATTATGGACCTTTAAGTCCACTGCCCTTATCGCAATTAATACGCCATCGCGATGGGTTGAGCGGAGTAACTGACTGGTCTGAATCGGGAGTACCTCGATTGGAAGGATATTCTCATACCCGACCAACATCGCCACGGTCGCAGTGCCTGGAGATCTGATGACATCTCCGACACTACCACTTTGGACTACTTCACCGCCTGACACCACGGCGAGCGAAGTCCCGAGCAAAGCGGCCTCATCGACGTCGTGGGTCACTGTCAATGAGGCGATCTTCGACTCCGCCAGCCACTTGGACAGTAGGTGCTGGAAGCGTCGCCTCTGCGGCAAGTCCAGGCCAGAGAACGGCTCGTCCAGAAGTAGTAGGCGCGCACTGGACATGATTCCCCGTGCAACTGCGACCCTCTGCACCTGGCCACCTGACAGCTCCGTCGGTAGGCGACCCATCAGCTCTCTCAACTCAAACTCGTCTACCAGCCGATCAAGATCGGGCCCCCGACCACCAGACGAAAGCGCAGCGAGTCGCAGTTGCTGGCTGACGGTCAGATAGCTGACCAGACCAGAGGTCTGCGGGACGAGGACGACGTCCCTCGACTGCAATTGCCTCTTCGAGCCGTCAGAACTCACAATCGAGACTGAACGGACTCCCTGAGCATCGATTAACTCCCACGCGCCGGCGATCGCAGCGAGCAACATCGACTTCCCAGCACCGGAAAACCCGAGGATCGATGACCTTCCAGCCAGCTGAAGGTCTGCCCTTATCGAAAATCCAGGGTTCACAGCATCGACGTCTATCAAGACCCCGTCAGCATCCCCCTCATCCTGGATCAACTCTCCATCTGGCAGTGGCTTGACCCTCCTCTCCAACATGAGAAGAGCCAATGAGGTAGGGAATCGAATCGAGCTGATCAGTATCGCCCCCACCACCGTCATGAGGATCGTCACCTCTACGACTGGTACCGTTGCCGAAAGTCCAGTTCCATCGAATTTGACGAATGTGAGAATCGGAAGGGAGTAGGGGTGGAAGGCGACCAGGACGGTTGCCCCGAACTCGCCCATCGCTCTCAGCCAACCCAGCAGCAGTGCGGTCCTGATGCCTGCCCATGCGCTCGGCAAAGCGAACAGTGTGAAGGCTGCGAGTTCACCTAGCCCTAGGCTCCTGGCATTCCAGCGGTGATACCTGTCGAGTTGGGAAAAAGCTGACCTCGACCCCTCTATCACGAACGGTATCGAGACGAACGTCATGGCAGCAGTTACGCCCAATAGGGTGTTGACGAGTCGTCCACCCAACAGTCGACCAAACAGCGCATAAGGGCCAAACGCCAATAACAGCATGACACCTGCGACCATCGGAGGCACACCCATTGGGATCCGGACCAGGAGCGTGAGTAGCGAATTAAGCCTCGACCTCCTCGCCAGGAGGTAGCCACACGGGACTCCAAACAGCAAAGACAACACCAAGGCGCTGGCAGAACCCGCAAAGGAGACCCAGGCGGCACCTCCGACACCGGAGAAGTCCAATCCGGATCTGAGATGTGTGGCAGCAAAGGCCACCAAGACCCCGACTGGAATACCCAAGAAGGCGAGAATAACGATAGAGGAGAGCCAGAAGACCGAACTCCGGCCGATGCTCATACCTCGGCGCCCCTTTTTGTCGAGCTCACCCCCCAAGTTCACAATGCCGAACGCAGACCAGTTGGAATTGAGCCTGTGTCACCCACTACCACTGGCTTCTCGACATTCAGACCGACCTTCGTCAACACCGCTTGTCCCCTAGGCGAATAGAGGTACTTAACAAATGCAACCGCAGCAGCCTCATCTGGGGCGCCTTTCAGTATCGTCACCGTAAAGCTTGCGCCCAGGTCTATGCCCGTGGGGACGGTAGGAATATTCGCTAACTTCGCCTCATTGGAGAAGAAGAAGCCCGCATCCAATTGGCCCGAGTTCAGGCGGGCCACGAGGGTCTCCTCGGGAAAAACTTGGGCTGGATTCTCAGTCGGGCCGAGAATCTGGTTGACAAGGTTCGGCTGATTAAGTTTCGCCGCCTCAGCCTGGACCAACTTGACAGTCAGCCCCCCCTTAGGATCCAGGGCCGGATCGGTGCGTCCAATCTTGATTCCCGGCTTAGACATCACGGTGTACCACGGTTCGGACTTGAAGTCAGGAGCAAAGCTCGAAGCAGGGCTGTAACCAATGACTAGCGGAGCCTTTGCGAGCAGTGAATACCAGCTTACGAATCCCCCATTTGCGGCCCCCTCCAGGCTTGCATTGACCGCAGGAGCAGCGGAAATGAACACGTCTGCGGCGATCAACCTTCCCTTGATCTGGTTGGCGAGGCCCGTGGATCCCCCGGGCGTTCCGTTCAATGTATACCCGGTTGCGGCGTGGAAATCAGGGCCTATGTAGTTCTCCATGGCTCCGACAAGACTTCCCGCATAGAGCAACGTCACCGAACCAGAGTGCTTCTGAGTCGCAACAGACGTCGACGAAGCACTGGAGGATGATGCACTACTGTTCTGAGCAGACGTCGACGGAGCACCGTTTCCACATGCCGACAGCAACACACAACTAACGGCTAATGGAAGCAGTACACCGAACTTACCGAAACGTACGAGACCTTTCAACTTCACTCCATTTTCTAAACTCACGACTATCAACTTCTTCAAAACCCGCCGGTACGGCCCACTGGATCGCGCCGATTGGTCTTGGATCATCTCGCCATCGCGTATCCGGGCAAGGCCTGCACCTCTCTCGAAAGCAAGTTCGAGTGGAGCTCATTTATGATCCGTTCAACTATCACGGGATCGTTAGAACCATCTGCCCAAATCAGCAACGACTTCTGCTCATAGGACTCGATGACTTCCAGTCCCTCGTCTAGGGCTATGGAGGTGGCGACTAGTCCGTAATCGGCCAGTCCGAGCTTGATCGCCATGGCAGCAGATCGATGATCTGGGAACTCTGGAAGCCCGGTTGGAGACAGCGTGCTGAGACTCGTACCGAGTCTGGTGAGCTCAGCATCCAGAAGCGACATCGCACCCGACCCATCTGGTCGGCGCGCGAGGCGGTAGCCCCCAGAATTAGCCGCTCCCAAGGAGGTGATTCTCTTTGGATTGCCAGCACCGACCACCATCGAGATAGTCCAGGTGCAGAGTTCGACCGATCTGAAACCACCTTCGGCCAGCCAATCGTGGGTCCCGGAAGGATCTGAGTGTATGAGTCCGAAATTGGTCAGACCGGTTTGCACCTCTTCCTTTGCGACTGAGTTCTGGGAGAGGATCCACCTGTATCCGTTAGAGGGATCCATTTTTGACATCCAGTCGGCGAGAACCCCGAGGCTCGGATCGCAACCAGACAGGAAGATGGAGCGTCCCGAACCGCGCCCATGAGTGATCGATCCATCCAGCATCAGCGCATCGGACTGTCCACCGGAGATCCTCCCACCGGGAGCCTCCATCCTTCGAGCGACCAATCGATCTCTGACACGGCCCACAGCAAGGCGATAGCTCCGACCCGGTTCCGGCGCGAAATCCAGAGCCGGCTCATCGGTTTTCGCACCGAAGAGTTCCTCTGCGGTACTACCCAGCTGGCCTGCGATCTGCAGCGCCACCTTGACCGAAGGCGTGCTCTGGCCCGTCTCGATCGCATGGAGCGCCTGCCGGGATATGCCTATGCGCCTTGCGAACTCTCCGGGAGAGATACCGAGTTCACCTCGTCGGGCAGCAACTTGATTCCCTATCACCACACAGACCCCCACCGTTTCGTAAAGCATACATTACGTTTGTCGTGTCTGCCTTACCATCACTGGTACGTCTTAGCCGCAAGAGAGTCGCATGGCGATGTCTAAGGACGAACTCCCCCGACCACCGAACCCATTTCAATGTGACCCTGCCCAAGCCAATGTCCATTTTGGTACTTCTAAGAACACCTGCGCGACAGCCCCAGCCGGCCAGAACTGCCTAGTGCGGTATGGTATGGGTACGTACGTACGTCACCTCAGAGACGATGATTCGTCAGTACGATAACTCGTCATTGGTAAAGTGCGGACCGAGATGTCAAAACCGAGAAAGGTCCAAATGGGTGGCCAATGCGGTGCTGGAAGGTACGTCCACTAGGTGAGTATCTCCAGGAACGACCGCGTTCAAAGGGGTCTCATCGCCGGACTCGCCCTCGTCGCGTCGGCCGTGGGATTGGACTCATGCGGGTCAACTAGCACCCAGACAGTTGGCGGCTCACCTAGCTCCGGATCGACAACACCACCGACTCCGAACTCGGTCTTAAAGGGCAGTTACGTACGGACCGTCTCGATGAGTGGGTTACGGGTCACGCCCCCCAGATCCGGCACGACAGCGGAGCATCTCGGACTTACTTGGGGTGGAGCCGAAACACTGTTCGAAGCCACTTCTGCTGTTCAGGGCTCGCACACTAACGCTATTCTCGGCTTTGGGCTGGTCGCAATAGTGGGATCGCCCCTTCCGCCAGGCACCCCACCACTCGATGGTCAGCCAGCTTGGGTAGGGATCACGTGGGGCGGAGTCACGAGCTGTCCTGCCGAACTTGGCGCAACGAAAGGTTCCTCGTCGACAAATCTCTCGCATCATCAGATATTCACCGCAGTCGTGATTTATGGGGTGGGCGGAAAAGGAGCACTCGTCTATACCAGTCGGGGAGATCCACCTTGTGGCGGAGCGCAGACCGGACCGACGGTGGCCACGGCGAAAGAGGTACTGTCGGTACCTTGGCATCAGGCGACTCCACTACACTCGGGCAGGGTCCAAGTCTCCTATCAAGCACCCAACTGTGCAGCGCTGTTTTCCACCTCTGCCTACGGCAACATCCGTCTCGGTGACTTCCACCTCACCGTGGAAGTAACTGCCCCATTCGACTACGCCAGCTGCCCTTTGGCCAACTACATGACCAGTATCCAGATCTTCCCACTGGCCGGACCGGGGCCAGCTGATACCTCAACGAATGTGAAGCTTTCCCACGGGTCGACGGGCCCAATTTCCGTCCTCGACGCCTCTCAGGTGTCTGGAGATGCCTCTGCGACTTCGGCATCTCCAGCACCAAAGTCGCCTGGCACGTGAAAAGTCCTCCCAGTTTAAGTAGGTGGCCCAGTCCCAGTTCACCTAAGCCGTTGTCTGGAAATTCTCTCAACCAAATCAACTGAACGACCGCCCGTCAAGACGAGCACAGGTGCGTACTGCGGTTAAAGCAACAGGCCTCCCACTGATGTCTACTAGGTAAACCGATCACAGCTAGTTGCATCAGAGGGCCTGGAAAGTATGTAGAACGATTCGCAGCAGCAACTTCGAGTCCTACTGGAAAGGACATCCGGAATCAGGATGGCCTGAGATCGGCAACTGGTCACATCTAGTTTGAGATTTGGGTTTTACTCTCGGTTCGAATTCGGGGTACCAGTCGTTCCAACTGCGTGACGTGCTTTGGCTGGAGTTCAGAGACAGAGGTAACCCCGAGCAGCCGCATCGTACGCTTGATCTCCGAAGACAGGATTTCGATGGCACGATCGACTCCTTGGCGCCCGCCGGCCATTAGTCCATAAAGGTAGGCACGGCCCACCAGAGTGAAGCGGGCGCCTAGTGCGATCGAAGCAACGATATCTGCGCCAGACATGATGCCGGTGTCGAGCAGAATCTCTAAATCGCTCCCAACCTCACGTACGACTTCAGGTAGTAGATGGAATGGTATGGGAGCACGGTCGAGTTGGCGACCACCATGATTCGACAGGACGATTCCATCCACTCCCAGCGATGCCAGTTTGCGTGCGTCCTCTATGTTCTGCACACCCTTTACTACAAGCTTGGCTGGCCACTGTTCCTTAATCCAAGCGAGGTCCTCGAATGTGACCGTGGGGTCGAACATGGTGTTCAGGTACTGGGCCACTGTGCCAGACCATCGGTCGAGCGAGGCGAACGACAGTGGTTCGGTTGTCAGGAAATCTATCCACCAAGCGGGTCGGGGGATTGCATTCAGAACGGTCTTGAGACTGATGGATGGCGGAATGGTCATTCCATTGCGAGCATCGCGCAGTCTGGCTCCAGCAATCGGAACATCCACGGTTACCAGCAGTGTGTCGAATCCGGCTACGGCTGCCCGTTCAACCAGAGCCATGGACCTTTCCCTGTCTTTCCACATGTAGAGCTGGAACCAATTTCTACCATGAGGGTTGGCCGCTTTCACATCCTCTATGGAACAGGTTCCGAGCGTCGACAGAGAGAACGGAATTCCGGCGGCCGCGGCTGCACCTGCGCCAGCGATCTCTCCCTCAGTATGCATCATCCTCGTAAAGCCTGTTGGAGCGATGCCAAAGGGAAGTGCTGAGGGACCACCAAGGACGGTGGTTGCGGTGTCGACAGTAGAGACGTCTCGCAGAATAGACGGGTTGAATTGGATGTCTGCGAATGCCTGGCGTGCACGAGCCAGCGAGATCTCTGCCTCTGCAGAGCCATCGGTGTAGTCGAAAGGCGCCCTTGGGGTACGACGCTTTGCAATAGTCCTTAGATCATAGATCGTCAGTGCGGAGTTGAGTCTTCGTTTTTTCAGGTCGAATTCGGGACTCTTGAATCTCAAAAGTGGGGCAAAATCTCTTGGACTGGGTAGATGTCTTTCAGTCATGGCGCCTCGTTCTCATATCTTCCTAGAAACGGTTGCAATTCTTCATGTCGCTCTTCTCGGAAGGGATCCGGTGGGTTTCGCCAATAGTAATTCGTTATTAGCCACTGGACCCAAAAGCAGGGATTAAATGGTTGAGCTGTAAGTCACTTGCGGATTCAACCTAGAAGAAGGGGTGCCGCCTGAATGCCAACTATACAAATCCCAACCTTACCCAGTCCGAAAAGGAGGGACAAGTCTGGTGTACCCGGGAAGATCGCTCTGAAAATTACCTCCCCTTAGGCGGGCAAAAACATCAGATTGAGTGCGGGGAATACGTGGACTAAAACCGTAATTGGGAGAGCTCGTAAGTGGGTTAATGTGTAGGTAAACGGGAGGAGCTCTGTTTATGGCTAATCGAAATGCACCTCAATTTGCCACATCCCCCGACCGTGACGAGCGGTCAAGACCAATTGTTGTTAGGGACCGACCCGATCCAATCAGTCCATCTGGAGCACCGAGCGACCACGATCAAGAAATGAAATCAAAACCCGTGTAGTGGGATTAGTGCGCCAAGGCCCATTCGGGTCAAGCGGGGTTATGGTCGGCGGAAGAGACTTTGAGTCAACTCAGGTGGACTTATCAAATCCTCCAATAAGTTAGCCGAAACCGATATCCCTTCCCCACCTCGGTTGCAGCGAAGCAGAGCTAATGATGGACCCACCGGTTCATGAGCCATAGCTTCTCGTGACATCCAAGAATAACAATCAAGAAGTCAATCTCTAGACCTTCCGGTTATCCAAACGACAAACGCCAACGGGCAGCATCGAGTTCAAGTCGAACAGCTACACCGACAGGCATCCTGCCTTAGCTGAACCCCCTAGGCAAGCACCGCAACCGAATCTCGGGATTCCGGCCTACAACGGCCAATCAGAAGAGTTTGGGTAGGTTCACAATGGAGCTTGAACCAACTACGGCTCGGGCGGAAGCGACCCTTCGGCCAAATACTCTGCCATGGCCCAACCAAATGCGACGAGCGTATCCTGCTGTGTGCGGTCTACATTGCTGAAGATCGGTTCAAGTTCGCCCTCGGCACCGAGCATCAGGTCCCCATAGGCGACCATACCGGCAACATCCCCCTTGCCAGAGACCACGAATGTGCGATCGTCAAGCTTGGATTCGACGCCAAACTTCTTGGCGAGCCTTCGACCCCAGGCCCTCTCTTCCCCCGAAGGCTTGTGTTCTAGCCTCGGGACCACGTCCTCAAGTCCAGCGAAGATATGGTAACCGAGGTGTGAAGGTATCCTCGCACCGACGAGGACGTCCTCATCGGGAAACGCCAGAAGGGCCTTGCGATACTGTTCGGCCATTATCTCATTCAGGATCATCCGGTCGGAAGAACCGTCCTGAATCACGGCGAGTCCAAGGAGTATGCAGGGGGTTCCGCCTATGCGCTCAAGAGTGCAAAACGCGAAACCAACCAGAGCCCCCTCGTTGCGTATTTGAGTACAGAGAACCCACTCATCCCGCTGCTTGGACAGTAGTCCCAGGTCGTAGCCGGTTCCTCTAGCCAGAGCGAAGTCGGCGATCTCCGATAATTCGGCATCGCCGACGGCTGTACAGTCCTTTGTAGTTACTTCGATCGACACGGTAGCTTGTCTCCTCCTGCCGGGTCCCAGTCAATCCATTCTACCCGCCAAGAAGCTCCGCGTGGCGGAGTTCACAAACCCGGAACAATAAACCCTGTTCAGAGGCTTACCTGTGCGCCAATCAACTCCCGTACCGAGCCGAGAAGTGAACTTGAGGGGTCGATCCTCAAACTGTCTGGGAGTTCGAACATCCTGTCATCGACCTTCAACCTCACCGGCCTCTCCCCAGGATACTGTGAAAGCAGACTCCGCAAATTCTCGAGGTTCACCATAGATGCCGAGTTCTGTGCCAGTTGGAACTCGACTGGCGACCTGTTTTCTGGTTTGAGGTCTAACACCTCGATGGAGTTGCAGACCAGCTTGAACTGCTCTTCGCGCTGATCAACTCGAGCCTTGACCAGCACCACTGTGTCCTCTGAGAGAAGATGTCCATTCTCCGACATCGACTTGGGGAACAAGAAGACCTCAACGGACGAATCGAGATCCTCTAGTATGAAGCTCGCCATAAGCTCGCCCCGCCTCGTCGTCCTCTTGGAGAGAGATGTAACCACTCCCCCAACGGTCACTTCGGAACTATAAGTCGTCTCGCTGGAGGACTCCTTCAGGTCCAGTATTGATGTGCTTACAACCTTGCGAAGTGCATCTGTCAGGTCCGAAAGCGGATGAGAGGAGACGTACAACCCGAGCATCTCCTTCTCGTACGCGAGCAACTCACTGCGTGGCCACTCCCCCTCGGGTATTTCGATCCGAAGATCCGTCTCATCTAGTTCCATAGAGTCAGATGGCGCATCGAACAGGCCAAAGATCCCCTGGGAGAAATCCTTCCTCTTCTGTAGCACCTTTGCTACCGCTGGCTCTTGTATCTCCCAAAGGCCCCTTCTTGGGTGGTCCATTGAATCGAATGCCCCGCCTTTGATCAGGGACTCCACTACCCGCCTGTTAAGCACCATCGGATCCACACGCAAGCAGAAGTCGACGAAAGAGTTGAACCGGCCGCCAGTCTTCCGTTCCTCAACGATCATCTCCACGATCGATACTCCGACGTTACGCACCGCTGACAGGCCGAATGAGATTGCCCTCGAACCGTCCGGTTGATCGACAACGGTGAAGTCCGCCCCTGACTGGTTTACGTCCGGGACGAGAACCTCTATCCCGTGCGCTCGGGCATCTCCCAGATAGACGGCCGTCTTTTCCTTGTCGTCTTTAACCGAGGTCAGAATAGCTGCGAGATACTGAACGGGATAGTTCGCCTTCAACCATGCCGTCTGGTATGCCACGAGGCCGTAGCCGTATGAGTGGCTCTTGTTGAATGCGTAATCCGCGAATGGCTCGATGATGTCGAAAAGGGCCGTACCGAGCTGCTCACCATATCCAGTGGTCACGCAGCCTTGGACGAACTTCTCTCTCTCCTTTGCGATCAACTCCCTGATCTTCTTACCACACGCCTTGCGCAGGTTGTCCGCCTCTTCGAGTGTGTAGCCGGCGAACTTCTGCGCTACCCTCATCACCGACTCCTGGTAGATCATCAAGCCGTATGTGTCCGAAAGGACCTCGGCTAGATCGTCGTTCAGGTAGGTGATCTCCTGTCGCCCATTCTTCCTGTCTGCAAAGTCGGTGTGCATATTCGCAGCCATCGGTCCTGGTCGATAGAGCGCCACCAGTGCGGCTATATCACCGAACTCGGTCGGAGCTAAAGAGCGCATGAGGGACCTCATCGGTCCACCTTCAAGTTGGAACACCCCAATCGAATCTGCATTTTGAAGCATCTCGTAGGTCTTAGCGTCAGTGAGGTCGACGTTGTCGATATCGGTTCTGACGCCCGTTGTCTCTTCGATCAGGTCAAGAGCACGCTCGATGACAGATAGGGTTCGTAGTCCCAAAAAGTCCATTTTGAGCAGTCCTAGGTCCTCGACACCGTGCATCTCGTACTGCGTCACGATCGGGGCGTCCGCGGGATCACCGTTCGGGTCCGGCTTTCGCTGGATCGGCAGGTACTCGGTGAGTGGGTCGTGGGTGATCACGACGGCGGCTGCATGGATTCCATCCTGCCTCCGGAGACCCGAGAGGCCGGTTGCGACCTTGACCACCCTGGCGACGTCGGGATCGGTCTCGATCATCTCTCTCAGTTCGGCCGCAGCTTTGTAGCCGTCCTCGAATCCCTCAGTCTCTTCTAAACACGCATAGAGGGGCGTATCCCTACCCATAACTAGTGGAGGCATCGCCTTCGCGACCCTATCGCCCACCGAGTACGGGAGTCCCAAGACCCTTCCGGCATCTCTGACAGCGGCCCTGGCCTTGATGGTCGAGAATGTGACAATCTGGGCGACGTGGTCCCAGCCGTAACGCTCGGAGGCGTATTTGATCATGTCGGAGCGGTAACGCTCGTCGAAGTCCATGTCGATGTCGGGCATCTGCTTGCGTCCCGGATTCAGGAACCGTTCGAAGATCAGCCCGTACTCGATTGGATCGAGATCGACGATCTGAAGCGCGTAGGCGACGAGACATCCAGCAGCCGATCCTCGGCCGGGTCCGACTCTGATCTTCTGTCGCCTTGCGTACTGGATTAGGTCCCATACGACGAGGAAGTATGCCGAGAATCCCATCTCCGAGATCACCCCCAACTCGTAGTCGAGCCGGCGGTAGGCCTCCTCAGATGGGACGCCTTTATATCTGCGCTTCATGCCCTCAGTCGCAAGGTGCCTGAGATATCGATCTGCCGACTCGCCGTAGGTCGCCTCCTGAAAGTCGATCGGTACCTCGAACTCTGGAAGCTTGGGGTGGCCGAACTCAATTTCGACTTTGGCGCGCTCTGCAATCAGAAGGGAGGAATCACACGCCTCTGGGTAGTCGGAGAAAAGATGCCTCATCTCTGCGGCAGATTTTAGATAGTGCTCCTCACCTTCGAACCTAAATCTCTTCTGGTCAGCAAGGGTGGCGCCAGTCTGAACACAAAGGAGTGCATCATGAGTCTCGGCGTCAGTCCTGTGTGTGTAGTGAGAGTCATTGGTCGCCAAAAGTGGCGCACCGATCTGCTTGGCCAACCTGACCAGATCGGGGTTGGTACGCTTCTGTTCTGCCAGACCGTGGTCCTGTAGTTCGACGAATAGAGACTCAGTTCCGAATATGTCCTGTAACCTGCCGGCCTGCTTCACAGCCTGGTCGTAGTCACCTTTTAGTAGTGCTTGAAGGACCAGTCCGCCCAGACACCCGGTAGAAGCGATCACGCCCTCGTGGTGTCTCTCAAGCAGCTCCCAGTCAACCCTCGGCTTGTAGTAGTAGCCTTCCAAGTAGGAGGAGGACGAGAGTTTGATCAGATTCTTGTACCCGATCTCGTTCTCGGCGAGCAGCGTCAGGTGATAGTAGAGTTTGTCGCCAGCGTCAGAGTCGCCACCGGTGTCATCAACTCGTCCACGGCGTGTCGGACGATCGAAGCGGGAGTTGCCTGACATGTAGGCCTCAATCCCGATTATCGGATTCACACCCTGCTTTCGGCACTCCTTGTAGAAGTCCAGCACGCCGTACATGTTGCCGTGATCTGTTACACCGAGGGCGGGCTGACCGTCTTTAACTGCCGCTTTGACGAGGTCGACGATCTTCGAGGCTCCATCGAGCATCGAGTACTCACTATGGGTGTGTAAATGGACAAAAGAGCTGTTCATCGTTTACTTTCCCATCCACAAGATCTATCCATAGTGCCCACCTTGACACTATCAAAGGTCGATTGATCCGGCAGTATTTCACGCAACGGATTCTGACTGCCTACACCCTAGATGCGGTCGGCGGCGCCCGGCCGAGATCTTGCGGAGCGTGCGATGTCGACAGCGCAGGAAGTCGAATTCCTGGTCCAGTGGTTCCTGGTCCCGGAAATACCAACTACCGGCAATCTTCTGCTAGGTGGCATACTTTTGGGCCAAATCGGCCGTATCCTAGTTGGGTAACTAAGTCTTAGGAGGGGGAATGAAAACCAAGGCAGCGGTTCTGTGGGAGGTAGGCGCAGATTGGAGTGTCGAGGAGGTGGAACTCGACGATCCGAAAGCGGGTGAGGTGAGGGTGAAGTTGGCGTCCTCTGGCCTCTGCCACTCCGACGAGCACCTCGTCACCGGCGATCTCCCGGCGCCGATTCCGATCGTCGGCGGTCACGAAGGCGCCGGAATTGTCGAAGCGGTCGGTCCTGGCGTGACAACGTTGAAGGAGGGCGACCACGTTGTCCTCGGCTTCATACCGTCATGTGGCCGGTGCGCAGCATGTTCGACCGGTCATCAGAACCTTTGCGACCTCGGTGCACTCATCCTCTCCGGTGAGGAGCTCGCTGGCGGCCAGCGGATCACCGCACGAGGACAGGGAATCGGAACGATGTGCTGCTTAGGCACCTTCTCCCCCTACGTCGTGGTTCACGAGGCGTCGGCCATCAAGGTACCCGACTACATCCCGCTGGAGAAGGCATCACTCGTAGGCTGCGGTGTTACCACCGGCGTCGGTTCGGCCATCTACTCCGGAGGGGTAAAGGCCGGAGACACAGTCGTCATTGTGGGATGCGGCGGCATCGGATCCAACGCCATCCAGGGTGCCAGGATTGCTGGCGCAGCGCAAATAGTTGCGGTGGATCCGGTTCAGTTCAAACTAGACCAAGCGAAGCTTTTCGGCGCAACGCACTTTGCGAGTTCGCTCGAGGAGGCACTTCCGCTCGTCCAGGACATCACCTGGGGTCAGAAAGCAAACGTCGCCATCATAACTACAGGTGTTGGCACGGGTGATCTGATCGCTCCATCCTTAGACCTGGTCGGCAAGAACGGAAGGGTCGTCGTGACCGCCATCTCGCCATGGCTGCAGATGGACGTCAAGATGTCGATGCTGGACCTCACGCTCTATCAGAAGGAGGTCAAGGGTTCTCTATTCGGTTCCGGCAATCCCCGCTACGACATACCGCGGCTGCTCCAGTGGTATATGAACGGCCAGCTGAAGCTGGATGAGTTGGTCACGCGTACCTACAGCCTCGACAACATTAACCAGGGCTATCAGGACATGAGGGACGGAATCAACGTCAGGGGACTCATCCTCTTCGACTGAGCCAACTTTTGGAATGGAACTTGGGCCATTCACCGCCGATCACTGACGGGAACCCGCCAGACGCAAATTTTGGTGGGTTCCTTTCGTGACGCCAGATCATCGCACTCAAGCCCAAGAGTTGCGCTTAATTGCGCGGGCTGGCCTCGCATGGGTCCAAGCATGGTCAGAGCAGCTACTCGGAGGATAATTGACAGAGGGGAAGTTCGAGTTCCACCCACACCTCAGGTGGGTGCGGGATAACAGCGGAGAATGGTTGGTGCTCGGTGGGAGCCCGACAAGTTTGGTTAAACCGGGTCTAATCCGCCGAAGTGGAATTAGCGAGGGTCGGCCCGACGATCAAGCCGAATTAGTCAGCTCGGAAATCCCTAAGTCAGTCCCACCTTCATCCCACTTGGGCTCACTGCTCAGGCGGGGTATGGTACGTCCGAACCTAAATACACTTGAAGAGCACTCAGTCAATCTTTGCACAGTAATAGTCCCACATTTGGGCAGCTCCAATGAGTTGGAGAGATGCCTGGGGGCCATCCGTTCCAACTATCCGACTATCTCTCTAATAGTCGTGGACGACTTCAGTCCAAGTGCCGATGCGATTGAAAAGGTCACAAGTTCGAACAGAGCCCAACACCTTCGGTTCGAATCCAATCGGGGACCGGCTGCAGCGAGGAATGCCGGGGCGCAGCTCGCCACGACGCCCCTACTGCTATTCATCGATTCCGACGTGTCGCTGACCGCTGGGAGTATCGAAGGTCTGACTAAGTGGTTGGAGACCGACGACGTTGTTGCAGTCGCTCCTAGGGTCAGAGCCGGGAAAGAAAGACCAGCCGGCCGTAGAGTGTGGCGCTCACTATCCGCTTACCATCCATTAGACCTTGGTCCCTTACCATTTGTCATCACGTCGGAATCCGTTGAGTCTGGCAACCAAACCCGGTATGTACCGACCGCCACACTTCTAATGAGGAGGGACCGGTTCGTGTCCCTTGGGGGCTTCGATGAGACACTCCGATTCGGCGAAGACGTGGATCTGGTATGGAAAGTTGCAGACCAGGGTGGCATCGTGGTCTACGACCCTACAGTTACCACCTACCACCTTCCTACTGGCTCCCTCGTGGACTCAGTCAGGAAGAACTTCCGATACGGCACCTCGCTGGCCGCTTTAGCACTACGGTGGCCCGATCGAATCAGTGCCGTACGGGGCAATCGCCCGTACCTTGCCCTCCTGCTTGCATCTCCGCTACTGTCCTGGCCGGGCTATCTTCTGGTCCTGAGCGCACCCGCACTCACCTTTTATCTAGGTACAACTGTGGAGTCGAACTCGTGGACCTTTGGTGGCAAGGCCAGACTGGCCATGTCGGAGCAGCTTCTCGGCCAGTCGGCCAATGGACTGGACTCATTCTTCCTCAGAACATTCGGGTGGCTGCTTATCCCATTGACCATCAAGTCAACGCGGGTACGCCGTTTCATCCTTGCCACCCTCCTATTTCGCTCCTACAGCCTTGCCAAGTCGGACCGAGGAGGAGGACAGCTCGCCTTCGACCTGCTCAGTGTGCTGATTGCTGATACCTCCTATGGAACTGGAGTGCTTTGGGGGGCATTTTGCGGCCACACTATCCAACCATTTCGAATTCAGATACAGCGGCGACGAAGTCCGGTGCCTCAGTAGAAACCGCCGAGCACCGACCATTCTCCGTTGTTATCCCGCACCCACCTGAGGTGTGGGTGGAACTCGAACTTCACCTCTGTCAATTATCCTCCGAGTAGATCCTCTGACCGACACACCGGCCCAACCATCAGCCATGCTGAATTTCATGATTCGACTGTTAGCTCGAGTTGACCCTAAAAGTTTGCATCACGACACCTACCGATCGTCTTTGGCCTAATCCTTGGGTCTGTCCCACGGCACGACAGTCAAACGGTCGCCCAGCAGCAGCAATAGCACTTCTCCTCTAGCTAGAAAGTACTAACCTGTGGAACAGACTGAGATGTCAACTACCCGTTACCACCGCGTAGGGGACTCGGAGGAAAAGCCGCTGCGCCCACATCCTCCGAAGGCCCACCGAGGCGATACCGTCAAGTGCGAAGCCATCTCTGTATCGAATGTTTCTGCAAGGAGGAAGGGCGTGCTAGTCATTGAGTACGACGTGAAGACGGACGGTCTAATAGACATAGTCGCACTGATCAACGTCATAGATGAGGACGGAACGGACCCCACTGGCGAATCTTGGTTACAATGGCGCAGGGATCATGAGGACGACGGTCTTGGCTGCGCTCCGGTTCCGCCAGAGATATTGGCAAAGATGGAGGCGACAGAGGACCCAGACGAGCTTTGGGCCATCGTCGAGAGTGTGATCTTGGAGGATCGCCGCACCAAAGAAGAAGTGCCAGCTTGAGTACCACCCGATCTCAGCTATACAGATTCGCTCGTGACCTTGGAAACGTCGAAGCGTTCGAACACGGCTACAAACGAGCCGGAATCAGTGGTGGCGTAGAAGGAGAAGTTGAACGCCAGGCCCGGCGAGTGATCTACCGACAGGGAAACCGCCAGATCAACAAGTTCGTCCGGGCAGTGGGTCTCGGACCACGAAGGCGATAATTCAGTCGGCATACAGGAGTACCTGACCGATGTTGCCAAACTACACAGTTTCGTTGGCGATCCTTTCCCTGCTCACCCAAGAGCCCGGCGGTGTCGTATTGCTAACTTTGGTAGGCATCGGGGTCGATTCCTGTCTTCGATTCGCCCTGGCGGGGTGACCGACAAACACGGTTTCCCGAAGGAAGTCAACCAACTCGTTCGGCAATTGCGTTCAGACAACCCCGAGAAGGTTCTGGACATTGTTCACAGATCTGCTAAGCCGAGGGGCACTAACCTCACATCCACTTGCCGATAAGATGCCCCTCTGAGTCAGATTGAGTCGCTAGGGCCCTACAAAGTGGACCCAGGACTCATCTCGCACATGCGTGAGTAGGGAGAATAGGGTGACAGAGTCGTGAAAGAAATGTTCGAGCAGACATTTCACGGTCTTCCAAAATTCGAGTCGCCGGATCGGTACGATCGGATCGAAAAGTGCCTCGACCAGACGAACAGCATCTTTGAAGACTTCGCGAAAAAATGGTTAGTCCCCGGTGTCTCCTACGGAATAATTCTCGATGGAAAACTCGCCCACTCGGCATCTATTGGCTTCGCGGACGTCGCAACTGGTTCAAAGCCAGACAATGACACAGTCTTCCGGATAGCCTCAATGACCAAAAGCTTCACTGCCATGTCGATCCTCATGCTCCGAGACGATGGACTACTGGCCCTGGACGACCCGGCAATCAGGTACGTGCCCGAGCTCTCAGGTCTGGTCCTACCCACTTCCGACACCCCTCCAATCTCAATCCGCCAACTTCTCTCCATGTCCTCAGGGCTCGTGGAAGACGACCCATGGGGGGATCGTCTACTCTCGTTGGACCACCACCTATTCGGCGAGATGTTGGCAGAAGGGGTCGCTTTTGACCTCGTGCCAGGTACGGCCTACGAGTACTCCAACCTTGGCTTTGCAATCCTCGGACGTGTGGTCAATGCCGCTTCTGGCGAAATGTTGCGCAGCTTCGCTCAAAGACGGATTTTTGATCCCATCGGAATGACATCAACGACCTGGGACGCAGATCTTATACCCGAGGTCAAAAGGGCTACGGGATACCGGGTGGAGAACGGGTCCTGGGTTATCGAACCCCCATTACCTGACGGCGCCTTTGGGGCGATGGGAGGAATAGCTTCGACTATCTCTGATCTCGCCAAATATATCGCGCTCCACTTGGGTGCATGGCCTCCCCGGGACGACGATGATTCCGGCCCAATTCGACGTTCGTCACTTCGGGAGATGGCCCAGAACCACAGGGTAATTCCAACTTTTCCCAACGAGGAGCTTCTTCTAACCAGAGCAGCCTTCGACGGATACGGCTTCGGTCTAGTATCGACGATTCACCGTGACCACGGCTTCATGGTCTCTCATTCGGGGGCACTTCCTGGATTCTCATCGCACATGGAGTGGCTCCCAGAGCACGGCGTAGGCGTGGTGGCATTGGCAAACAGGACCTACATCCCAATAAAGCTCGCCGTCCGGGCTACGATCGACGCACTGGCAGACTCTGGTGGACTGGTGGCACGCAACCGGCCCGCTTCGAAGGTGCTAATCCGGATTCAGGATTCGGTGACCAAGCTGTACAGATCTTGGGATGACGCAACCGCCGAGGCGACCTTCTTGGATACCTATCACCTCGACCTCGATGACGACCGGCGCTGGCCCGATTTCAACGAATTGAGGGGTAAGTACGGACCGATCATCAGCGTGCATGAAGTCGTAGCAGCAGGTGCTCTACGTGGAAGTTGGACGATGGAATTTGAACGAGGTGTCGCCGAATTTAAGGTGATGCTCGGTGCTACCCTCCCATCCAAGGTGCAGTTCATGACTGTCAATCCCGTCCCAGAGGAGTCGCTCGGATCCCCTTGAATTCGAACGGATTGGCCCCGTTTGAATGTCCAGTCAGACTCCAGGTCGATCCTCAAGTTGGCGAAAGGCTCCAGCTCGGGTGGTCTGTCTTTTGCTCGGCTCAGTCGCCGGTGTGATAAAACTTCAAGTGAGCAGATTCAGTCCAGATGGGTTCGACTCAGCAGATGGAGGTAGGGATGTCCGGAGCACCAGAGAACCAAGAACCGTCGTCGATTCCAACGAGCATCGTCGAAGCTATGATTCTCGGGCCGGGCGCATTTCCAGGCTTCGAAATGAATGTCAGAGTCCATCTTGGCGTACCAGACCAATTCTCCGGTGTTCCAATTCCCGATGGTGCCTCTCTTATAGGTTCAGTAGAAAGAGAGATCAATCACCAAAACACGCTGGAGATCGTGTTCTATTCAGATCTTGAGCCACGTCAGGTCGTCGCCTACTACACCGAGAAGCTCGCTCCAGCAGGATACCTGCCGATGGAAAATTCGAACATGCCCAGAATGCCGATTCCATTCGCTCAGACTGGCGATGATAAGTTCGCCAGGGTTATATTCTGCGCAGGAGAAACGGAGCCGGCTTGGACCGTATCCTCCAGCCCCTCCGGACTATCTACACACACCCATTTGAGAATCGATCCGGACCCAGAACGCACGCCGTGCGGAAGGCGCCATAGAGTGCAAAGGGAATCTAGCGAGTGGGAAGATGCCCTACCAAAGCTACCGATACCGCCCGGTTTGTCCCTATCTATACACGGTAGCTCATCGACAGAGAGCACCTTTCACACATCCGCCGGCCTTGCAGGTGAGAGTTCGGTAGCTAACTTAATCGAGGGATTTGTTGCGTCGATGACGCCACAGGGCTACGAAGTTAACTATTCAGAGATCGGCACTCAGTTCGGTCTGCTCCAGTGGACATCAGCAGATCAGAAGTGGGTAGGTCAGGTGGTCGTGACAGAGGACCGGAGGCAGGCCAACCCCAGTTTCGAACTGACTTCAGGTGCTACCCGATCGAATGTTCGTTCCCATTCAGGTGGCACGACTTCGCAACCATTCAGCATCCGCTTCCTCGGGAATTGATCCTCACCGGTCGATCCGGTGTACCAAGGTCAACAGCGACATTCTGATTGGATGCCGGAGACGGTATAACGCTCCCATTATGGCACGCGCTTTGACCCGCCCGCAGGCGTGTCGAAATCGACAGCCACTACCCATGTAACGAGTTCCACCCTTTAGTGACCATAGTGACAACGCCCCTGGCTGCAGAGCTTAGAAGGACTCCAAGTTCGTCTGGCACACCTTGCACTCGGTTACCTAAGGACAGGTGCCAACTCTGCAACCTGGCCTTCCGACCAACACGAGATCTCGCCAACGGGCGTTCTGATCCTCATTTACGGCTTCATCCACTGCGCCTGTGCAGTCCGAATCAGGACACTTTCGACACATTACGGCTCGACTCTCAGAGGAGCTGACCAAAGATCAAGAGCGATCCAAGCATCCGTATTCAAATTCCCGACATTTGACAAGGGGGACGATCGCGTCATACGATAAAATCCAACATGCAGAATATATTGTTCGCATGTCGAAAGTATTGGAGCATGGTATGACATTCCCCGCTGGTATGGAGATCACTGGAGCAGCTGGCCCCCGCTTCGACGAAGTCTTGACCCAAGAGGCGCTGGAGTTCATAGCGGAGCTACATCGCACGTTTGACGGCAAGCGACTCGAGTTGCTCGAACTTCGAGAGCGGCGCTATAACGAAATCGCAAATGGCGGTACGCTCGGATTCCTGAGCGACACCCGCGATATCAGGGAAGGCAGCTGGCAAGTTGCTCCGCCGGCTCCTGGCCTGATTGACAGGCGGGTAGAGATCACCGGTCCGACGGATGCCAAGATGGCGATCAACGCGCTTAACTCCGGTGCCAAGGTATGGCTCGCCGACTTTGAAGACGCTAATACCCCCCTGTGGGAAAATATGGTGCAAGGCCAGCTCAATCTGCGCGACGCAATCGACGGCACTTTGACGTTCACCTCGCCGGAGGGCAGGAGTTATGCGCTGGGCGACAACCTCGCCACCATCGTTGTGCGACCCCGCGGCTGGCACCTTACGGAGAAGCACCTCCTCGTGGACGGCAAACCGGTCGCAGGTGCCCTTTTCGACTTCGGTCTCTACATATTCCACTGTGGCCAGCGACAAGTGAGGGCGGGCAAGGGTCCATACTTCTATCTTCCTAAGCTTGAGAGTCATCTCGAAGCCCGACTATGGAATGATGTCTTCGTACTGGCTCAGCAAAGGGTTGGGTTAGCGCGAGGCACAATTCGTGCCACCGTTCTCGTGGAGACCTTTCCAGCGGCATTCGAGATGGCAGAGATACTCTACGAGTTACGCGAGCACTCCTCCGGCCTCAACGCCGGGCGGTGGGACTACATCTTCAGCGTCATCAAGAAGTTTCGGACCCGCGGCAGACAGTTCATGTTGCCGGACCGCTCCTTAATTACCATGACGGTTCCTTTCATGCGGGCCTATACCGAACTCTTGGTCAGTACCTGTCATCAACACGGAGCGCATGCAATCGGTGGAATGGCGGCGTTCATCCCAAGTCGAAAGGACGCCAAGATTAACGAGGTAGCTCTGGCAAAGGTCCGCGACGACAAGACTCGTGAGGCCGGTGACGGCTTCGACGGCTCCTGGGTTGCCCATCCAGACCTAGTATCGATCTGCCAAGAGGTATTTGACGGCGTGCTTGGCGACAGTCCAAACCAGCTGAACCGACTTCGCGAAGATGTCCACACCACGTCTGAACAGTTGCTCGACGTGGCTTCCACCCCTGGGCAGATAACCGAGGCCGGCCTGCGCAACAACATCAGCGTGGGCATTCAATACCTGGCCTCCTGGCTGAACGGCACAGGCGCCGTCGGGATATTCAATCTTATGGAAGACGCCGCCACAGCAGAGATCTCTCGCTCGCAGGTATGGCAATGGTTGCACAACGAGGCCGAACTGGACACAGGAAGCTTGGTGACTCGTGAGCTAGTAGAAAAGATAGTTGAAGAAGAGATTGCAGCACTTCCCGGAAGTCCTGATTCCTACGCAAAAGCGCGCGAGACTTTCCTAGAGGTCGCAGTCGCTGACGACTTCGCGGAGTTCTTGACACTGCCTGCCTACGAGCGGATGCCCTAACCGCCAATTCACGAGAGGAGTCCGATTGGCCGAAATCGATATCCTGGCGCAGCAGTTACGTAGCGCCCTTGGAGACGGAGCGGTGATATCAGACTGGCAGCGGCGGCGAACCTACGAGTGCGATGGCCTTGCTCAGTATAAGGTGACACCCGCTTTGGTGGTGGTCGCCGAGAATGCCGAGCAGATTGCCGAGACTGTTAGGGCCTGCGATCAAGCAAGCGTTCCCTTCGTGGCACGCGGATCTGGCACCGGACTTTCCGGCGGCGCACTGCCTCACGCCGACGGCGTCCTCATCGTGACCTCGAAGTTGCGGAGAATTCACGAGATCGATTGGGTTAATCTGAGAGCCGTGGTGGAACCAGGGGTCATTAACCTGGATGTTACCAAGGCAGCCACTCCCTATGGCTACTACTATGCGCCGGATCCTTCCAGCCAGCAAGTTTGCAGTCTTGGCGGCAACGTTGCAGAGAACTCCGGCGGTGCCCACTGCCTGAAGTATGGATTCACGACCAACCATATCACCGGGATAGAACTAATAACTCCCCGTGGGGAAAAGGTGCAGTTGGGCGGGAAAGCGCCTGATGTGCCGGGTTACGACCTACTCGGGGTGGTTGTAGGGTCAGAAGGCACCTTGGGCATCGCTACAGAGATCACACTACGACTTACCCGTAGCCCAGAAACAGTCCGCACCCTACTTGCCGGATTTTCCAGTACAGACGACGCCGGTGCTGCAGTTTCGGCGATCATCGGCGCCGGTGTGATACCAGCCGCCATAGAGATGATGGACGCCCTTGCCATCGAAGCAGCGGAGGCAGCGGTGCACTGTGGTTATCCCGCTGGTGCACAGGCGGTACTAGTAGTAGAGCTCGACGGTCCGGCTATCGAGGTGGCCCACGCCGTAGATGAGGTGCAACGACACTGCCGAGAGCATGGATCCGAGGAGATCCGAATAGCCAAAGATGACGGCGAAAGGGCGCTGATATGGCGAGGTCGCAAGTCGGCCTTCGCTGCGGTCGGCCGGATCAGTCCGGACTACATAGTCCAGGACGGCGTCATTCCCCGCACCGCACTACCTGAGGTGCTCCAGCGGATCAGGGATCTCGCACAGGCTCACGGCGTACGGGTTGCCAACGTCTTCCACGCCGGGGACGGCAATCTGCACCCCCTGGTTCTTTTCGACGACGCTATCGAGGGCCAAGCCGAGCGTGCCGAGCAATTATCCGGTGAAATTGTCACGCTTTGCATCGAATTCGGCGGTTCGATAACCGGTGAGCACGGCGTAGGGGCTGACAAAGTCAAATACATGCAGCTGATGTTCACAGACGACGATCTCGACACCATGCAACTCGTGCGCTGTGCTTTCGATCCAGATGGACTCTCCAACCCGGGCAAGGTCTTTCCCACTCCGCGGATGTGCGGCGAGGCACCGCGTCGCCACAGGGTCGCGCTGGATTCACAAAAGACCGACCTGACGGGAAGACCATGATGGTACCTGGTCAACGGGATCAGCCAATTCCCTCTTTCGGCGACCGAGCCACTGAGGTGCGAAATGCAGTACTAGCTGATGCCGTAGCAGGAGTGGCACCGCGGTGGGTGGCGACTCCGCACAGCACAAAAGAGGTCGCCTCAGTGTTGAAGGCGGCGAACGAACAAGGCTTGGCAGTGGTGGCTCGTGGTACGGCCCGTCGGCTGTCATGGGGCCAGCCTCCAAATCGAGTCGACATAGTTCTGGATACAACGAGTCTGTCAGGAGTGATCGAGCACGTTGCTGGCGACTTGGTGGTGGCCGTCGGCGCTGGCACTCGACTCGACGAATTGCAGAGCGTACTTGCCAGGGCCGGACAGCGACTAGCTCTGGACGGTGAGCACGGCGACTCCACCATCGGTGGCTTGATCGCCAACGCGGTCAGTGGTCCGAGCCGCCTCTTATATGGAACGCTCCGCGACCTACTCATTGGTGTGACCTTCGTGCGCGGCGACGGAGTCATAGCCAAAGCTGGTGGCAAAGTTGTCAAGAATGTTGCAGGGTACGACATCGGAAAGCTACTGCATGGTTCGTGGGGGACCCTGGCGGTGATTACCGAAGCAATCCTCCGGCTCCACCCGGTGCCGCCAGCCCAGCGTTGGGTGACCATCCAGGTAGATGACCCGTCACGCACCGGCGAATTGGTCCAAAGGGTACTTCATTCCCAACTTGTGCCAACTGCCATCGAACTCGACCGCACGCCAAGTGGCTCGTCATTGCTAACCGTCATGCTAGAGGGCATCGAAGCGGGTGTGCGAACTCGAGCGGATAGTGTCTCCATCCTTCTCGGTAATGGCGCCGTCTCTAGCGAATCCCAGCCGGATATGTGGGGTAAGCCACCTGCTGCAGCTGGAGATTATCTGCTCCGGCTAACAACTGAGGTCGCCGCGCTGCCGCTACTACTTGACGCTGTCACCGAGGCTTCGGGCGCCACCGGCTTGCCGATGCATATACGCGGCTCGGTCGGCGTTGGATCGATGCTCGCAAGTCTGCCTAGCGACGCCAGCTCCGACAAGATTGGTGCTTTCCTCGATACTCTTCGACGAAAGAGCAACAGGTGGGGAGGTACGGTGGTCGTGCTCGATGCTCCACTGCCCGTCGTCCGCTCGATAGACACCTGGGGTCCAGTGCAGGCGTTAGACCTGATGCGAAGTGTCAAAGTTGGCTTCGATCCGGCCCGCGTGTTATCGCCCGGCCGATTCGTAGGAGGAATCTGATGGAAGTCACGCCCAAGCGTGCGACACGTGTGATTCGCAGCACGGTCGCCTTCAAAAGACGCAGCGGTAAAGGTGCGGTCACTCAGCCGTCCGGCTTTGACGACCACAGACCACCATCCAAAGAGATCATCGCAGACTGCGTGCACTGCGGCTTCTGCCTTCCGACCTGCCCTACTTACGCGTTGTGGGCCGAAGAGATGGACTCCCCACGTGGGCGAATCTACTTGATGGGTATGGGCCTAGAGGGTGAAGCTCTGACCCCCACCATGGCCCGACACTTCGACTCCTGTCTGGGCTGCATGGCCTGTGTCACCGCGTGCCCCTCCGGAGTTCAGTACAACAAGCTGATCGACGCGACCCGAGCGCAGGTTGAGCGACACACTGAACGCTCATTTTCGGATCGAGCACTTCGGGAAGCGGTCTTTGCACTGTTCCCATATCCACGCAGGCTTAAACTGCTGCGCCCTATACTTCGGGCGTATCAGGCGAGTGCCATCGGTCGAATCCTTCGCAAGTATGGTTTGTTGGAACGGATCTCGCCGACCTTGTCCACGATGGAATCAATAGTGCCCCGATTGGGCAGATGGGAGGGAACAGCGGAGCGCACCGTCGCTAGCGGAGTACGCCGTGGTACGGTCGGAATGCTGCTGGGTTGCGTGCAGCGAGAGTTCTTCCCTGAGGTAAATGCCGCCACCGCAAGGGTGCTTTCTGCCGAGGGTTTCGACGTGATCTCGCCTCCCCAGCAGGGCTGCTGTGGTGCATTGAGTGTCCATAACGGTCGAGAGCAGCAGGCGAGGAACTTCGCAAAACAGGTCATCGACTGCTTCGACGCAGCTGGAGTAGACCAAGTAGTTGTCAACTCCGCTGGATGCGGGTCGTCAATGAAGGAGTACGGAGAACTTCTTTCCGACGATCCTGCGTATGCACGGCGTGCAAACGACTTTGCAGAAAAGGTTCTCGATATCACTGAGTTCTTGGCCAAGGTTGGAACCGTGGCAGAACGCCATCCGTTACAGGTGACAGTCGCCTACCACGATGCCTGCCACCTGGCTCACAGCCAAGGAATACGTGACCAGCCAAGGGCTCTGCTTCTGGAGATCCCAGGACTCGAGCTAAAAGAGATCGCCGACTCGGCAATATGTTGCGGCTCTGCTGGAGTGTGGAACGTGTTCAACCCAGAGCCGTCCCGCCAGCTCGGTGACAAAAAGGCCGCGAACATCGTTGCAACCGGAGCATCCCTTATGGTAGCTGGAAACCCTGGTTGTCTGATGCAGGAAGCAGCGGCCCTGGAGCGAATGGGTGAAACTGGCACCAGGATATCGTTGGCTCACACTGTGCAGGTTATTGATGCTTCAATCAGAGGACTAGCACTGGCCGATATCACACCGGCCCATAGCGGAAACCGAGCAACGGTCCATGGACTCGGCTCGAGTTCGTCAGTGTCATAGACCGAAGAGGATCGTCGTGACGGTAATTAACTATCTCACTTGCACCTTGGTGACCGATCAACAGCCAAGCAACGAATCTGCACAAGCGGATCAGATGGGTTGCATGTGGGTGTGGCCTTCGTCTAGGTCAACACTATGAAATACCTCAATCTCACAAGTCCCGAAATAGTTCACATCGAAAGACCTCAACAATCAGCAGAGACGTTCGAACAGTTGAGCACGAATCGTCGCTCTACCTTATCCCAACCACCAAATCTGACGCCGCTCGGACCCGGTTCTGCCAACTACTCGAGCCCACACATGTCGCTAAGCGTTCGATCAAAATCACCGTTACCATTGAGCGCTGTCTCCGAGCCAACAAGGAGTAGAGACGAGCTGAGGTTAGTCTGCGAACAAATGCGCATCTCTATCTTGGGCCTTGTAGTAGAGCCTGACGAGGTAGGTATTGCGAACCGGTCACGGGCCTGTGGCACCCGTGGTTGGCGAGAGTCGACTCGCCGGTCAGCTACGCTAGCTGTGACTCGATCACAGCTTGGGTCCGGGCAGACCAGGCTCTACGTTCCGCCATCGCTCAATGAGGATTAAGGCCATGTTGCCAGTCGCAAGCACAGCCAACAGTTCTGAAGGTAGGTCGAACTCGGTTCAGTCGCTGACCCGGGCATTCGACCTGCTCGAGCATATGGCAGATGCTGGCGGCGAAATAGGTATCACGGATCTGGCCAAGGTCTCTGGTTTGCCGTTGCCCACCATCTACCGCCTTTTGCGAACGTTGGTCAATGGCGGCTACGTCCGTCAAGGTCCTTCTCGACGCTACGCCCTTGGACCTCGACTAATTCGCTTGGGTGAGGGAGCCGGCGTGGCACTTGGGTACCAAGCCAAACCATATCTCATCGCACTCGCCGAAGCCACCGGCGAAACGGCCAATATGGCGATCCTCGACGGGAACGAGGTTGTCTATGTGGCCCAAGCACCCTCTAAACACTCGATGCGCATGTTTACTGAAGTTGGACGTCGTGTTCACGTCCACTGCACCGGCGTGGGAAAGGTAATGTTGGCCCAGCTTTCGCAGGAGCAGACCTTGGCCATTATCCAACGCACCGGTCTACCTGCGTTCACGCCGGCTACGATTACCGATTCATCCGCCTTACTGAGCCAGCTGGAGCAGATCCGACGCCAGGGATTTTCGGTCGACGAAGGTGAACAGGAAGTTGGGGTTCGTTGTTTCGCAGTGCCCATTGCGGGAGTGCCAAGCCGATCCGCACTGTCGGTTTCCGGACCATCATCACGCATGAATGACGAAGCTAGGGCTACGATAATTCCACTCATGATGAAGGTGGCGACCCAAATATCCTCAGCGATCGTCAACCAGTCCCAAGATTCGACGGCATAATCTCCCCCCTTGACAATCGACGGCAACCTAACTACCAGCGCTACCTACTAGCTCTTAGGTTGTCGACAATAAGCCAATCGACTGCAACTATCGAGGTCCGGACTCATGGGGTTGGCACCATAGGTCGATCACATCTGGGGCCAACAACGGTAATGTCAGGCGTTCCGGTAGATTCTTAAGAAGCGTGACTAGGCTCCTCAAACCCTGTATTTCACCGTTATGTCAAACTGTGCATTCGGTGAAAATGGGTGCCAAGATGACAGGAACCTGACTCAAACTCCGACTGGAGTACCAAACAGGGACACACATCGTGGATTCGAGTCAGATCGAAGCGCTTCGGAGCAATCGACGCGGGCCACTCCACCCCGGGCGGGTCGATTTTAGATTTGAAGAATGTCTTGACAACCCTCTCGTCCTGATCACTTCGGAAGTGTGGACAGTTATACGAAGTTTGGCAGCAGAGGGCATTGCAAACACTTACATCGCCAAGAGGTTGGCCATGCCTCGAACAACCATCATCGCAGCGGTGCGCTCAACGCATTTATAAACCGACGGTGATTCCGAGGTCCTTCGTGGCCTATATCCCTAGGACGAGGACACTTTGAGAGACGTTAGAGCAACGTGGTGGACGAGGTGTTTGCTGAAGGGGTTAACTTGGCTTTTGCGCAAATTCAGGGGCGATCATATTGAGGAGCCAGTCCGGCATTCGCTTCGGCCTTCTGGATACATCATCTATTCCGACATACTGCACCACGGCAACGAACACTTCTAGCGGATAGCCGTCCAGCACCGCCCCTGATCCTCGGGCTGGAGGATGCGGAAGAACTCCACGACCCGTATAGGTCATATCGAACGAGGTGTTACCGATTCGGGACATTTTGAATTCGATCTCGAATGTCTCGCCTATCGTGAGGGAAGAACTCCACTCGATCTCGGCTTTTCTGAGTACGACATCCCATTCCGACTCTCCAAGTTTGAGTCCCGATCTCCTAAGAAGGCCATCGAATGCATCGTCAATGAAGCGGAGGTAGTTGGCATTGTAAACGATACCTTGAGCATCGCAGTCGGAGAATCTGACGATCATGGTCTCGAGGTGCTTCATGATCGAATCACTTACAAGAGATCATTGATGCGCTTGCGTTCGAGGCCAACCCTCTCCTTGAAGTCCCTCATCTGCTCGCTCACTGCCTCTTTTCCAGAACCACCGGGAGTCATTCGCCTCCTTATCGCACCGCCAGGTGCCACGATATCTGCAGCCTCTGGTCCAAGTTGGGGGTGTGCGGCGACCAATTCTGCGACGGGAACCCTCCTCTCGATGGAGTCTCGGACAATGCCACCCACTATGCCGTGCGCCCTCCTAAACGGAACTCCCTTGAGCACAAGGAACTCAGCAAGATCAATCGCAACAAGCGCCTCGGAGTCTGCGGCCTGCCTCATCCTTGCAAAGTCAAAGCTGGCACTCGAAAGCATTCCTGAAATGGCCTTTAATGCCAACGTGATCGTCTTGATCGAGTCAAAGAGGGGCTCCTTGTCCTCCTGCAGGTCGCGGTTGTAAGACAGTGGAAGACCCTTCAAGGTGACTAGGAAAGCCGTGAGGTTTCCGACCAGCCTTCCGGTCTTACCCCGGGCTAGCTCGGCAATGTCGGGGTTCTTCTTGTGTGGCAGCATCGATGAGCCGGTCGAATAGGCGTCGTCCAATCTGACGAAGCCAAACTCCTCGGTCGACCAGATCACAATCTCCTCACCAATCCTTGAGAGGTGGATACCTATTGTGGCCAGGACGAAGAGCGTCTCCGCTACGAAGTCGCGATCTGACACCGCGTCAAGCGAATTCTGAAACCTAGAGCCGAACCCCAACTGGGCAGCTACGAAGTCCGGCTGCAGGGGAAGCGTCGACCCTCCCAAGGCACCGGCTCCGAGAGGAGACACATCGGTGCGCCTGTATGCGTCAGCCATCCGATCTAGATCCCTCAACAGTGCCCACCCGTGGGCCAACATGTGGTGAGCGACCAGAACGGGCTGAGCTCGCTGGGTATGGGTGTAGCCGGGGAGGTACGCGTCACCAGCGGCTTCGGCGAGGTCGCCGAGAACTTCTGCGAGGGCGAGCGTATCGTTTGAGACCCCGACCAGCGCCGACTTTACAAACAGGCGCATGTCGGTGGCTATCTGATCGTTCCGACTCCTTCCCGTATGAAGTTTGGCACCGATGTCCCCGGCGATCTCGGTCACGCGTCGTTCTACTGCGGAGTGGATATCTTCATCACCCTCAGGGATGAAGTCCCCCCTCGTCATCTCCGACTCGACCTGGTGAAGGGCAGAGATGAGAACGGCCACATCAGACTCCGAGAGGATGCCGGCCACCTCAAGTCCGGCCACGTGAGCGAGTGAACCCTGGATATCCTGCTTCCAGAGTTGCCTGTCGATGGACAAGCTCTCCGTGAACGCCATCAACTCGTCGGATGGACCGGTTGAGAATCTTCCCTGCCATAGTGTCATCGAACTGCTACCTAACTCAACGTTCCCTGCTTGGCAGCCCAAGTCTGGACTCCCAGACCGAATATCCTGACAAACCCCTCCGCGTCGGCGTGTCTGAAGAGATCAGCCGAGTCGTAGGTAGCCAGTGAGTAGTCGTACAGAGAATTTGGACTCCTTCTGCCTTCGACATGAAGTGAGTTCCCCTCAAGGATCAACCTTACATCTCCGGTCACGAACTTCTGTGAATGCTTCAGGAAGGCATCATATGACTGTTTCAGAGGGGAGAACCACATACCGTCATACACGAGTCGTGCCCACTCGTTCTGGATTCTCCTCTTTTCGTGGGCCAACTCACGCTCAAGACATATGTCCTCGAGATCCGAATGGGCGGCGATGAGTGCAATCGCGGCCGGAGCCTCGTAGACCTCACGGGACTTGATGCCCACTCGGCGATTCTCGACCATGTCTATCCTGCCAACTCCAAAAGATCCGACGAGGAGATTCAGATGTCCGATGATCTCTGCCAGACTCATCCTGTTTCCGTCGACAGACACCGGCTTGCCAGCCTCGAAGCTGACAATCACCTCGGTTCTGTCGGTTCGAGTGGGGATAGTCATCTCGTAAACGCCGACTGGAGGCGACGCCCAAGGATCCTCCATCTCTCCACATTCGATTGCCCGTCCCCAGAGGTTCTGATCGATCGAGTACAGCTTCTGTTTGGTGGCATTGATCTTGACGTCGTGCTTCTCGGCGTAGTCAATGGAGTCTTCCCTAGAGAATCCCCAGGTCCTTACGGGCGCCACTATCTCAAGAGACGGGTTGAGTGCACGTATCGAAACCTCGAACCTGACCTGGTCGTTCCCTTTTCCAGTACAGCCGTGCGCCACGGCAGTCGCTTCGTATCTTGTTGCGGCGTCGACAAGGTGTCGTGCGATTACCGGCCTTGACAGGGAGGACACGAGGGGATACTTCCCCTCATATAGAGCGTTGGCTATGATCGCATCCTGAACGAAGTTCTCTGCGAACTCGTCTTTTGCATCGACCACTTCGACTGCGTAGGCGCCAGCGTCCATTGCCCGCTTCTTCAGTTCATCGAAGTCACCGCCCTGGCCGACATCAACCGAGAGCGCCACGACTTCATATCCAAGTTCAACAGACAGCCACTTGACCGCCACCGAAGTATCCAGACCACCACTGTATGCGAGGACCACTCTCTTGTTCGTCAACTCAATCACTCCATCGCAAATCGCTGTGCCGGCGGGCTCCGATTTCCCCTCCAAACACTCCACTACAACTTTCGAACCCTATGTTCAGTGTCGCCATGGCGATCGATCTAATCGTCGCCTTGCACGGAAACTCCGCGACCCGAATCTTCTCCGAACGATGCTAGTTGAGCTTCCAATCGAAGCTCACCTAGACCAGACCACTACCCTCACCGACGATTAGTTCATCGACTTGAGATCAAGGCCAGTTCAGTCCAGCCAGCTCCGCCAGCCTGCGGGCCAAGCCATTGCCCCCGTCGGAATCATCCGCGACTACCAACAAGGTGTCATCGCCCGCCACCGTCCCCAACAGGCCATCCATCTTGGACCTGTCCAGAGCGGATGCGACTACATGTGCGCATCCGGGAGGAGTACGCAACATTACGATGTTTGCAGATACACCGAGCTCCACTACCCACTCGCTCATCACCCGCTTCAGATGATCCAGTGTCGAAGTCTGATCCTTCGGCAATTCAGGAATGGCATAGATACCACTGCCATCGAACGACTTGATCTTGATCGCTCCCAGTTCGTCCAGGTCTCTCGATACTGTCGCCTGGGTGGCGACAATCCCCTCCTCGGCCAGCAGCGAAACCAGTTCGCTCTGGGAGGAGACAGGTGCGGTCTGAAGTATCTTGGCAATCTTGTACTGTCGCTGATTCTTGGCCACCTCAGCCCTCCCCAAGCCCTCCGAACATCAGGCCGAGTATGCCGACGAATGCCGTCATCCTCGCCCTGGCCTGCTGCCAGACTAGGGAACTTTCTCCGTCGATGACTGTCGCTTCGACCTCGAGACCCCTATGTGCTGGCAGACAGTGCATGAATTTGACCCGATCAGAGCCGAGAGCCATGAGATCGGCAGTAACCCGGTAGGGTTCGAGGTCCACCAACTTTCTTGCTCCCTCTGCCTCTTGACCCATGGAGACCCAGACATCGGTGTAGATGAAATCAGCCCCTTCGCATGCCATCTTCAGGTCAGCTACCCACTCGACCGATCCAGATCCGATCCGCAGTGCCGCTAGCTCCTCCTCCGAGAAGTTGTACCCCTCGGGAGATGCGATCACGGTGTCGAAGTCTGCGTACGAGCACGCCTTTGCCAGGGACCTCGTAACGTTGTTCGAGTCTCCTACATACACGACCTTGGTACGACCAGACTTGGGATTCGCAGAGATCGAATCGGTAATCGTGATCACGTCTGCCACTGCTTGCGTCGGGTGGGAGAAGTCCGACAGAAGGTTGATCACGCCAACTCCGCTCAAGTGGGAAACGGACTTCAACTCCTCTAGGACCGAGTGGTTCTTAACCCGGGCACCTATCAAGTCGTGATAGCAGCCAAGGGTCCTTCCGACATCTGAGACGCTCTCTCTGACGCCGAGTCCGACCTCGGTATCCGAGATCGTGGTCACACCGCCGCCCAGAGCCCGGATCGCAACCTCTGCGGAATTCCTCGTCCTCGCAGACGGCTTCTCGAAGTAGAGAGCGACGCTCTTGCCAGCCAGCACCGGATCGAATTTAGCCAGTCTGGCGAACCGGAGTACCTCATTGAACTGCTCGACTGATAGGTCATCAATATCAAGAATTGACATCGGTAAACTCACTTGCCACCTCCTCAAATACTCCTAGGCCCTCTTGCAACTCTGAATCGGTAATTACGAGCGGCGGTGCCAGCCTCAACCTCGTTGTAGAGGTCTTCGAGACGACGAGTCCCCTCTGCATTGCTAGTCCCACAAACTCATCTGCGACAGGTCGTTCGAGTTCTACCCCCACGAGCAGTCCCTTCCCTGACAACTCCTTCACAAGTGGCATCTCCATCAACGCCGACCTAAGTCTCTTAGATGTCAGTCTGACCACGTCATTCAGTTCAAGCCTGTCCATCTCCTCGATGACTGCGACACCGACTGCGGTTGCAAGTGCGCCACCCCCGAAGGTAGTTCCATGATCGCCGGGTATGAAGCTCGCCATTACCTGCTCCTTCGCCCACATCGCACCGATGGGGATGCCGTTTCCGAGCGCCTTAGCGAGTAGGACTACGTCCGGTTCGGCCTTGGTGTGCTGGAATGCGAACCACTCTCCAGTGCGGCAGAGTCCGCTTTGGACCTCGTCGAGGATCATGAGGAGTCCGTACTCGTCACAGATGGCCCTCACCTCCTCGAGATACCCTTCGGGTGGGTCAATTACACCCGCCTCACCTTGGATCGGCTCCAATAGCACCGCCACGGTCTGGTCAGTTACCGCCGCCCGAATTGCCTTCGAGTCTCCGAAGCGGACGTGATCAAATCCATCCAGCATCGGGGCGAATGGTATCTGCTTGGAAGGTTGCCCAGTAGCTGCTAGCGCTCCCATGGTTCTGCCGTGGAAGCCTCCCTCGGCCGCGATGATCCTGTAGCGCTTCTCTCCGCCAAACCTCCTCGCCAGTTTGATGGCGGCCTCGTTTGCTTCGGCACCGGAGTTGCAGAAGAACACCTTGCCTGGGACAGCAGAAGCGATCTTCGAATCGATCAGGTCGGCGAGCCGAGCGGCATGTTGGTTGTGAAAGTAGTTCGAAACGTGCCAGAGGCTCTCGGACTGCTTCTTTAGTGCAGCATTGATAACTGGGTTGGAATGTCCGAGCGACACTACGGCGATACCACCAAGAAAGTCGATATAAGACCTCCCTCGGTCATCTAAGAGTGTCGCCCCATGGCCTGTCACGAAACAGGCACGCCTCGGGCCATAGTTGTCGGCGATGTGACCGTAAGGATTGGAGGCATCTCCCCCGAGCTCAGTTTCTACAGTCGCCTTTGGATCCATCTCATCCACCATCCTCTCCCCCCTTCTTCTCCGAGACGATCATCGTCCCTATACCTTCGTCGGTCAGCATTTCAAGAAGGATCGAGTGCTCGATCCTTCCATCCAGAATGTGGACCGAATTCACCCCGCCGGCCACTGCCGCACCTGCACTTCTGAGCTTCGGCGCCATGCCTCCGGTAATCGAACCCGCCTCGAACAGCTCTGCCAACTCGGTCTCGGTCATCTTTTGTATCAGGCTCTCGGGATCCGATGGGTCCCGCCTGACGCCGTCTATGTTGGTCAAGTAGACGAGCTTCTCGGCATCCAGCGCCCTTGCGATCTCAGCAGCACCGAAGTCCGCATTAATGTTGTATCCCTGACCTGCGGTGTCAGCCCCGATGGTTGCGACAACCGGTATGAGTCCTTCAGCAAGCATCCTGACAAGCAGGTCGGGGTTGATGGCGACTATTTCACCCACGAATCCGAGCCTCTCCGACGACTTTGTGGCCACGATCAGCGACGAATCAAGCCCCGACACGCCAACCGCACGGCCGCCGTGTCGGTTGATCGCTTGGACTATCGAAGGATTGAGCTTTCCGAGCAGCACCATCTTGACCACTTCGAGGGTCTCGAGGTCTGTCACTCGAAGGCCATCCACGAACTCGGGCTTCTTTCCAATCCGTGACAGCCAGGAGTCGATTTGGGGACCACCTCCGTGTACCACCACGGGGAGGAATCCAACCGACTGCAGAAGCACTATGTCCTGTGCGAAGGAGTCGAGTTCTGCATCGAACTCGTCCAGCTTCGTCTCGGCCGGGACGGCCTCCGCAAGCACGTTGCCCCCGTACTTAACGACTACTGTGCGGCCCCAGAATCTCTGAATATACGGGAGCGCCTCCACAAGCACTGCCGCCCGCTCGGAGGCGGCAAACTTACGGGTGATGGCACCGTTGCCACTCCTCATGGCCATCATGACGTTCTCATATTCTCTGCGATGTACTCCGGAGAGAGATCGGTCGTGGTAACAGTTGCCGATCCCGGCCCTTTACCAACCTTGCAAGTGACCAGTATCTCTCGCTTGTCCATTGCCACTTTCAACTTCTCCGCGTCGTGGTCGGCGGCGACTCCGCCACTTGCGACCTTTATCCCCTGATAGCTCACCTCGAGCTGGTCAAGATCGAAGTCGACGCCTGCGGTCCCGAATTCCGAGGCGAGGCGACCCCAGTATGGGTCGGAGCCGTAGAAGGAGCACTGGACGAGCTGGGATCCTGCAGCTTTCTTCGCCAACACGAGCGCATCTTGGTCACTGGCTGCTCCGGCAACGCTTAGTCGCACCAGTTTGTGCGCACCCTCTGCATCCATGGCCATCTGGTCAGCGAGCGAATTGCACACAGAGATGAGTCCCTCCCGGAACTCATCTGGAGAACCGCCTTCTCCGGCTCCTGAGCAGAGGAGTATTACCGTGTCGTTAGTCGAGGTACATCCGTCTATGACGAGTCTGTTGAAGCTGTGCTCGACCGCCTCTCGCAGCAGGTATTGTGCGAGATCGGCATCGATCTTTGCATCGGTCGTTATCACTGAGAGCATGGTCGCCATGTTCGGCGCGAGCATCGCAGCACCCTTTGCTATCGAACCGATGCTGTATCCCGTGCCGGTGAAACTGGCGGTTTTTGGAACCGTGTCGGTAGTCATGATCGCCCTTGCCGCCCTTACTGCGCCGGCCTCGTTGGCCTCCAGGCCAGCAGTGAGTTCGGCGGCGCCTCGCTGGATTGGTGCGACATCCAGCGGAATGCCAATAAGTCCGGTTGAGCAGACCAACACCAACTCTAGTGATATCCCAAGTTGCTCTCCGATGGCGGCACACATCGCCTCGGCGTCTCTCATTCCTTTTTCACCGTTGGCCGCGTTGGCGTTTCCACTGTTCAACACCACAGCGACAGCCCGGTTACCTGTGCTCTGCAGATGTCTCTTGGAGACCTTTACCGGAGCCGCGGCCGCAAGATTTTGGGTGAATACCGCTACTGCCAGCATCGGCTCACCGCTCTCAGATGCGACAAGGGTCAGATCCGGGGCACCGGATGCCTTGATGCCGCAGGCGATTCCGTTCGCCACAAATCCCTTGGGAATCGTTACCGTCATGGCCAAACTCCAAATCTGTTCAGTCCGGAATCCTCCGGCAGTCCCAAGGCGACATTCGCCGCCTGCACGGCTTGTCCCGCGGCGCCCTTCAGCAGGTTGTCAAGTGCAGAGATCCCCAACACCCAGCCGGTCCGGCTGTCCAGGCATCCGTATACAAATGCTCGGTTGGAGCCGTATGTCATACGGGTGGAGGGGGCGATCTTGGTCGCCTCGACGAAGATGGATCCGGCGAATGCATCCGAATAGCAGGAAGCGACGAGTGCATCGGCTTCGTTCCGATCCATCTGCATCAGTAGGTCGGTTGCACGCATGTAGCAGGTCGCAAGTATCCCTCTCGTCATGGGGGCGAGGTGGGGCGTGAACAGGACTGTAGCACCGGTGTTCACCTCCATCTCCACGGTATGGCGATGGTTACGAAGACCGTATGCCGAGAAGTTCTCCTGGACCGACGTATACGAGTACCGAAGGTCGGCCGACCTTCCTGCACCGGATACACCGGAGGCGGCGTCAACCACCACCGGATTCGAATCGACTAGTCCCGCCTCTAGCAAAGGCTTGATCGCAAGGGTCGCAGCGGTCACATAACAGCCTGGTGCGGATATGAAACGCGCACCCGAAAGCTCTTCCCTGTTGAACTCGACGAGGCCATAGACGGCCGAGGAGAGGAGCTCGGGCCGTTCGTGTTGGTGACCATACCACTGCTCATACAGCACCGGGTTTTTGATTCTGAAGTCTGCGCCAAGGTCAACTACCATAACGCCGAGTGCCAGGAGGCCCGGAACGTAACGCTGCGAGACGCCGTGCGGCAGCGCCAAGAAGACCAGTTCGATACCAAACGACTCAACCGTCGGTATGAGGTCCTCAGTAGCAAGCATCGCAAGGTCGATACCGAAGAGGCCCGGATGGGACTCTGAGATCGATGTGCCGGCAGATCGGTCTGCGAAGACGGCTACAAGCTCAAAGTCGGGATGGACCTCACAGATCCTGACCAACTCTGCACCAGCAAACCCTGAAGCCCCACAGACCGCTACCTTCATGCAGACAATATATCTCAGTCAATCTATATTTCTGCACATTAATGCAACATTATGCATACATTGGTTGGTCGGTAAGGAATCGCATCAGGCCGACCTGAGCGTTGCACCGAACCGGTGGTTCAGATCCTCCGACACAATGCTGATCACCTGCTGAATCTCGGCGTCGGTCAGCGTCTTGCTCAGCGAGGACAGTCGGACGGTGAAAGCGAGGGAACGAATACCGTCACCTAGAGCAGCCGAGCTGTAGCTGTCAAACAGCGTGACGGATTCGCACAGATCCCCGACAGATGCCATTATCGCATCGGCAACGGTCTGTGCATCATACTGATAGTCCACCAGGAAAGCCATATCGACATCCGAACTCGGGAAGCTGGTAACCGGCGTAGCGGAGTCCGACTTCGGCTCCAGCGCGAAGATCTCATCCAGATCCAGCTCGAAGTAGCCAACCCTGTCCTTGACGTTTCCGGCGGTCAACACGGTCACGGTGTCTGGGTCGAGCTCACCTATGACTCCAACCAACCTCCCGCCGATGAAAACAGAATTGGAACGGGTTGGATGCAGCTTCGGCCAGGCCATCACAGACTCACCCACAGAATGGTGATCCGGCGTATCAAACAAAGCCGGACCCACCCTTAGCAGTGCCACCAGCCGTCTGAGGGTATGGACCACCTCCAAAGAGGCATCCTCTGCATCTGTGGCCAGGAAACCGACCCTCTCGGACTCAAATGGCAGGCCCTCGTCGGTCACACCCGGTTCGAATACCTTTCCGAACTCGAACAGTCTCACTGGTGAGATCCTCCTTCCGGCATTGAACGAAAGAGCCCGGACGAGCCCAGGCAGGAGGCTACGTCTGAGCACAGACTCCTCTACCGCCAGTGGGTTGTCGAGTTCCACACCTTCCCCTGTGATTCCGAAGGGTGAGTGTTCGCCCGGCCCCACCATCGACGGCCCCCACGCCTCGAAGTAGCCCGCATCGCGCCCGAAGGCTCTGATGCTCCGGCGGCTTCGCTGCTCAGTTGTCAATCTGCCGACCTTTGGCGAGGTCAAATAACGTCTCTCGATGTTCGCATAACCGAAGTGACGGGCGATCTCTTCGATGACGTCCTCTTCGATTGAGCAGTCCGGCCTGAAGCTGGGGACCGTCACAAGGAAGATCCCATCCCTCTCCTCCACCTTGAACCCGATAGGACTAATCAGGTTGGAGATCTCCCCGGCCGAGAAGTCCCTTCCCAAGTAGAGGGCCAACCTGGCCGGCCTCACCAGTATCTCTGTCTCTGCATGGTTGTAAGGGGTGGCCTCATATACAGAATCCGGCTCAACACCCAACAGCTCGGCAAATCTCTGTAGCGCCAGCCGTGGAAGCTCGGGGTCCACTCCCCTCTCAAAACGCGCCGAGGCTTCGGAGCGTAGTTGCAGTCTCTTCGAAGAGCGGGCGATAGTCTTCGAGTCGAAGTGCGCAAGCTCAAGGAGAACCGAATCGGTGTCACTCGAGATCTCCGAAGATTCACCCCCCATGATGCCCGCCAACCCGACTGGACTGTCCGAGCCGTCAGTTATGACAACGTCGGTGACGGAGTCTCCTACGCCGAGAGTCCGTACCGTCCCGTCTAGGGTGACGAGGGCCTCTGCTACCCTCGCCCGCCTCACCGAGACGACCCCGCCATCGAGCCTGCTCCTGTCGTATGGGTGGGTCGGCTGCCCAAGTTCCAGCATCACGTAGTTGGATGCGTCCACGACAGGATTGATCGACCTCATGCCGCACAGCTCCAGCCTGGTGCCGACGAAGGAAGCCACCTTGCAACTGGACATATTGGAGAAGGTGGCGAGCAGGAAACGGTCGCAGATCGATGGATCCTCGATCACAGAGAGCTCAAGTGCCGCATCCTTATGCAGATCCTGACCGTGTGGGCGGGCAGCCGGTGCACGGAATTCGAGGTCGAACCATGCAGCGAGGTCCCTGGCCACACCGATGACCGAGTTGGCGTCTGGTCGATTCGCCTCGATCGCAAGGTCGAAGAGGACGTCGGGCACAATGCCGAGCGCATCTGCCAACTTCTCTCCGGGCTTGAGGCTCTGGTCCAGCAGCATCAATCCGCCAGACTCAGCACCGAGCTTCAGCTCAGTTGGGGAACAGAGCATCCCGAAGGAGTCCGTCCCACGCATCTTTGCAGCCCTTATCTCGACACCGTTGGGGAGCTTCGCACCTATGGCCGCATAGGGGACGAAGTCGCCGACGCCGAAGTTGAAAGCACCGCAGACGACCTGAATCTCTCCCAGTGCGCCGACGTCGGCCAGAACTCTCCTGATCTTGTCGGCCTTGGGGATGGCGTCCACCTCCAAGACCTTGGCGACGTAGACGTCATCGAGGTCCCTGCCCACCCACTCGACGCCCTCCACCACAAGGCCGAGATTGTTCATGCCATCCACCAGCTTGGAGATGAGCTCTTCGGTGGGAGCACCGCTGGACAAAGAGGGGTCGGCCCGCTCGAAGTCGGCGAACTCGGACAGCCATGACAGTAAAACCTTCATTGCGAACCTCGGGGTATCTTCTGGAAACGACCTGATCGCCGAGCTTGGGAGGACACCGGAGGATCCAGCCAACCGGAGAAGCCAGCTAGGTGCACTCCCTTGTCTCCCGAATCTCGGGCGTTGATGCAACTAATCGAGAGTAGCGGCCAGCTGCCCTACTCACCCAACTGGTCACCCGCCATCATCAGCAGCACTGCATCAGTGTGCGCCGATGACGACAGTCTCTTTGCGGATCCACCACTGGTGGCTTCAGAACTGACTTAGGAACCTGATGTCGTTGTCGAGGTAGATCCGCGCGTCAGATACGGAATGGCGCATCTGTGCGCAGCGGTCGATTCCAAACCCAAAAGCGAACCCGCTCCACTCCTCGGGATCGACGCCAACCGCCTTGAAGACGTTCGGATGGACCATACCGCAGCCGCCGAGCTCGATCCAGCCGGTGCCTGAGCAGGTTCTGCATCCGGTTCCCCCACAGATGGTGCAGGTAATCTCGAACTCCGCTGAGGGTTCGGTAAATGGAAAGAAGGCGGGCCTCAGCCGGGAGTTGATCTCAGGTCCAAAGTACGCCCTAGTAAAGGTCTCGATGGTCCCGGCGAGGTCACCAAATCCGATGCCCCTGTCCACGACCAGACCCTCGATCTGGTGGAAAGCGGGTGTATGTCTCGAGTCGGCGGTATCGCGTCTGTAGACCCGGCCCGGCATGACTGCGTATATCGGCGGCTCCTGAGCCTGCATCACCCTGATCTGTGTGGGTGATGTATGGGTGCGGAGCACCACAGAGTCCTGTTCTCCGAACTTCAGAAAGAAGCTGTCCTGGGAGGCCCTGGCCGGGTGGTGTCTGGGAATGTTGAGGGCTTCGAAGTTGTTCCACTCGGTCTCGACCTCGGGTCCGTCTTCGACTGAGAAGCCCATTCCAACGAACACGTCCTCAAGTTCAGCCCTAGTCCTGCTGATCAGGTGGATACTTCCGAGGCTGTCGTGTCGGTCAACTAGGAACTCACTGAGGTCCCGACGCTCGCTCTGCAGACGGAGCATTCTCTCCTGCTCCCTGAGCGATGTCCTCACAGACTCGGCATTACTACTGATCTCGGACCTTATGGAGTTGAGCGCCTCTCCCACCGTCCGCTTGGCGTCGGCGTCGAGGTTTCGCAGCTCGGAACTTATGTCTGCCAGCGAGCCACGCTTACCAATGAAGGATATCTCTATCTCCCTAACCTGATCCGATGAGGTTGCTGCAGCGAGCGCTATCGCTGCAGCCTCCGCGATCTCCTTCATAGAGGCCAAAAGATCCGGGGATTCCATTTCAACTCCAAAGCGTACAGCGAGCCATTCAAAATTACCCGACTGCCGCTGGCAGGGGTGAATCCACCCTAGGCGAAGATGCGAGATTGGTCGATCGAAGCCGTTGGGTCGCGACCAGCTGGACCGGTTTCCGACCCTTACCCACTTGGCCCTGATTTCCCTGAAACCCACCCCTAGACTCGCTTTCCTTGGTCAGATAGACTCGCAAACACTGATAACTCTTTAGATTTGCCAAAGAGTTTCGGATTCAGTACCAATGCGGTTTCGTACCGCACCAAAATCAGGGGGAAACGTGGTCGACAGGGGAAAGCTCTCAGCTGCCTTCATGGGTGAAGTCGAGAAGTTCAAAGAGATGCACCCGAATTCGGCGAGACACTTCGAGGAGTCGAAGAAGTCCCTACTAAGCGGGGTGCCGATGGCCTGGATGAACCGGTGGCCCGGTCCCCACCCCATCTTCGCGGAGTCCGCCTCCGGTGCTACCGTCACCGACGTGGACGGCCACCAGTACATAGACTTCGCCCTCGGCGACACCGGAGCTATGGTGGGCCACACTCCGGTCTACCTCTCTGAGCTGATCCAGCGACAGGTGAAAACTGCGATCACCACCATGTTGCCCTCCTCTGATGCCGTTTGGGTCGCATCGGAACTCACGAGGCGCTTCTCACTGCCCAAATGGCAGTTCGCCATGACTGCCACAGACGCCAACCGGTTCGCACTCCGGCTGGCACGACACGTGACCGGCAGGTCCCGGATCCTCGTATTCGACTGGTGCTACCACGGAACCGTGGACGAGACACTCGTGACACTCGATGCTGACGGCAAGGTAGTCCCACGAGAAGGCAACCTCGGACCGGGATTCAAGGTGGAGGAGTCGACTCGAGTCGTCCAGTTCAACGACCTGGAGGCACTCGAGCGTGAACTAGCCCACGGCGATGTGGCAGCAGTACTGGCTGAACCCGCCCTTACCAACATTGGTATCGTCCTACCCGAAGCCGGGTTCCACGATGGGTTGAGGCGACTTACCAAGAAGTACGGGACACTGTTGATCATCGATGAGACACACACGATCTGTGTCGGACCCGGAGGTTACACCGCAGCTCACGGCCTGGAGCCAGACATGCTGACCATCGGTAAGCCGATAGGCGGCGGATTCCCCGCTGCTGCGTTCGGTGTGTCGGCGGAACTAGAGGAGCGTCTCCGCCCGACCCTAGAAGACGAGTCGATAGACGTTAGTGGCATCGGTGGAACTCTCACAGGCAACGCCTTAGCCGTCGCGGCCATGAAGGTGACACTTTCGAATTCATTGCTGGAGTCCGACTTCGCCGTCTCGGGACCCCTTGCGAAGAGTTGGGCCGAGGGTGTCCAGACGACGATCGACCGTCACGACCTACCCTGGTCGGTCCAGAACCTCGGCTCCCGATCGGAGTACTGGTTCTGCCCAGCACCGAGTAACGGCGCACAAGCCGCAGCTGCGGTGGATTTGGAACTCGACCGCTACTTCCACCTCTTTGCACTCAACAGGGGCATCCTGCTGACCCCGTTCCACAACATGGCACTCTTCTCCCCCAAACACACGCCTAAAGATGTCCAGGCACACACCGGGGTCTTTTCTGAGACAGTGGAATCGATACTGTGACAGGACAGCAGTCTGACCCAGCTATCGAACCCTACGGCCTGGGCAGACTTGATAACAGGGTTGCACTCATCACAGGAGCGGGATCAGGCACCGGAATAGGATTCGCCACTGCGAGACTGCTCGGTGAGTTGGGCGCGAAAGTGGTCATCACATCCACAACCAGTCGGATCCAGCAGAGAGCTGAGGAGCTCAAATCGTTGGGGATCGATGCACTCGGCTTGGAGGCCGACCTGACCGATCCCATGGAAGTCTCCAAGGTCGTTTCCCATACCGGCCGTATCGACATCCTGATAAACAATGCCGGCATGGGATCCCAGCTGACGGGCGAAGACACCATCGCCAATCTAGAGGACCTCGTGCTAGAGGATTGGCGCAGGGGGATCGCACGAAACCTGGAGACCTCGATCCTCGTCACAGCGGCAGTCATAGGCCCTATGAAACAGAGTGGCTGGGGAAGGATCGTCTTTGTCTCGTCGACCACTGGACCACTTATGGCTATGCCGGGGCAGGCAATCTACGGCTCGGCCAAAGCGGCCATGGTCGGCCTGATGCGGTCCGTCGCGCTCGAAGCAGCTCCCTTCGGGGTAACAGTGAATGCGGTACTGCCTGGATGGATCCAGACCGGATCAGCAACAGAACGGGAGAATGAGGCAGGTAGGCGATCTCCGGTCGGTAGGTCGGGAACCGCACTGGAGGTGGCTACCCAGATAGCAGTGCTGTGTCTGGCCGGGCTGTCGTATACTACCGGGTCAGTCGTGGTAGTCGACGGAGCCAACTCGATACTTGAGGAACGGGCCTGACGACAGACCAGCCTGAGGCTGGGGCAAGCGACAGCCCCACCGAACCCTTCTGAATCCAACGGAAACCAGATACAGATCTGATCGACCGCGGACTTTTGCATCTCAAAGCTGGAGTACCCACGGCACTCACGAGGCCAGCCGAATAGTGACGGTGGCGATGAGAGGGCAACTTGCTCGCAGAGACGACCCCTATATCGGATCAGTAACCCCTGCTCATGTGACCGGAGCGACTCGACGAGGTCGCCTACTCGACGATGCTCCCGGGGACCCAGCAGGGGTGATCCTGATGAACCGATTTTGGGAGGTGGTTAGCAGAGGAGAATCTGTGCGACCTCTTCCAGACGAACGATCCCATAGCTGCCGCAACCCTCCTCGACAAGACAACCGTCGGCTGTCTTGCAGATGATCGCAGTCTTGGGCAGGACGATCTCGGGCCGGAGTACCGAAATTGTCAGCCGCCACCTCACCGCCACTTCGAACGGCCCAACCGAGGGTCGGAATCTGTTCTTAAAGAAGGTGAAGCGGCCAGCCAAAGATTCCACGAGTTCGATCACTAAAAGCTAAGGACATGCTCTACAGCGGAGGTTTCAACTGGTCTTGCGAACCTTGCCCTCTGCGGATCATAAAGCGTCGTACCCTACTTTGACGCGGAGTACCGGCTTGGGACTTCGGATTTAGGTAGGCAAATTACTCAGTTGTAGCCACCAGCCAGTGGTGAGTTTTGGGGGGGGTCACAGGGGTTCTGCCAGAATGGGATTAGAAATAACTCATCACTGGAGGGCCCCTGTGGAACAAAATCCCATCCGCATTGCAGAGATCTTGCTCGGTCTAAAGGATGTCAATTTACTTGGGATTGAAGATCTGATCGAGGATGGGGTTGACACTTCGCTCAGCCCACCGCCGCTCAGCGACGAACCGAAACTTACTGTCCGAATCTCCACCCTCTAATCTGGACAGGACTCTCGCCCCTGGGATGATCCAGCTTTTAGGGCACATATAGAAATCGTCGACCCTACTGGACTTATGCCTCCATGAGCACACGATTAGCCCTCGAAAACTCCCTTCACCTAGGGGCGGGAGTATTCAGTCCACCAAAGATTCAAGTACTCACGCAGACGATTGCACTTATATTGCAATATACTGCACTCATGGATAACGACGTATACCCACTGGCGACGGCTATCGGGATTCGAATAAAGCAGGAACGACAACTACAAGGCAGGACGCTAGATCAGTTGGCCGAATTGGCAGGCGTGAGTCGACGCACAATCGCCAGCGTCGAACAAGGTAACACCAATCCGAGTGTGGGCATTCTTCTAAAGATCAGTGATGCGCTCGGAATTGGCCTACCATCTTTAGTTGAACCGCCACGGCCTCCGTTCGTAAGGGTGGTACGGAATGGAAAAGGCGCAGCACTCTGGAGCGGCAAAGCAGGTGGGTCCGGCGTTCTTATAGCAGGCACAGAACCTCCAGATGTCGTTGAATTATGGGATTGGCACCTCGGCCCACATGACAGCTACGAAAGTGAGGCTCACTCGTCTGGCACCCGTGAGCTCCTCCACGTACTGCAGGGTACCGTAACAATTGAAGTCGCGGACCAAGCTTATGCGTTGGAGGTTGGAGATGCCGTGTCTTTTCATGGCGATGTAGCCCACACCTACACGAATCCGAGCAGAACTTCTGCGCACTTCTCCTTAGCTGTCTTCCAACCACGTGTTGGAACTTCTACACGGAGCGACAATGATGCCTAACTGGATGGACCTTGACAGTTTCCTTCTAGAGGTTCGGATTGATCCGGCTGTTTGGGAACTGCGCCCCGATTACCGAGCATTGTTGGTAGTGGCCGACGGCATAATCTCAGGCCAGGGCGATCACCACGTTGAAGAACTTCTCCACGACGCCGAAGACCGGGCCAGAGACGCCCTCGCTGACCGACCGGTGGAGGAACTTGCTCACGTAGCAACTTGGCGTAACGCCTACAGATCCTTCGGAGCGAAGCCTCAGCGCACGCGTAACAGTCTTGAAGCCCTCTTGCGCCGTGCGGATACAGGTCTGTCTCGGATCAATCAGCTCACCGGCATCTACAATGCCATCTCGGTCATCCACCAGATTCCTCTCGGTGGTGAGGACCTGAATCGCTACGTCGGGCCACCTCGCCTTATCCGTGCCAACGGCACAGAACGATTCGACACCATCGAACAGGGAGTGGAGATCGTCGAGCATCCCGAACCCGGTGAGGTCGTCTGGTGTGACGAAGTCGGTGTAACTTGTCGGCGCTGGAACTGGCGTCAGACCTGGCGCACACGGTTGCAGGAAGATACCACAACGGCCCTCTTCATTCTGGATGCTCTCGAGCCCAAGACCGATGAAGCCCTTCTTGCTGCCGCCACAGACCTAATCGGTCACTTGAATCGACTTGGTCCTGACGTTCGCACGGCTAGTCGCCTGATAAGCAACCAAAAAGGGGCTTGAGATGTTGATCCACAGCTGGGACGCCGCCCTGACTGAAGATGAGTGGCGAGAATGGCTTGAGGCCACGGACCGATTCGGTATCCTCGGCGTCAACAATCGAGATCCAGCTCAGGCACCATTGATGGTGCCCACCCACTTCACAATCGCGGGTGACGAATTGCTCGTTCACCTTGCCAAACCGAACCCCATCTGGTCTCATATAGAAGCCGCCAAGGAGGTGAGGCTGGCTGTTGTCGGTGACTACGCTTACATCCCTTCCTATTGGCGCGCCAAGGCGGGCGGGCCCGACGAAGACGGTGTTCCGACCAGCTACTACGCCGCGGTACAGTTCAACTGTCTGCCGACGGTGATTGACGATCCAAAGGACAAGGTTGACATTCTTTCCGCTCAGCTTGCCGATTTCCAGCCGGAAGGTAACCACGCAGAGATCGGTGTCGACAAGGAGCCCTATGGGCGGATGTTGCCGGGACTTCGTGGACTTCGCCTACAGGTCCTGAAAGTGGATGCCAAGTTCAAGTACGACGACTCCAATCCCATCGAGCACCGCCAGCGGGTCGTTCGCTACCTTGAAGAACGCGGTCGCGGATTCGATGCCGGCGCGGCTCGCCAGCAGCAAAGACGCCTCCGCACAATCGGGGGCTGGCGCACTTTTCGCGACAACCGATGAGGCAGGCGGTACACGGCACGGTGGTGCCCCCATGGAGCCTCGCTGTATTGGCAATGCTGTCCGTGCAGCTGTGTTCCGCGCTATCGATGCACGAGATGACTGAGGTGGGCCCTGCGGGTGTTGCATGGTTGCGCCTTAGCATCGGTTCCATCATATTTCTGGTCCTGGTGCGCCCACCGTTACGGGCGCTACGGGGTCGTGATCTGCCTATTGTGTTCGGACTAGGTGCGACCATTGGTCTCCAGACAATTCTCTTTTTAGCCGCCATTCAACGGATTCCGTTGGGTACCTCCGTTGCAGTCGAGTTCCTTGGCCCGATGACTGTGGCAGCGTTGCTAAGCCACCGCATGCGTGCCTTGATCTGGCCGGCTTTAGCACTGCTGGGCGTCGTTCTGCTCACTGAGCCATGGCGAGGTAACGTCAGCGTTGCCGGTCTCAGCTTCGCTGCACTCGCTGCAGTTGGGTGGGCTGTCTACATTCTCCTGACTCAGCAGTTAGGAGACCGCTTTGGTGGGCTTGGCGGGCTATCGCTAACAATCCCGATTGCTGCGATGACAGCCGCAATTATCGGCATTCCTCAGGCCGCTGGTCATCTTACCATCGGAGTCGTTGCGACGTCCGCAGGGTTAGCGGTCCTTCTCCCGGTGCTACCCTATTCTTTCGAGCTGCTCGCGCTGCGGCGTATGACTCATCACGCCTTTGGAACCCTGATGGCCCTTGAACCGGGTTTCGCGGTGTGCATTGGGCTTTTGATTCTCCATCAACAGCCTTCCGCTTTCAAGTTGGTCGGGTTGCTGCTCGTTATTACGGCAGGCACTGCTGCTCAACTGGGAGGGTTGAGACAAGTGGCCGATACCTAGGTGAGCAATCTCTGATCCGATATGATTGGGGACGACAGTTGTATCGCCGTTATCGAGTTTCGGTAGGGATTGGCCTGAATTGGGATCGAACCTACCTCCACGAATTGGAATCAGCGTAAGCAAGAGCAACCGGGGTCTTTTAGGTACGGCTCATGAAGCCGATACCGCCCGGAGGTCCTCCTGGGGCCTGTCTACCGACCATCAGCAGTACAAGGTGACGCTGGATCGGACTCGCGCTATCGATTGTTGGGAGGAGACTGGCGATCGCAACTGTTGGATTCTTGGTCCACGTTGACATATGCTTGCCAGAGATCATCGCCACCGCGACGAAACCCCAGTCATAGTACGACAGACGTTCTGTTTTGGCGGTTGACGCGGACGGTCCTACCCCCGCGCTAGCTCAGCTTCAAGCTCAGAACCATAGCTCTAAGGCAGGATAGCGTCTGCCTCAATTTCTACCAGCAGCGCCGGGTCGATGAGTTTACTCACTTCTACCATCGAAGAGGCTGGCCGGATGGCGCTAAACACTTCGCCATGGGCATAACCGAATTCCTGCCAGCGGGAGATATTCGTCACATAGATGCGAGTACGGACGACATGTTCCACCCCTTCTCCCAGTTCCTCTAGAGCAACAGTGATTCGACGTAATACCTCGCGGGTTTGTTCGCCGATATCGTTCCCGCCGATCACTCCGCCCTCAATGGCAGCTGTCGTGCCCGCGACCATAATCCAATCCCCGACTTTTACAGCCCTAGAGTAACCCACCATGGGTTCCCATTTGGCTCCTGATGATAACAGTCGCCGCTCCATCACCCCTCCGTCCTGCACCGGCCCGTCTACTGATGCCGTGCATGCCCCGTGTTGGCTATCTCCCCCAGGTTAACGAGGTCGTCAGTGTCTTTCTGTAGGGCAATAATATTGAGGTAATAGAGACAACAATCAAATCTTCCTGGCAATCTAGGCGGCACATTTCGCTCATTCCGGACGCCTAATCTGCGAATTTTCGGGCAGTCTGAGACAAAGAGCATTCATGCGGCCATCGAGCACCGCGTCTAACCCTACCTCTCCTCCCTTTTGGTTACTGGTCCTGGTCGTTAACTCACCGTTCTTATCCTCGCCGGCCTAATGAGCGGGGTCAGGTTCCCCCTGCAACTCGTCAGGCTAGGATACCTGAACTATCGACCTGTCACCTTCGTAACTGATACTTCAGCTACCTGATTGACGACACTGGGGTTGTCAGATGTTTCATTGGCAATCTCCCCACAAACGAGCCTGACAGCAGCCCTCGCTGCCACCCGCGCCCGCCTCCTCTGCCCAAGCTGTTCGATGCTATCGACGTTTGACTCATTGCCGATGACCGTGTTACCGGTGATGTTCCACCGCTCCCGATAGGCTGCAATCGTCGCGACATTTGCCAGCCACGCTGCTTGGCGTGTTGGATCTGATGGCACCTGCCCGAGGTGTTGTATCCAATTGGCCCTCTCCTCTATCGCCCGCTCGGCGAGTGCGATCGCACGTTGCTCGATTGCACGCTCACGCTCTATGAGAGCTTGGCCAAGGTCTGGATCGGTTACCTCGGTCGCTCTTGGGATGAGTCCTGCGATGAGGTTGGTTGCCCCGATCCGTCTGCTGCCATGCTTGTGGGTCCAACTCGCTACTCGGTTAGCTAACACCGCCGCTAGGTCATCGGCATCATCGAGTTGGCGTGCTGTAACGAGTGTTGGGAAGTCATCGTCGATGTCAATCCCACGTGCCTTTGCACCTCGAAGCGCTGAGAGCAGTGGTCCATATGCTGAGCTCTCTCGGATCTGTTCTAGGTGTTCATCCGTTAGACCCGATCGCGCAAGTAAGTCGTTCCACCGCTCCTCCTCGGCGATTCTTGCGATGGTCTCATACTCCCCATGGAGCCGAATGATCCCCTCGACTTCCTCGTGTTCTATCCGGATCATCTCATGGGCTCCCATCTCTGATCCTTGATTGGCAAGACAGGTGATAAGGAGCTGGTGAGCAGATTGTACTTCGGTCGTCCCCTCATGTGCAGTCGCGGGATCTGGGTCATAATGGGTATCGACATAGAGGAGGTTGGCCTCTCTCCCTCTCGTAGCTGCAAGGGGCTAAAATGCACGGCTCCAACGTTGAGATGCGACGGTTCTTTTCCACGGACGATGCCGTCGATGTACACGTCTCCCGTGAACCAATCGGTGGGACCCTTTGCGGTTGCTTGCTTCTTTTGTACTTCCATGTGAATGCTCTCCTTCTCGTCGTTCGTAATGTGTCAAGGCCGGACGAGCACCTTGAGCGCCGTCCGGTCAGCCATGGCCTTGTATCCGTCAGAGACATCGTCGAGGTTGACCGTCAGGTCGAATACAAGCCCCGGTTCAATCGTGCCGTCGAGCACGTCCTGGAGCAGTTCGTCGATGTAGGCCCGAGCTGGGGCGACGCCACCGGTGAGGGTGAAGTTTCGAAGGAACACGCCAAAATCCATCGGCACCTCGGCGTACTGCGGGGCTCCGACTCGACTGACGACGCCACCATCACGGACTACGCCAAAGGCAGTCTCGATGGCGTCCTTCAGGCCGACGCATTCGAGCACCCGATGCGTGCCGCCGCCACCGGTCAACTGTCGTACCTTCTCGATACCCTCCTCACCTCGTTCGGCGACGACATCGGTCGCACCGAAACGGATACCGAGGTCCGTCCGGTCCTTGTGCCGACCCATGAGAATGACCCGCTCAGCGCCGAGGCGCTTCGCCGAGAGCACTGCTGAAAGCCCGACTGCGCCATCGCCAATTACGGTGACCGTGGTGCTGTGGGTGACGCCTGCGGTGTGCGCACAGTGGTATCCCGTCGGGAACACGTCCGAGAGGGAGAGCAACGATGGAAGCAATGCGGAGTCTTCGCTGACTGGGAGTTTCACGAGCGTCCCTTGCGCCTGGGGAACTCGCACCGCTTCTCCTTGGCCGCCGTCGATGCCGTTCCGTGCCCACAATCCGCCATGCCGACAGGACGTCTGGAGTCCTTCTTGGCAGAAGTCGCAGGTATTGTCACTCCATACAAACGGGGCGACGACTAGATCACCTCTCGTGAGGCCGGACACATCAGAGCCGGTATCTTCGATGACGCCGATGAACTCGTGGCCAATACGCTGACCATGCTCAGATGCAGCCATCGACCGGTACGGCCAGAGGTCGCTCCCGCAGATGCACGCACTGACGACCCGGACAAGGGCGTCCGTTGTGTCCTGGATCTGGGGGTCCGGGACGGTCTCGACCCGGACGTCTCCCGCACCGTGGATGATCGTTGCTTTCATGAGAACTCCTTCTGTGTCGTTCCGTTGTCTCACATCGACGTTGGGGCGCGAACCTCAAGAATCCGTTCGATTCTTCATTGCGTTGGTTGCTCGGTTACTTCGGCGAGTCCACTCCATGGGGTGGACTCACGGCGGAGTCGGTCGCACTCTGTGCAGCATTTCGGCCCGCTTCGTCCACGGTGGCTGACCAACTCGCTAAGAGGTTGAGTGCGTCTTGAGAGGGTGACCCCGGCTCTGCCGTATAAACGAGAACGGTCAAGTCTTCACCAGGAAGCTCCATCGCCTCGTATAACAGGTCAAGGGCTCCAACGACAGGGTGATGGAGTTGCTTTCGCCCGGTGCGGTGGAAGCGCACGTTGTGTGCAGCCCACCGGGTTCGGAACGTTTCGCTCCTCGTCGACAATTCACCGATGAGGTCGGTGAGCGCCTTGTCGTATGGATTTCTCCCCGCTTCGGAACGGAGCATGGCCACAATGTCGTCGGCTGCTCGCTCCCAATCCCCGAAGAACTCTTTGGAGCGTGGGTTGAGGAAGACGAACCGTGCGTTGTTCGCAGGGCGGATGGGATCGGTCAGCATCTCCGAATAGAGAGCGAAGCCGAGCTGGTTTGCAGCAAGGAGGTCATGTCGGGCATTCCTGACCCAGGCCGGGGCACCGACCATGGCATCGAGTATGCGTTGGACACTTGGTCGGACACGCTGGCTGGCGGCTTTCCTGCGGCGTAAACCGCCGCTCTCGTTGGCGGCTCGGGCGAGATCGAAGAGATGCGTCCGTTCGGCATCGTCAAGCTGGAGCGCACGGGCGAGCGAGTCGAGCACTTCCTCAGAGGCACCCTGCAAGTTCCCTCGCTCCAGGCGGGTGTAGTAGTCCACGCTCACGCCCGCCAGCATCGCAACCTCCTCCCGGCGTAGCCCAGGCACTCGCCGGTGGGTTCCGTACGCAGGGAGACCCGCCTCCTCCGGGCGAAGGTGTGCCCGCCGGGAGGTCAAGAACTCTCGAATCTCAGTCTTGCCGTCCATACTCCCAGTGTACGTCCCCACTCGAGAATGAGGGAGGGCCTGTCAGTACCTGTATCACCAGGGACTTCCTCATCCGGCACGTACGTCGTTCAATGGAGATATCGTAAGTATTCGTGGTCAGGACAACGTGAGCCTGTGCTTCGTCGCTTCCACAAGAAGGAGTTCACTATGAGTGATATCATTGTCGTTATCGGAGCCGGATCGATCGGTCAGGCCATCGCCCGGCGGGTGAGTGCCGGAAAGCATGTCGTGCTCGCAGACCTCCGCATTGAGAACGCCGAAGCCGCTGCCGAGGTGATGCGGGATGCCGGGTTCGCGGTGAGCACCGCAACCGTTGACGTGTCGTCGCGGGAGTCCGTGCAGGCTCTCGTCACAGAAGCCACCAGCTTCGGCGACATCACCGGACTCATTCATGCAGCAGGCGTCTCACCGAGCCAAGCCTCTCCGGCGACAATCCTGACTGTTGACCTCTATGGGACGGCACTCGTCCTAGAGAAGTTCGGTGACGTCATCGCTCCCGGTGGTTCCGGTGTCGTCATCGCATCTCAATCAGGCCACCGTCTCGGTGCCCTTACCCAGGAGCAGAACTCCGCACTTGCGACGACTCCCGTCGAGGAACTTCTGACACTCCCCTTCCTCCAGCCCAGCAAGGTAACCGACTCGCTGAACGCCTACCAACTCGCCAAGCGAGGAAACTCGCTTCGAGTCATGGCTGAAGCCGTCCGCTGGGGCAAGCGTGGCGCACGAATCAACACGATCTCTCCTGGCATCATCTTCACTCCCCTCGCCCGAGACGAGCTAACCGGCCCTCGTGGAGAGGGCTACCGTCGGATGATCGATCTCTGCCCAGCTGGACGGGGCGGGACTCCCGACGAGGTCGGAACTGTCGGAGCACTCCTCTTGGGACCTGACGGTGCCTTCATCACCGGCAGCGACTTCCTCATGGACGGCGGAGTCACTGCGTCCTACTTCTATGGCGAACTTGCAGAATAGAGAAACGGAGAATCATGGAACCGATCATGCTCAACAACGGCGTCGAGTTACCCAGACTTGGTCTCGGTGTCTTTCAGACGCCACCCGACGAGACCCGTGACGCAGTGAACGCTGCGCTCAGCACGGGATATCGGCATATCGATACCGCAGCGGCCTACGGCAACGAACGGCAAGTCGGCGAAGCGGTGCACCATTCTGACCTGAATCGATCCGAGGTCTTCCTGGAGACCAAAATTTGGATCAGCGACTACGGATACGACGAGACGCTGCACGGTTTCGAGAAGAGTGCTCGGAAACTCGGTGTCGATCAGATCGATCTCCTGATCCTGCACCAGGCGCTTCCGTCGGCCTTTGAGCGGACTCTTGAGGCGTACCGTGCTCTGGAGACGCTCCTCGCTGACGGCAAGGTACGTGCCATCGGAGTCAGCAATTTCATGGTCGAGCACCTCACGAAACTTCTCAACGTTGCGACGGTCGTCCCAGCGGTCAACCAGATTGAGTGTCATCCGTACTTTCCTCAGCCTGCGGTCCAAGTCTTCAACGCCGAGCACGGCATCGTCACCCAGGCGTGGTCGCCGATCGGGGGAATCACGTTCTACCGGGATGGAAGCCAGGGCAGCACGCTTGACGATCCCGTGATCGGTGGCATTGCCGAGACCCATGACAAGACCCCTGCCCAAGTCATGCTGCGCTGGGGTCTGCAACACGGTCGATCTGTGATTCCCAAGTCCACCAAGCCAAGCCGGATCGCCGAAAACTTCGACGTGTTCGACTTCGAACTGAGTCCAGATGAGCTGACCGCCATCGATGGACTGGACACGGGACATCGTGGTGGCCCTGAACCGGACGCAGTAACCCTTGAGGGTTTCGGGCGGACGATCCCTGAAGATTGACGGTTTTCTTGCCAAATCCGCCCATAACTAAACGCTCAACTCCAACCGACAGAAGGAACGTACGCATGAAGCACATTCACCTTAGAACTCTCGACGTCGCACGCATCGGGCTCGGCACCATGGGCATGTCCATCGCCTACACCGGGGCAGGCAGCGACGACGCCGAGTCCATACGGACCATTCATCGGGCCATCGAACTTGGTGTCACCCTCATCGACACTGCTGAGATCTATGGCCCGTTCGTGAACGAGGAACTCGTTGGCGAGGCGATCAAGAACCGCCGAGACAGCGTTATCTTGGCATCGAAGTTCGGTCTCGTCTCGCATGTTGGGGGTGGTCCGTGGACTCTCGATAGCAGCCCAGCCAACATCCGAACCTCACTTGAGGGTTCCCTCAAGAGACTTGGTACCGACCACATTGATCTGTACTACCAGCACCGAGTCGACCCGAGCATCCCCATAGAAGAGACCGTCGGCATCCTCGGCGAACTGGTGGCAGAAGGCAAAATTCGACACATCGGCCTGTCTGAGGCAGGGCCGGACACGATTCGCCGAGCCCACGCCGTCCATCCAATTACTGCCTTGCAGTCCGAGTACTCCCTGTGGACCAGGGACCCAGAATCCAAGGTCCTACCCGTGCTTCGCGAACTCGGCATCGGGTTCGTTGCATATTCTCCCCTCGGTCGGGGGTTCCTTACTGGAGCAATCCGCTCCATCGATGACTTCGATGACGATGACTCGCGCAAGACCAATCCACGCTTCACTGGCGAGAACTTCCAGCGCAACCTCCGCACGGTTGACGAGGTCAAGGCGATCGCAGCCGAGGTCGGTGCCATGCCTGCTCAGGTTGCCTTGGCCTGGGTCCTGGCTCAAGGGGACGACATCGCTCCGATCCCCGGAACCAAGCGTGTCGCCCGTGTGGAAGAGAACATCGCTGCCGACGAGATTCAGCTGACCCCCGAGCAAATCGACAAACTCACGAGTATCACCCCTGCTGCTGGCGATCACCACACTGAGGAACAGATGAGGATGATCGAGCGATGATCCTTTGTCTCACAAACGAGGGATTCCGAGAGGGAATGACTCCACCGACGCCGTTGTAACGATCCGAGGTCGGCGAGCATACTCATAAACCGTTCTCGTATCCTGTTCTCAGTACCTCCGGCTCTCTTACGAGTTTTGAGAGTCGGACATCTGGAGTATCCCCAGTGCGCATCGGCTACGCCCGTGTCTCGGCCCGGGACCAACGTCTCGACGTTCGGCACGAGGCGCTGACACGCTCCGGATGCGACAAAGTCTTCGACGACACGGTGAGCGGGAAGCTCACCGACTCCCGGACTCCAGAAGGCGCTCGGCATTCTGAGGAAGGGCGGCACGCTCGTCGTCTGGAAGCTCGACCGGCTCGGTCGGAGTGTCAAGCAGCTCGTCGATCTCGTGAGCGGATTCGAGGAGGACGACATCAACTTTGTGAGCCTCACCGACTCCATCGGCACGAGCACCCCGGCTGGGCGCTTCTTCTTCCACGTCATGGCAAGCCTCGCCGAAATGGAGCGGGAGCTGACCGTGGAACGGACACGGGCTGGGCTGGAGACAGCACGGGCACGAAGCCGGATCGGTGGACGGAAGAGAGTCATGACGGACGGCAAGGTGGAAGCTGCACGAAGCCTCTTGGCGTCGGGGCTACCACCGCACGAAGTCGCTACCAACCTTGGCGCCTCGGTCGCCACGCTGTACCGATGGCTCCCTTCCGGAGATCGCCAATGAGTGGCCTGCCCCACCTCTTCCAGGTCGCTTACGTTGAATTCCGCTTGCCCGACGGCAGTCTGAGCGTCTTCGGGTGATTATCTCTGTGCCTTTGTACCGTCGGATTTCTTGGGTGCGTTATCAGCTCGATGCGACCGAAGCAGATGTGCAAGCAATGAATTCATACGCTTGCCTTTTCCCTTGTGTGGGCGGCTTGGGCACTGCTCGTCACTCTTGCGACACCTGGACAGTTCATCTGAAGTGAGTTGCTTAGATGCCTTTCACAATGAGGTATATCCCAGCAAGCCAGGGCTATTAGGCGAGACTCACTCCAATTCAACTGTTCATGGTGATACGTCACTTGGCAAGAATGGGTCCGTCTACAGTGGGGCGCCACGACCAACGTTTAGACAGTTCACTATTTACGGGCAGCCTTATAATGATGGATCCATTGACTGCTCGAGTGCGGGTGCGGGCTACAGCGAAGCTGTTGCAGCACTTGGAACCGAGTCAAGTCAACGTTACAACCCTCCCTACAACAATCCATTCTGCGGCGCCCTATCTTGGTGGGCAAGCGCACAAACCGCATACGACAAGCACAATAGTGGTTCACCAACCGCTAGCTACTGGGACGTACATGGATCGGCATGTCGACCAGAACTGCTCAGGGCCCCCTGCCCTAGACGTTTTCCTGACGCGAATCGCTGCGAATCTCCGACAAAGCCAACTGAGTGGTTGCTGGTGATTGCTCCTTCAAACTAGCGCCGCGCTAGGTTTTGGAGCCCGCTGAACCGAAAAGAAGCAGGTCAAAGGGGTGTGCGGCGTTGGGTATAGCCCGTGCCGGGAATCTGCCTCGCGCCAAGAGCATCGAGGAGCTGATGGACGCCCTTGATGCGGACGATTGAATGGACGAGCCAGTTCAAGCGTGACTACAAGCGTGAGGGCAAAGGTCCGCACCGGGCAACTCTCGATGCCGACTTGGTCTCCGCCTTGGATGCCTTGGTGAACGATGATCCGCTCGATCCAGGTCGCCACGATCATGGGCTGACTGGCGACTGGAAGGATCACCGCGATTGCCACATCGAGCCCGACCTGGTGTCGTGTGACTGTGAGCACCAGCAATCGACGCCAACAACCCCAAACGATCAACTTCGGGGGTTGATGATGAGACGGTAGCCCTGCCGGGAACCTTCGGCCCCCGTCAGAGCCACCGCCATTACGCCAAGGCCAAGTGTGTGAGAACTTTCTTTACGTATTTGAAGTAACGCGCCATGCCCGGCGCACACGTCTGTCCGCTCACAAGTTGCCCAAGCCGCCATCAACCTGTAGTTCCGTGCCGACGACAAAGCTGGACTCGTCAGAAGCCAGGAATACGGCCGCCTTGGCCAATTCCCACGGCGAGCCGGAGGCCGGCGCTGAGTTGCATAGTCGATGGCGAGTCGTTATCAGTTGCAAGCGTATGTGTTATCGGGGTGGAGGAGGTCAATTTGTAATCCTACATGGGAATGCAACAGGGCCATTAACATGATGGGCAATGGGTCCAATCGTTTTCTGTCCCAATGGACACGTATTTGAGAGCCGCGGATTCCGCATTGAAAACGCACGGCACGTCACCCTGCAAGGCAACCGCGAGACATGCCCATCCTGTGGGGCAATGGCCGAGATTATGGACGGAGAATTCGACTTCATACGCGACACCATCACTGTGCTATCGGCCCCACAAATAACGATTAACCGGCTCCAGGCCCTAGAACGTCTACTCAGGCAGGGAGCCGACAGGCCACCTGAGGAGGTCGTCAGGGCCATAGGGGAGGAAGCCCCCGACCTGGGGGCAACCCTGCTGAGGACACTCCTGCCCAGCGATCCCAGCAAGCTCCGAGAGTGGCTTTTGGTACTCCTGGCGGTCATCCAACTGCTAATCAGCCTCCAGACCCTGCCGATGGCTGAGCAGGCAGGAACCCCTTCCGAGGTCGAGATTGAGCAGATCGTCCGCAATGTCATCAACTCCGAGCTATCTCATAGCCAGCCAACGCCGCCACCGGAACCGCCAGCGCCCCAGCCCGACCGCCAAATGGGGCCTCGCCCGCCTGTCCATCCACAACCGGCCTCATAAGGACCCAGAAGACCGAGGGCTGGCACCTAGGGGCGCGTTGTGTCATCGCAAACATCCCCAACGAGATGCGGGTCCATGGGGATCAGTTGGTGCGCGAGTGAAGCGACTCCATAGGCATCGGAACCACTCCAAGCCCTGGGTATCGGCAGGGCCAGAACTGGGTGACGTGCGTTGACGAGTCCAGTGTGCATTGGTGTGGATGGGCTGGCTTGCTGTTCCCTTCAACGTACCACGGCGTTCTCGCCGTCAAGGTGCCCTCCGAAGCAGTGCAAGAACCGTACCCAACGACACCGGTCGCTGGTACGATTTAGTTTATGAAGTTCACTGTTGCCGTCACTCACGAAACGCCATGGTATGTCGCAAGGTGCCTTGACGTCGACGTAGTCAGCCAAGGTGACACCGTGGATGAGGCTCTCGCGAATCTTGAGGAAGCACTGGGCCTGTATTTCGAAGGAGAAGACCTTCCCGACTCGCTTGAGCCACCGATCATCACCACTGTCCTGCTTCCTGCGTGAGTCCCGCACTTCCCGTCGTTTCGGGCCAAGAGACTGCCATCGCGCTCGCGAAGGCTGGCTTCGTACGAATCGGCCAGCGAGGCAGTCACGTGAAACTTCGCGATCAAGGCGGCAGAACTGTCATTATCCCCCTTCACCGGGAACTGGCCCGGGGAACCCTTTCGGCGATTCTTCGACAGTCCGGCGTTACCGTGAGCGAGTTCATTGACTTGCTGTAGGGATCGTTGTCCCTTTGAGGCTGCAGGTCTTACGAGTGAGTGCGGCGATCAAGTGGTTCTTATTGTGTGACTCGAGGTTCACCGGTGTCTCGGATCAGCAGGCCGCGCCGAATCTCGAATTTCGGCAGGATTTTGTCGCGTGCTTCCACCGTGAGGCTATGCACGAACGCTTGGGCGACGGCTTTTCTGATCGCCCCTGCCTGCCCGGTCGAGGCTAAGAGCGACGGCTTGAAGTTGGTCACGCAGGGCCTCGACCTCGTTCAGGCTGGGCAGCGGTGTAAGCGCTCGCCGGCCACAGCTTAGCCCTCAGGCTCAACTCAGAGATCGCCGATCTCTGCGGCCCAGGACCGCCTCTGCGGCCATCTTCGCTGCAGGCCGGGCAACGCCGTCCATCTCGGGCGACCTGGGGAGCTTGAGGCCCTCCCATCTCTCGACTCGGCGCAAGAGAGCGGGAACCCACTCGTTCTCGCCGACGTGGCTGGCCCACTTCGGGCCGTGCTCGTACCCCGCGTGCGGTTCCTCTTCGATGCTACACCCGTGCAAAACCTCGCCGATTTCGAGGACTACTCTGTATCTGAGATTTAAGAAATCGAGGTGCTCGCCGACTCCCCCCGCTTTCGCCGCAACGCGGTGCTCTTCGTAGGATTTGCGACCCAAAAAAAGCATCACCGCCAGCTCGACGGCTTCGGGATCCAGAATCCAGCAGGGCTTGTCCATGACGTTCCGGAACCTCCGGTCGATCCAGGCGTAAGAGATCACAAAGCGGTGCAGCGCCTCCCACGATATGGGGAGATCTGCGCCAGCCTCGACTTCGGGGAACATCGAGACGTACATCTTTTGTCCCCAGAGCCAGTACCAGTCGACCCTCGGGTCGTATCCCACCGCCTCAGTCATCTGGATCAGGTTATCGGGAGCCTCGGCTTCAGCGTCCACCCCGCTCCGGATGAGTTCCGCGTAAGGAAAAGGCGCCGCTTCTCGGTAAACATAGTCTTTCCGCCGATTTCCCGCTCGCCGATCCGCGTTTCCCGATCCGCGTTTCCCGATCCGCGTTTCCCAATCCACTATCCATGTCATCCTCCGGTTGTTGGTGTGAGACAATAAGTCTTCCCGCTCGGCAGCGTGCAGGCCCCAAGGCCCATCCCCGCATTGGCAGCCGCTGCAATCATCTTCGCCGCAGTTCTCATCGAATTCTCCTTCGTGTTTCCAAATCGATCCATCGCCGGTAATGTATGCACCCGAAACAGAGACCCAACTAATCAGTTATGCCGAATTTCGTCACACATCGCGTTTTTGGAAACAAACCTGGGAATTACCTCTGACCTGGTGATTTGCGCCTGCCTTTACTCCCCTTGGGTCGTTGATGCTTCATCGCCGCTGATGTGCGTTAAGGATGTTGGGTGGTTGAATTGCCCCAAATTGGGCAATTCTGTCTTTTCTTGCTGTGGTCCTGTGGGGGTACACCCCCCAACCTTGGATCGTCGCCTTGCCGGCAGCGGATGCCTTTTGCCGCCCCGGTCGTGGCTCTCGCTCTGACTTCTCAGCCCACAATTCGACGGGAAGAAGAACTCCGCCCTCGTCCCGCTTGAACCAGCGATCTGGTATCACATTCCCGTAGTTTTGTTTCGGCACCGAGAACCGGACGTAGTATCCGCGCCGATCTTCGCCCACGCATCCGGCGTCGCCGAGCTGGCCGAGCTTTCCCGCCTCACCCTCGCTCATCTTTGTCAACGACGCAGCCCAAGGGGCATTATCGGTCAATATTGAAGCCCCCGCGCCGCATACTGCTGATCATTCTGGCTTGATGCTACGCTGCTCTTGTTGACGTGGTGGGCGAATAGTACCGCCGCGCCCGTCTCCTTCGCTAGATATTCCAGGGCCCAGACCTCCGGAAGTAGGAACAAGTTACCATTCTGACATGGGGGTTTTAGTGCAGTTGAGTTTGCATAAGGAGCGCAATTTCTGCTAGAATAAAGAGATGGAAACGACCAACCTGATTCAGCAGTTACCAGGCATGCCTGCTTCCTATGAGCTACGTAGAGAATTGGCGAGCGATGGTAATACGCTCATCAGCTATGGGCCAAGAGTGCTGTTTCGCTTTGATCCAGCAGACCGGGGTATGCGGAACTTGGCAATGGTTGCTCTTACAGAAGCTGGGGTTACTGGCAAGAGGGTAGCTGAGTTGTTTGGGGTACGGGCCGAGCACGTCTCGAGATTGCGGAGCAAAGTAGCGCGAGGGGGATCAAAGGCCCTCGTCCCTCCGATCGGTCCTCCTCGCAAGCTGTCACGTTCCGATGAAGACAAGGCGATCCGTATGGCTGCAGATGGGCGTACTGGAGCCGAGATCGCTGCTAAGTTCGGCGTCTCGGACTCGACTATCTCCCGACTGCTTGCCCAACAGCGCTCTGAGACGGTCCCACTTGGCTTCGAAAGCGACGCATCGGAGCTAACATCACAACAACAGAACTGCCCAAGTCTCTCTGACCAAGCTGAGTCCGAAGACTAAGACACGGTGCAAGTTGAGCCTGAGCTAGTGCCCTTCGGCGAATATACCCCAGCAGCGATACTTGGCCAAGATGCAATCCTTGACGACAGGATTCCACGCATCGAAGCTGGCGAATTACCTAGCCGCTATGCAGGAGCAATGCTGTTACATCACTTCTTTAGTCGTCTCGGTGTGGAAGAGGTTCTATCCAGCCTGCCCAGGCCAGTTGCCAGACGCTATGACGCTCCAGCGGTGATTTTAGCAGCTACTTTCGGCTTCGCACTTGGCTCTTCTTCGATGGAGGGAACCAAGCATCTGCACCGAGTAGACGCTGGTGCACTCATTGGACTTGCGTCCTTTCCAGAGCTGCGTACCCTTCGACCCCGCCTGGCAGATATAGCAGAAGCATCTGATCCGTTCAGCCTCCAGAGATCCTTTGCTAAGGCAATGCTCAATACAGACGAAGTTCCACCTGAGCTTTACTTCTGCGATGATCACTTCGTCACCTACACCGGCGCTAGGACACTGGCAAAAGGCTACAACACCCGAAAAGGCAGGCCGGAACGGGGACGAGACGACACCTTTGTCATAGACGAGAACTGGCGAGCGGTATGTTTTTCCTCTTCTGAACCAAAGGGCCTCTCGGTCAACCTTCCCCCGGTGATCGATCAGCTCATTGAGATATGCGGTAATCGTCCGATCATGGTTGGCTTTGACAGAGGCGGGTCGTATCCAAAAGTGTTCTCTGCTCTCAGAGAGCGTGGAGTGGATTGGGTCACCTACCGCAGGGCACCTTTAGTTCCCCCTGCGGTAGCTCCTGAGATCTATCTTTCTGAGGTGGATACAAAGCACCTCAGCTATAACCTTGCCGACGAAATCGTCGAGGTAAAAGGCTACGGCCAAGCCCGCCAGCTCAGCCTGTACCAGGGTGACAAGGTCGTCTTTCAGATCCTCACCTCTGACACCAGATCAAATAGCGTAAATCTGCTACGGGCACTGCGTGCAAGATGGCGTATTGAGAACACTTTCAAATACGTGGAAGAACACCACGGTATTCACTGGCTCTGTAGCTACGAGATGGAAGAGTTGCCAGACAGCACAGTAGTAGACAACCCGGTCAGGATAAAGGCACGCTCTCAATACAAAGCAGCAGAGGCTGCTCTGGCTCGTGCAAAAGAGCTACTTGGCGCAGAAGTAGCTAGTCCTAGCGTCAGCAGCAGTACAGCAAATGACCACGAAACGGTCACTAGGGAATTGAAAGCCTTTGTCGCAACTGCTACAGATGATCTAGAAAGGGCAAAGTCAGCACTGATGGGTATTCCAGCGAGACTTTCCCGTAACGAGATCCATCCGGGGCTTACCCGTGAAAAGCCACGCCTTGAGCGCAGAGCCTTACAAATGGTTTGTCGACTGCTCGCCTATAACGCAGAACTTGACCTAGCTCGACGAATGAATGCCTACCTTGGCGATGACGACGAATATCGGGGGATCACTCGTAATCTGATGCACTTAGGCGGAACTATCACATTCACACCAAAGGTCATTACGGTAAGTCTCTGTCAACCAGACTCACCTCGTCTTAGTCGGGCTCTTGGGTTACTCATTGAGGAGATAAACCACCAATCTCCGCATCTCCCAGGCGACGGCCGACCAATTGTCTACGTCCTCAAGACCAAGATAAATTGATCTCGAAGGGATCCCTACTTCGGGAGGTCTGAGGCTACGCCAGAATAGGATCTGCCCTTCATGTACGGTTCGATGAGCCAGCCATCTCTTTCGAACCAGCGCAACGCCCGGGTTATTACGGAATGACTGCTTTGTGGGACTGGCCATATCATCCTACGACTTTAAGGTGAGCCCCAGAACTAGCGCAGCGCTGGGTTTTTGCCTTGCGTGACGATAGAACATCCAGTTCAGGGACCTCTGCGTCGTTAGGGTTATCGGCCGTACTAATAGCACCAATAGCTATAACACCGCCGAAAATTTCGCTCCATCCTCCAGCTCCATCCATGTCAAGCTCTTCTGCCTTCAGTGGGGTTAGCTCGCTGTAACCGTCAGATAGATCCCGTTCCATCAAGTCCAAAGCCATATCTATATTCGCCTGTCTCGGGTTCGCTTTGAAGCTACTACACAAGGTTCAAGAACCCAGGTCTCGCAATGGGTGACCACTTGATCGTTTGCTACTGGAACTGGCATGCAATTAGATGATGTGTGCCGCTAATATCGCCGAATAAGACATTTTATATCTGGTTGATTCAAGTCTCAACTATTTACTTTTCATTCCACTAGGGTCGGCGCACATGAAAGACAGCGGATTCCCTACTCGCACTAGGTTCACTGTGCCCTATGACTCCTCATAACCACAGCCCAGATCGATGGCGACAGCATGAAGGCGCTTGTCGCGCGTCCATAACGTGGTATCTGGCGTCAGAAAGGTTGCTGCAAGCAACTGTGTATCGATGAGGCCTATTCCACGACCCCATAACTCGTGAGACTCAATCAGGAACATTGTCTCTTCGTGGGTTGCTATGGCGGCGGGTGCAAGATTGGCAAGCAGGGCGAGGATCTCACTGCGATTGACGAGCCTTCCAAGGGCGATCTCACCGACGACCAAGGGATGGCCCAAGACCTGATTCGTCTCGAGGAGATTCGCAACCAGAGGGTCCCCGTTACGGAGGTGATCAACCCATACCGACGTGTCGAGCAGGATCACGCGAGGGGTCGACGGCGAGGCACGCGGTCCAAGCGCGGCTCACTCCCCCCCAGTCTTGCCAGGCGACGGGCACTCTCTCGCTCGATCAGGGCGCGCAGAGCCTCGCTCACAAGAGCACTCTTCTCTGGTGTACCCGTCAAGCGTTGCGCTTCGGCGATCAAGTCGTCATCAAGTGCAAGCGTGGTTCTCATGATCGCACCTCCACATCAATAGTATCACAAAAAGATGATCATGTTCATGCCTTTGCAGCATCATCTCGGAGGTCACCGACAGCGCCGTGCTCCATCACTCCAGGACAAATCGGTCGTTGTGTGGTATTTGTGTTGATGAATTACCTCCTTGTACGGGAGGACTAATTCAGCGCGGAATATGACCGACTTAGCCAGGTACGGTACGGTTGACGGAATTATCCCCAACTGGACCACCCTCAGCGTAGCATGTCGAGGCTATAGCACGATAAAATCCCCAAGGCTCTCCATCCCCCTGCTCTTCATGCTCTGGCGGGCTTGCCCGCATTTCTGCCCACATTTTTGCGCCCCAAGGTGTGTTCCCGTCTGTCGATTTGCAAGTTCATAATGCTCCCACCTGCTCTTATATGTCACGAGATGTTCTCCCTATACCTTCGTGCGTAACTCTTAATCCAACGGTCGTTTCCTTCTAGTTAGGACCGGCGCCGACGTATGCACTACGCCGACGCGCCAGAAACCTCCTTTCCTGAGATGGCACTACCTTCCTGCCAAGCGACGTCAGGAACGTGACAACCTAAAGCCCTGCAACCGTACCTATCGAGCCTTTTGACCTGCCCCGAGACTGAAAGCCAACAACCTAACCATATGAACAATCTCTGCACCCTGCTCAATCGATTCAGTTAGGGACAGTGAAGCGCTTCGGTAAATGATGTCACGCAAGTCTGAGGCTCGATGGTCTCCGCACACTTACCTGCCCCTGTCTGTGCGGCTCCTTCGACTGGGTAATTGGATGGTTGGCACGTGCACGAAAATCCACCGGTTTCGGAGGTCAGGGTGGACGAAGACGCCTTCGGTATTGCAGCCCAGTGGCGAGCCAGGAGGCAGAGCGGGCAAGGTTCGGAACTCCGTCGTAGCGTCACTTCTCGGGAAAGCTGGATTCCCTTTACCGAATCAGCGCCTCGGATGGCTTCCTCCGCGGAGTGTGCTATGGCTTCGCAATTGCCGACTACCAGGCTGATTCCTTCTAAATCACGGAGTCATCTAGGTCGAAATTTGCACTCCCTTTCGGACCAATACTGGCGAAAGAATGGGCGGTCCTTTCTTGATGTGGCTGGACAACACGAAACTGCCGCACAGTAGTCATAAGCGAATGGACTTTACCCACTCCCGATTTTGAAAAACCATCAAACAAGATTCCTCACCCTGCTTAGCTATGTGGGGGCCGTTTGGTATTGACCAAGCAGGGGGACCACATTAGTTGAGCGACCGGGTGGTCAAGATTAGAAATACGGCTCGCTCAGACCTACTCGACCTTGGAAGAATCAGAAGCGCCATCTCTCATTGCCCTCCACACGCGCTCAGGAGTAAGCGGGAGATCCCTGATAACAACACCAGTCGCCTCCGTCACTGCGGACGCAAATGCGGGAGCCGTACAAAGAATTGCCCCTTCACTTACCCCCTTAGAGCCATACGGACCAGGTCCATCGGCATTCTCAATGCTGTAAGTGGAAAGTGAAAGCGGAAGATCCTTTGATGTAGGAATACGATAATCCAGCGCTCCATGATTCGCTATCCTGCCCGATTCGTCCAGAATGATGTGTTCCATCATGGTATGCCCAAGTCCCATAATTGCTGCACCCTCATCCTGCATCTCAACCTGCAGCGGGTTTAGCGATTTACCAGTATCTCCGACGCTTACGTGCTTTATGACAGAGACCTCTCCGGTCTCAACGTCCACGCTCACCTCGAACGCTGTGCAATTGAACTCAAAAAAAGCGGGACTCCCACCCAGTGGATGATTGGCGATGTCAGTTCTGCGCATAGTCCCATTGCCGATCAATTCTCCCCTCAGTCTCCCGAGACTGGCCTGAACCACTTCAGGGATCGAGACCTTCATGTCGGAGATGAACACTCCACCCGCTTCAATTCGCACATTCTCCAAAGCAGTTCCATGCAGCTCAGCGGCCAACTCGCGCACCTGCAGCTGGATGTCACGACATGCGTCAAGAATTGCATTCCCCATAAAGACCGTGGAGCGACTAGCAGACGTCTGGAGATCAAAAGGCACCACCGAAGTGTCCCCCATCACCACGTCAATTTGGTCTATCGGAACGCCAAGCTCGTCTGAAACGATCTGTGCGAAGATTGTTCTGGCACCCTGGCCCATATCAGATGTTCCCGCATATATCGTGACACTTCCATCAAAGAGAAGTCTGATCGTGGAGTACGACAATCCGGTAGTGGCTCCAGACTTGATTCCCACCGCAATGCCCCGCCCATGATTGGGAGCAAGCGGTTCACCCCAACCTACCGCTGAGGCCGCCTTTCGTACCGACTGGGCCCATTCGCCATCAGCTGGAACATCTCCCGGAACGACATCGTCTCCCTTGGCTGCCAGATTCATCAGTCGAATCTGGAGCCCATCGATACCCAGATGCCGTGCAGCTGCGTCCATCTGTGACTCCAGCGCCCACGCAACCTGGGGGGTCCCAAACCCCCTGAAGGCACAGCTTGGGGTTGTGTGTGAAAGGAGTGCCCGTGCTCGTATCCTCGCTACTGGCGTGCAATACGGACCACAGCCGAGGTAGTTGCTCTTGGAGACGACACGGCCAGCTATATCTGCATAAGCTCCGAGCAAAAAGTTGCTCTCTATGTCCTGAAAACATAACAATCCATCCCGACTGAACCCGCTTCGAATATGGATCTCTGCCGATGTGCGCCTGGTCGCTTGGAAACTCTCTTCCAAGGTCAGTATCAGTCGGACGGGCCTTTTGGTCATTCGAGCAAGAAAGCAGAGCAGCGGCTCAAACTTTGGGTTCTGCTTACCCCCGAATGCTCCACCAGGGTCCGGGGCGACAACCCGAACCCTCGTCAGAGGGAGGTCGAACAGGTCTGCCAGGATGGCCTGCAAGAGGTATGGGTGCTGTACGGGACTCCACACCTCGAATCCGCCCGAACTGGAGACGACCATGCATCCATGAGGCTCGATGGCGAAGTGTGTAACCATCGGAAAGCAGTAGTCGTTCTCTATGACCAGATCTGCCTCGGTCGCAGCCAAGTCACCCCAGCCGAAGACCTGTTCGCTCAAGACGTTAGTATTCGCCAAAGTGCCGGCGGACCTCAGCCCGGGTTCCTGCACAAGAGGAGAGAGCGGATCCAGGGCGGAAGCCACAGTGAACACTGCCGGCAACTCTTCAAACTGGATAGCGACCAGGGAAGCTGCAACCTCCGCCACATCTTTTGATTCAGCCACAACCGCCGCAACCGGCTCACCGTGATATTTCGTCTCTCCGACTGCAAGGATGGGGCGATCCTTGTACACGGGTCCAAAACGCGGCACCGGTTGCGGAAGGTCATCGGAGGTTACGACTGCGACCACGCCGGCCAACCCCCTGGCTGCAGATGTGTCAACCGAAACTATCCGAGCTCGCGCACAGTCGATACTGACAAGCTTGACAAACAGCATCCCGTCCAAGCGCAGGTCTGCCACGAACTCCTGACTACCCGTTACCCGCTCGTAACCTCCAAACCTACGGGTCGACGATCCAATCTGGGAAGCAGTCACGGAGTCGATTCCTCGCTGACGGAACTTATGGCTTTGAGCATCCTGTTGTACCCCCCGCATCTGCACAGGTTCCCCGACAGGCCCTCGCGTGTCTCTTGCTCCGTGGGATGTGGATTACGTGCCAGAAGGTACTCGGCGGACATGACCATTCCCGGAATGCAGAAGCCGCACTGGACCGCCCCATGCTCTAAAAAGGCATCCTGCACGCGGGTCATCTCCCCGGGCGCTGCAATACCTTCGATTGTGGTCACGCTGCCTCCGTCTGCCTCAATGGCCAACATCAGACATGCATTGATCGACCGGCCATCGAAGTGGACCGTACAGGCGCCGCATTCGCCCACAGCGCAACACTCCTTCGTTCCAGTCAGGCCCAACTCGTCTCGTAGCACGTCAAGGAGAGATCGGTATGGGAGCACCTCAAACTCATACTTCAGCCCATTGATGTTCAAAACCACCGGTAGAGCATCCGTCATGGCTGCCCAGATCCAAGACGGCTCGCCGCTTCAGCGAGGATACGGCGACCAAGGACGAGCAACATCGCCGATCGATAATCCCGGGTTCCCCGTATATCTGTTCTGGGCGAGGTACCCGCAATCAGATTGGCGAGCGCCGCATCCCGATCCCCAGCTGGAGCCCCAGAGTCAGCAAGCACTCCGCTTCGATCGACCCCAAGCACGAGGCGTGGACCAACGGCACCAAACGCGAACCTTACGGTGCCTACTGAATCGATCGAGCAACTCAGATTGACAGTTGCAAGATCAACCCCACGACGGCGAGTCAGTCTGGCAAACCCAACACCTAATGGTGCATTCGGAACGGGGAGCTGGATGGATAACACGAACTCACCTGGCCTGAGTGCCGTCTGACGAGGACCCTGAATGAACTCCTGAACTGGCACCAGACGCGTTCCGTCTCTGCCACCTACATTGACCATGGCCCCATAAATCGCCAGTGGGGGCACCGTGTCGGCCGCCGGGGATGCGTTGCATACGTTTCCCACAAGGGTAGCCCTGTTGCGAATCTGGACGGAACCGACAGTCTCCATCGCCTCAACCAATGCGGGGAATGTGGCTCTAAACTTCTCGTACTCGCAGATTCTGGAGATGTCAGTCGTGGCACCAATCACAAAGTGCCCATCAACGAGAGCAACGCCTGGCAGGAACTCCCCAATCCCCTTGATGTCCACCAACACCGACGCATCAACAGTCTGCTGCCTCAGTCCAACGATTAGATCCGTTCCACCCGCAAGTATTCGCGCACTCGATCCGTACTCACTCAGTAGGTCGAAGGTCTGCGCCAGTGATCCTGGTCGCTGGTACGAGAATGGCTTCATTGGCCGGTTCCGATGCGACTTTCCTGCCCTGCTGAGGGCTCCTTGACTACAAAGGATCGCACGTTTGTGAATTCAAGCGCACCCTCTGGACCGAGTTCCCTTCCATAGCCGCTGTGCTTGGTTCCTCCGAAAGGCAGCCTCGGGTCAGACGCTACCACCGCATTAACAAACAGCGCACCCGATGTTATCTGCCTTCCGATTGCCAAAGCACGGTCGACATCGCTACTCCATATGCTGGCACCAAGTCCAAATCGGGTCGCGTTCGCAACACTTGCCGCCTGACTATCGTCATCGACTGCAATGATGGCCGCAACGGGTCCGAAGGTCTCGGAGTTCATAACGGCCATGTCCAATGTGACATCAGAGAGTATGGTCGGCTCGAACCAGAACCCACTTCGGTCCATCCGCTTTCCACCAAAAAGCAGCTTCGCGCCAGAAGTCATCGACGCAGCTACCTGCGACTCAAGGACTTTCACCAGATCCTCTCGAGCCATTGGCCCGAGTGTGGACGACTCCAGGGAGGGATCCTCCACCCGAAGCGAAGAGGTGGCAGCTACAAAGAGTTGAACGAATTTCTCGTAGACGGACCGATGGACAATCAAGCGCTTCGCAGCCAAACAGCTCTGGCCAGCATTCAGAAATCTGGATTTGACCGCCATGGTAGCTGCTGTGGGAAGATCAGCATCGTCAAGAACAACAAATGGGTCCGATCCACCCAACTCGAGCACACACTTCTTGATGGCACCTCCCGCTAATGCCGCAACTGCTGCCCCAGCCCTCTCGCTACCCGTCAGGGTTACGGCAGCTATTCTTCTGTCGTTGATCAGGGATGCGATGGTCTCGGGAACCTCGGATTCGGAGACCAACAGAGTCCGAAACACATTGGCCGGGAGACCGGCGTCGATGAAAACCCTCTCCAGCAAGAGTGCACACCCCGTCACATTGGGGGAGTGCTTCAGAATGCCCGTATTGCCAGCCAGTAAAGTTGGAGCGGCAAACCGCAATACTTGCCAATATGGAAAGTTCCATGGCATGACCGCCAGCACTACACCGATCGGCTCATGTGCAACCCAGCTGTGAGAGGCATCGGTCATCACCTCGCGAGGTGCCAGAGCTAATGGACCTGCAGCCGCGTAGTATTCACAGGCCCATATACACTTGTCGACTTCAGCGCGGGCTTCGGAGATGGGTTTACCCACCTCCAAGACTGACTGCCTCGCCAGTGTCTCCCGCTCGGCCTGTAGCTGATCAGCCAAGGCCCGCAGATATTCGACCCGCCTAGCAACTGAGAGAACTGTCCAGGAAGAGTAGGCCGCGTGTACCGCCGCAACTATCTCCTCTATCTGGTCAGGGGTGTGCGGGTCGTACCGCATCAGAGGATCACCGGTTGCCGGATTGACGGTCGTGATCGGCTGGACACCTAGGTCTGTAGTCAATGAAAGCTCCTGAATCAGTGCGAAGATAGGGGACGCGGGACTTCCCAAGCAGTCCAGCCGGACCAACCCAGTTCAAATGACCGATCCAATGGGATTCTCACCTCGAGGCCCGAAAGCCAATCTGGCTCACCGGGGTCTTCTCGGGTAGTCATCATTGCGCAAGCGCGAAGGATCGGTGAGTGTGTGACCGCTACGGTAAGCTGTGGACCTTTCGACCCAAGGTCACATAGACTGGCAGCGAACGCCTGAATCCTGTGCGCGACCATTGAAGCATCATCGCCGGGTGGATTCCGTTGCCGTAACCAGAAGCCGATTCGATCTTTTGCTCTTACAAACTCGCTGAAGAAGGGAACCGACTCCACGGCCTTCTCATCCATGGAACCAACCTGGCTGGCAAAGTCCGAGGTCGTGCTTACCATGTCGACCCGCTCGCCACCCAGATATAGGTCCGGGTTCCTCAGAGCGTGCGCAACCTTGGCATCGGACGCCTCCGCTCCATTCGACCTCGCACCTTCAGCGACAGCCTGCGCGGTCTGCACCGTCCTAAGACTTCCCCCGCAGAGAACCCGCAGCTCCCCTCTCGCCTCGCCAGCCAGCCGACTGCCCACTTCAAATGCCGACTTTATAGCTGAATCAGTCAGAGGCACATCACCCCTGTGCGATGCGACCTGGCCGTGGCGGATGAGTAGTAGACGATGAAAGGGGATCGAATTCTTGAATGCCCGATCAGACATCTATCGTCTCGTAGGTTGTCACCTGCCGAGTCTCTAGATATCCGATGGCATAGCCAAACACGTGCTCTTGGAAGTATGGACTGGCCTTGTGGTCCTCATAACCCTGAGCATCTGTATATTGCTCATAGAGAAAGAAGAGTGTTGGGTCATCAGGTGATACCTGGGCCTGATAGTACAGGTTCTTCGGCTCGGCACGGGATAGGGGTGTCAATGTCTTGATGACTCCCAGTATCTTGTCCTGTTCTCCGGCCTTCGCCTTCCATACCGCAGTGACTACAAATGCCATCTAACTTCTCCTTCTATTAGTTGCTATTCATTCCGACCACCGGTGGCAGCACGGTCTGTGCTGTCTACTTGAGTTCGGGGCCAGGGTCGTGTGGGCCGACACGATTGCGAAGGACACCAAGTCCCCCGGCCTCCATCTCAATTATGTCACCAGGCTCCAGCCAACGATCCATTTCAAGACCCGATCCAGTTGCGGCTGTACCAGACCCAAAGATCTCTCCCGGCCAGAGTGTCAGGTCCTTGGATGCGTACTCGATCATCGATGCGAAGCTATGGTGCATATTTGCCGTGGTATCACTACCCCAGAGCTCGCCATTGATCCGAACCGACAGGACTGTCGAGGCTATGTCAATCTCGTCCGGGGTGACAATACACGGGCCGAGAACGTTTGAACCATCCCAATCCTTCGCCTTACTCGGCCCCATTCCGATTGGGAGCTCCCTACGCTGGACGTCCCGAGCAGACATATCGTTCCAGATCGTATATCCGAAGATATGTTCAGATGCGACTCCCGCCGAGATATTTCTGCCCTTGCGCCCGATAACGGCAGCCAATTCGAGTTCAAAATCCAGCTGCTCGCTGTAGAACGGCCAAGGAACGACCTCCTCCGGCCCAATTACCGTATCCGGCAGCCCCTTGTAGTACGCGGGTACCTCATACCACTCGGGTGGAATCTCCTTGCCAAGATTCTTGAAGGCGTTCAACAGGTGGCCCTCGAACGACAAGAAGTCCCTCATGGTACGGGGTCGAAGTGGCGCACACAGCTTGGCTCCCTTGACAGGCGTCAGTTTGCCGATGGGCGCTCCCTCATCGATGAATGCAACCATATCGCCATCGAATGCGACATCCATGATCTCATCATTCTCCAAGAGGCCCACCTTGCGGAAACCGCCTTGCTCATAGGTCACGTACTTCAAAAGCCCTCCCTAGATGGTGGTTATTGGACGAGATTGGAGCAAGAACAGTGAGTCATCACCATCAAACGCCCACTCGATGTCCTGCGGTCTGCCATAGAGATCCACGACTTTCCTAGCCAGTTCAGCCAGCATCTTCAACTCATGATCATCAAGGACAGGGTCATTGACTACCTTGCGACGCTTCACCTCTCCGGAGAGATCTAGAACGTAGTGATCTGGAGTTACACTGCCGGAGACCACCGCTTCACCCAACCCAAAGGCCGCTTCAACGATCATCCGATCACGACGACCCTGGACGGGATCGACGGTGAAGAGCACTCCCGACTTCTGGGAGTCGACCATCTGCTGCACGACCACCGCCATCCCTATGTCCTCCAACGATCCTCTCTCCCGTCGATAGAAGACTGCACGGTCCGAGAAAAAGGAGAGCCAGCACTCCACTATGTACTTGACGATGTCATCGAATCCCCGTATGTTCAGGAAGGTCTCCTGTTGTCCCGCATAGCTTGCGGTCGCCGAATCCTCGGCGCATGCCGAAGACCGAACAGCAACTGGCTCAGTAAGTAGGGAGGTATGTTGAGCAATCAGCTCCAAGGGTGGAAGCGCTCGCTCAACGTATCCGCGCAACCGCTCTAGGTCCTGATTTTCTGCCAACACCTGCAGGTCCGTCTTGTTCACGGCGGCAAAGAACGCTGCTGATGTAACGACGAATCCGGGTGGGACGGGCATGCCAGCCGCCGTCATCACCGCCAGACTCGCACCTTTTCCACCGCTGAGGCTCACGTCACGACAGGACGGGTCTCCGAATGGGATGACGAGCGGTGCATTGGTCACTGTTCGACGCCCACTACAGTCCCGTGGTCGCTGA
>JABEUN010000080.1 GCA_013044385.1 Acidimicrobiaceae bacterium
ACCACGGCGTGCGCCTGCGCCGGCGGAACTGGCGGGTCTGGGACTGGAACTGGAGGCGTTCGGGGCGGGTGCGGTGCTGGTGCGGGCGCTGCCCCCTGCTCCGCCGAAATAACTGCTAGAACCGTCCCGACATCAACCGTCTGTCCCTCTTCGACCAGGATCTGCGTAACAAATCCCGAAGCTGAAGAAGGAACTTCGGAGTCAACTTTGTCCGTCGAGACTTCGAACAACACCTCGTCCTGGGCGATGGGATCCCCGACCTTCTTCATCCATCTAGTTATTGTCCCTTCGGTGACGGTCTCACCGAGCTGTGGCATGACAATATCAGCCAACGTGTAATCCCCTTCCTGTGAGCGCAAGCACTGTCTCGCCGAAAGCCTCGGAAAGCGTTGGATGCGGCTGAATAAACTGACTTACCTCTTCGGGAGTGGCCTCCCAGTTAACACTTAAATACGCTTGGCCAAGCTGTTCGGTGACCCATGGTCCGGCCATGTGAACGCCAAGAATCGCTCCTGCAGATCCATCCGATCTCTTTTCACATATGACTTTCACAACACCATCAGTTTCGCCAATAATCCTCGCCCTGGAGTTGCCTCCATATGGATCCTTCTTGACAAGCACTTCGTAGCCGGCCTCACGGGCCTGCGCCTCCGTCATGCCGACGAATGCAACCTCCGGATGGGTATAAATACACCACGGCACCTTGCCGTAATCGACCGGGGTCACCGGCTCACCAAGAATCGTCTTGATGGCAAGAATCGCCTCCGCGAAACCCACATGGGCCAATTGAGGTGTGGCTATCAGGTCACCTATCGCATAGACACCGGACTCCGAGGTCCTCATGTACTCGTCCACTAGAACGAATCCACGCTGATCAACCTGAACCTTACTCTGTGGACCTATCAGACCATCAGACAGGGGACGCCTACCGACCGAGACGATGATCTTCTCTACCGATACTGATTGGCCACCGCCAAACATCACTTTCGTCGTCGATCCTTCGTTTTGATGTCCCTCAACGGCCGAGGAGACAAACGTCTGGATCCCTCGCTTTTTGAAGGAGCGCACCACTACATCGGCTACATCCTTATCACAGCCCGTAAGGATCTGTGGCAGCGCTTCAATGATCGTCACCTCAACGCCCATATCCGACATCATCGATGCGAATTCGCAGCCAATTGCACCTCCGCCGATTACGGCAACCGACTTGGGAAGGGTCGTGAGGGAAAGCACCTCGTCAGAGGTGAGGACGTACTCCGATACCTCGAATCCAGGTATTGTTCGAGGTGCAGAGCCCGTAGCAAGGATTATTGAATCCCCACTGATGACTCGGGAGCCCAAGACTTCCACCTTGCCATCCCCCAGGTATTTGCCAATACCTTCAATGACTTCGATACCCCGACCCTTCATCAGGCCGGAGAGTCCCTTCCAGAGCTGATCGACAACACTCTGCTTCCGCGACTGGGATACGGCGAAGTCGACCCCAGTTATTGCAGCGGATATACCGAAGGTGCTCGCCGACTTGACCGAGCGAAGCACTGACGCTGTCTCGAGAAACTCCTTGGCTGGAACACAACCTCGGTGAAGGCAGGTACCACCCACCTTCTCCTTCTCGACGACAGCGACCTTCAGTCCGGCTGAAGCACCGTAGAGTGCTGCTGCATAGCCGCCGGGACCCCCTCCGATCACAACAACGTCAAACTGATCGGTCGTTTCAACCACCTCCTAGACTCTGGCAACGCTAGAGTCTGTCTCAAATTCGTCACACCACAAAATCAGGATGAAGCCAAGTCCAAGCAACTGAGGCCTAAGCAGTGGACGTCAGGGGCAGAGGCTCGATCCATCTAAGTCAACAGCCTAGATACTAAATGCGCCCACCTGCAGTTTTTACCAGCTTGGACAAGTTACGCTACGATTCCGTTCACGAACACAGTTCTCTGTCCAACCAGCTCACTTGAAGGAGCTTAAGTGGTCCCAGGCAGCTCTACTTAGGTCCAGATCGGCCGCAGCCGCGTTTGACTCAAGTTGGGCCACAGAAGAGGCACCCGGTATAGCCACTACGTTCGGCTGGCTAACGAGCCAGGCGAGCGCAATCTGCGAGATCGAAGCTGAATGAGCTGTGGCAACCTCAGCCAACGCAGACATGAGCGGCATGGCTTTTGCAATACCACCGGACTTCAGGTGCCTGTTCATCCTGCGAACACCACCTGGGCGGTTGTCGAGTCCGTACTTTCCGGTAAGTGCACCCTGTTCAAGAGGCGAGTAGGCGATCACCAGTCGATCGTGTGCCTGAGCGTATGGAACAAGTTCGCGGTCTGCTCTTCTACTTAACAGCGAGTAGTGCACTTGGTTAGAGATAATCGGATGCCCGAGTGACTTTTCGGCGCTCAGCCACTGGCTGAGAGTGTAATTCGACACACCGATATTCTTGGCGAGTCCGCGCTCGAGTACGGTGGCCATCCCCCTGATCTGGGCCGAAACAGGTAAAAATGGGTTTGGCCAATGCATCTGCAGTAGATCTATATGGCTAATTCCGAGTCTGGCAGCGCTTCGGTACGACCGCGATACTAGCACCGAGGGCAGCGGCAGGAATGGGGCGAACTTGGTCGCCACAAAGTAACGGTCTCGATCGCCAATGATCGCCTTTCCAAGGATTCGCTCCGATTCGCCTCCTGCGTACATCTCTGCGGTGTCAACAAGGTTGATCTCCAATTCAGCGGCTCGAATGACTAGCTGCTCTGCAGTCGTCGAGGCGTAGGTCCTGCCGTATCCCCACTCCCTTGAGCCGAACTGCCACGTGCCTAGTCCAATCACAGACAACCGAACTCCACCAGACTCAAAAAATCTCATACACCAATCGTAAAGCCGAAGGTAGCCACTTTTGAATAGAGATCAAAAACCGATGACAGGCTCAGCAGACGAGGGCCAAGTCAGAGGCCGATTCAGAACGTTGCAAGCCGTGGTACCTGTACGAAGCGGACAAATCATTCAAGTCAACCGTTGCCGAGGAGCCTTAGCTCTGCCATCCCAAGGCGACGGCAGAGCACGTTTGAGTTGTCAAGGTTGCGCGTTCATATAAACACTCACACCAACTCCAAGTGTGGCTCCCTATCGCTAAAGCCAGAGCGATGCCAACCAATCAGTTGCGGGCCAGGTACTCGACTATCTCAATTTGGTCCGCACTTTGAGTCCATTTCGACAGTTGAACAATCACGAGTTAGGTCGGCAGTTTATGAGCTAGAGATCAAGCTGGCTCGACCGGCGAATCCCGCAAGGGCCACACCAACCACCTACTTCGGCGCCATCCGCAATGATCCGTCGAGTCGAACCACCTCACCGTTGAGGTAGCCATTTCTCACCATCTCGAGCAGCAGCGAAGCGTAATCCTCCGGCGTACCCAATCGGTGTGGGAACGGCACACCTGCGGCTAGTGCAGCTCTGATCTGATCTGGAAGTTGCCCGAGCAGAGGAGTATCCATGATGCCCGGTGCAATTGTCAGGACGCGGATACCGACAGCAGATAGGTCTCTTGCGGCAGGAAGCGTCATGCCGACAATCGCACCTTTGGAGGCAGAGTAGGCGAGCTGTCCTATCTGTCCGTCATAGGCCGCAATTGACGCAGTGTTGACAATAACTCCCCTCTCGCCATGCTCAAGTGGCTCCTGCTTGGAGATCTGGGAAGCAGCGAAACGCATCACATTGAAGGTCCCAAAAAGGTTTACTCTAAGCACCCGATCAAAGGACTCGAGGTCGTGCGGCTCTCCAGAACGGTCTATGACCCTCCTACCGATACCTATACCTGCGCAGTTGACGGCGATCCGCAGATTGCCCGCCGAAGCAGCCGTTGAAAGTGCCTCTCTGACCTGCTCTTCCACCGTGACGTCGGTATGGACAAAATCGACTCGACTTCCCAGCTCCGAGGCCAACTCTTTGCCCCTCGCTTCATCCCGATCAAGGATGAAGACGTGTGCTCCTTTGTCAAGTAGTGCTCTCGTGGTCGCCGCGCCGAGGCCCGATGCACCGCCGGAGACGACTGCAGTTACTCCATTGATATCCATAGCCATACTCTATGTCGCCGATGTGAGCAAGGAAGGTCAGCGTCTTTATCTGCTGGCTATCTTCTCTGCTTCGGACCGGGCAAGCTGGTCAACGAGTTCATTCTGGGGATCACCTGCATGACCTTTCACCCAGTTGAATGTATAGCTGGCTCCCGGCTTCAATACGAGATCGATCAGAGGCTTCCACAAGTCTTGATTGGCCACTGGGTCCCCTTTTGAGTTGCGCCAACCCCTTTTCACCCACCCCACGTGCCAGTTCTGTCTAAAACAGTTGACGACGTAGGTCGAATCGGAATAGATGTCGAGTGGTGACGCTAGATCCCGCACGGCTTCGAGGACCGCCTGGAGTTCCATTCTCTGGTTGGTGGTCAGTTTCGCCGATCCGGCCCTTGTCCTGCCATCATCGGTCGCGTACGCCCATCCGCCGGGCCCAGGGTTACCTAGACAGGCCCCATCGGTATGAACCCTCAACTGCCACCTCCAACTCATTCAGTCAACTAAAGATAGACCAGTTCGCTCCAAGTGGCGCGACGCCGCCACGCGTGATTGACTAGGGAGGTGATCTTTGACGGCTTTTCCCACGCTTTACCGGACATCGATTCGGAAGAGACCTCCGAATGGATAGATTCCTTCAACTCCCTGGTCGAGACGCAGGGCAGGTCCAGGGCAAGTTTCATCCTTATGAAGCTGCTCGAAAGTGCCCGAGAGCAGCAGGTCGGCTTTCCCGCCACCGTTTCGACTCCATACATAAATACGATTCCACCAGAAAGGGAGCCCTGGTTCCCTGGCGATGAGTACACCGAGCGGCGTATCCGTGCCTACATTCGATGGAATGCTGCGGTGATGGTCACCCGTGCCAACATGCAGTCCGATGGAATCGGTGGACACCTATCCACCTACGCATCCTCTGCTTCCCTATATGAAGTCGGGTTCAACCACTTCTTCAGAGGGAGGGACAATAAGACCATCGGCGATCTCGTGTACTTTCAGGGTCACGCATCTCCAGGCATCTACGCCCGAGCGTTCCTTGAGGGACACTTCACCGAGTCTCAACTCGACAACTTCCGCAAGGAGATCGGGGGGCACGGCCTCTCCTCGTACCCCCATCCCAGGCTGATGCCAGACTTCTGGGAGTTCCCAACTGTCTCGATGGGATTAGGCCCAATTAACGCCATCTACCAGGCACGATTCAACAAGTACCTGCTGCACCGTAGGTTGGCTGAGACCTCGCCTTCCCGTGTTTGGGCATATGTAGGTGACGGTGAATTCGACGAGCCTGAGACCGTTGGTGCACTTGGTGTAGCCGGAAGAGAACACCTGGACAATTTGATCTTCGTCGTCAACTGCAATCTACAAAGGCTCGACGGACCAGTACGAGGTAACGGGAAGATCATCCAAGAGCTAGAGGCGCTCTTCCGAGGGGCCGGATGGAACGTGATCAAGGTCATCTGGGGCTCTAAGTGGGACGAGCTCCTCATGAGGGACGTGGACGGCGTACTTCTAAACAAGATGAACTCGACTCCTGATGGAGAGTTCCAGAAGTACTCGACCGAATCGGGCGCCTACATCAGAGAGAACTTCTTCGGTCCGGACCCTCGACTCCGCAAACTCGTCGAGCACCTCTCCGACCAGGAACTACAGGAACTGCCTCGCGGCGGACACGACTATAAAAAACTCTTCGCCGCCTACACCGCCGCAACACAGAACCACGGCTCACCCACGGCGATCCTCGCCCACACCATCAAAGGATGGACCCTGGGGCCGGACATTGAGGCCAGAAATTCGACACACCAGATCAAGAAGATGTCCAAGGGACAGCTGAAGCTCATGAGGGACCGCCTCCAATTAAGGGACGAGATTCCCGAGCATCTGCTCGACGAGAACAATCCCCCGTATATCAAGCCGGAACCAGGGACATACCTTGCTGACTATCTGGTCACTCGCCGAAAGGCCCTCGGTGGCTTTCTGCCGAGGAGGCTCCACGTGAAAATCGCGCTACCCCAACCCCCTGAAGATGCATACAACGAGTTCTATAGTGGGTCCGGCAAGCTCGAAGTTTCCACGACCATGGCCTTTGCAAAGCTTTTAAGAAACCTCGCTAAGGATCCCGAAGTCGGCCAGCGGTTCGTCCCAATCATCCCCGACGAGGCGAGAACATTTGGTCTCGAGGCGATGTTCAGAGAGTCCAAAATATATGCGCCGGACGGGCAGCTATACACGCCGGTAGATGCTGGCCTACTGCTGTCGTATACCGAAGCCCAAGACGGACAGATCATGGAGATGGGCATAACCGAAGCCGGCGCGATGTCAACCTTTATCGCCGCGGGAACGGCCCACACCAGCTTCAACTGTCCGATGATACCGGTGTACCTCTTCTACTCCATGTTCGGTTTCCAGAGGACAGGCGACCAGATCTGGGCAGCCAACGACGCTAGGGCCAGGGGTTTCCTCATCGGAGCAACCGCCGGTCGAACAACCCTGAACGGGGAGGGACTCCAGCACGAGGATGGACACTCGCTGGTTCTTGCCGCGACCGTACCCACCATCGTTGCCTACGACCCTGCTTTTGCATACGAGATGGCAATGATCGTCCGATACGGCATGGAAGTCATGTATGGAGAGGGATCGAAGGATCGTATCTTCTACATCACCGCTTACAACGAGAACTACATCATGCCCGCCATCCCAGAACACCTAACCCATGACGAGGTTGTGGAAGGTGTACGAAAAGGCGCTTACCGTTACAAGCTGGCCGAGGCGCCGGTTCAGGGGGATCTGATCTCACCATCGACGGCATCAGATGCGCATCGAAGCTGCACCATACTCTTTTCCGGATCCGCGCATCAGGCCGCAGAGCTTGCGAGGGTGGCACTTCGAGATAGGTGGAACGTCTCAGCTGAGACTTGGTCTATCACTTCTTACAAGTCGCTCAGAGAAGAAGCCCTCGAAACAGAGCGTTACAACCGACTCCACCCGCTCGATCTGGCCAAGAAGTCCTACATTACAGAGGCTCTCGAGGATAGCTCTGGTCCGATTGTTGCGGTCACGGACTTCATGAAACTCGTACCCGATCAGATTGCACGATTCACTCCAAGGCCGATTACATCGCTCGGTACCGATGGATTTGGTAGATCGGACACCCGTGAGGGCCTCAGGCGATTCTTCGAGATCGACGAAGGACACGTTGTTGTCGCCGTCCTGCGTGCTCTTGTTGAGGAGGGCAGTGCAGACCCTAAAGAGGTCGCAGATGCAATCTCCCACTACGGAATCGAGACCGACAACGTGGATCCGACCCTCAGCTAGTTTGGACCAATTGCAGCGGTTACTGTAGTTTCACTCGCCAGAGAGTTCGTGCTCTGCAATGGCCTCTCTGGCAATAGCAAAGGCAGTATTTGAGGCCGGAACACCTGCATATATGGCTGAGTGAAGGAGCACTTCGGCTATCTCATCGCTGGTCAATCCATTCCTGAGCGCTCCCTTTACATGGAGCTTCAGCTCCTGATGATGCCCCAGGCCAGCCAACAATGCGATTGTCACCATCGACCTGCTACGTCGGTCAAGTCCGGGTCTGGTCCACACATCGCCCCAAGCGTTCTCAGTAATGAAATCTATGAAGCTCGAGTTGAAAAGGTCCCTACTTCTGTCTGAGCGGTCCACGTGGGGATCGCCTAACACGGTTCGCCTTAACTCGTTTCCACGCTCGGCCTCGGTCCCAAGCAGATGATTCTCAACAGCAAGGGCAAAAGCGGTCGGCTGTGCCAAGTTGGCAAGATGCGCTGCGTGGGGAAGCACCAGAAATGACGAACCGGGAATCTCGCTAAGGAGCTCGACCATCATCGAAGGAGGCGTGACGGGATCCTCAGCGCCAGCTATGACTAAAGTGCGAGCGGTAATCCCAGTCAGAGTGCCACGCATGTCCATAGCACCTATGGCCTCACAACAACCGGCATAACCTTCTGGGTCGGCCATTGAAATCATGGCCAAGACCCTTCGACCCACTGCTGGATCTGCCTCCAGTTGAACCGGGGTGAACCACCTCGCAAGTAGCGCGTCAGCGAGTACGTCTACGCTTCCGTGAGCCCTCACAAACTCAGCCCGCTCCCGCCAAGACTCCTCCGTCGGGAGATAGACAGAACTACAGGCCACGACGAGCCCTTTCACCCTGTCGGGAAAACGGGAAGCTACCCACATACCGACCATACCACCGAGGGATAGTCCGCAGATATTGACACTCCCCTCGCCGAGCTGGTCGAGGAGTGACACGAGTTCGCCACCAAGACCATCCATGGTGTAGGGGCCCTCCGCTCTACCTGAGCCCCCATGGCCCGGATGTTCTACTGAGAGGATACGGAAGCGTCGTGACCATCTGTCCATCTGCAGTGACCACATCTCGGAGGTGGTGCCGAGAGAGTTGAGAAGAACCAGTGTCTCCCCAAGCCTCTGCCCCGAATATGAATACGCAAGGGTCATCGTGAACCTTCCCAACTCGATCTGATCGCCAATGCTCTGTCGATGAACTTCTGAGTTGAGCCTAGGTTGAGTAGCGGGTCGAAGACTAGTTGGATTCTCTCACGGGAGATGTTCGCACTTCCGACCAGCTCGCGAAGCGTCACCACCTCGAGACTCGTCTTTTCCTCATTCACGATCTCGAGCAACCTAGTTAAGGTTGACGCAGCTGTCTCGTAATCCATCGACTCAACTAGTAGGGCCATAAGCGCCTCTGAACTACTGCGGCCCGCCGTCGAGGCCAGGTTTCGAATCATCGCGGCCTCGTCTATTGCCAATGAACCCACAGCATTCCGGACCATATTTACCGCAGTTCCCGCTGAGGTCATCAAAGAGATAAGCGCCAACCATTCGGAATGCCATGATCCCGCCGCGCGCTCGTGTTCTTGCACCATGGCAGCGGAGATCGTCAGGTTCGCTCCAACAGCGGTTCGATAACAAGCAGTTGCAGTGACGGACAAGATTGGGTTCGCCTTCTGCGGAATCGAGGAGGACCCTCCACCGCCACCGATCGGTCTCTCTGCGAGCTCCGACACCTCAGACTGAGAAAGAAGAATTATATCGCCTGCAATTTTCGCTGCTGATCCGGCGAGGGCTACAAGGGATGAGCTGAAGCGAACGATTCGTTGTCGGTTTGTATGCCACGGCAGGGGTGAATCCGGAACCTCGAGAATCTGCGCCAAACGGGCTGAGACTTCGACTCCGTGGTCTCCCAGTCCGGAGAGCGAGCCGGCCGGCCCACCGAACTGAAGCGACAGACCGGCAGCTGCAGAATCGAACTCTGCGAGGCTATCTGCCAATCCAACAGCCCAATTCGCGCACTTCAGTCCAAATGTGGTGGGAATTGCTGGTTGCATAAGCGTTCTGGCCAACATTGGCGTGGTCCGATGGACATCGGCTAGATCAAGGAGGTCATTGCAGAGTTCCAGCGCGTCCGACCTTATGAGTGCGGCGACCCTCTTTGCGATCACCACAATGGCCGAATCGATCACGTCCTGACTCGTCGCACCAAGATGGACCCATCGCATTGCGCCTGGCGACAGTTTTGACCTGAGCGTCTTGACGAGGGGAATGGCGGGGTTACCCCCGCCTCTGGCGTCTCTGGCCAGTGCGTGGATATCGAAGCTGGTTACATCGCAAGCTGTCACTATCTCATCCGCAAACGCATCCGGGACTAATCCTACGTCTTGACAAGCTCGGACGAGCGCCGCCTCGAACGCGAGCATCGCCTCCAAGATGGCCACATCGCTTGTAGCATCTAGGAGCGCATCGGTCGCGAATACTGCTCCAATGAGATCACCAGGCAAAAAAGACCGTCTCTCGATCGCCTTGCAATCTGATGTCAAACTCAAAACCACGATCTGTCCGCTTGGCCACCAAGCTCTGTCGCCGAGACTCGTGCACCAGGTTCAGTATCGGGTCAACACGGTTCGCGTCCTGACCTTCAAAGTAGACACGTGTCACGAGGCGCTGCATGAGACCTCTGGCAAACACGTTTACGTCTAGGTGCGGTGCCTGATCTGCATCTACCGATATCGGCATCAAGGTATCCACTTCGAACCGACCATCTTCGTCGACGAGTCTCCTATAGAAACTCGATCCAGAGTCAGAAGGGCTGCCCTCTTGATAAAGCTCGACCAGTGCGTCAGGAACAGCTTGCCCCTCCCCGTCTAGCACCCTTCCATGTATCGTGATGATCCCGGAATTTTCGGCGATTCTTGGCTGGCCGGACTCCAACCACTCCAATCCGAATCGAAAAAAGGGGCCCACGGTCTGCGATGGTGTCGGCCGCATCACTCCTCCTCTACGGGTGTTCCCAGGTGTCCACCTAGTACGATGTCGAACCGGTAGCCGAGTGCCCACTCGGGTTCGGTCGTATCCCAATCGAACTTCGAGATAAGTCGAAGCCTAGCCCGCTCATCCCTGATCGACTGGAAGATCGGATCCTTGTCCATTAATGGATCACCTGGAAAATACATCTGCGTCACCAGACGCTCGACAAATCGGTTCCCGAATACCGAGAAGTGGATGTGTGCCGGCCGCCAGGCATTCTGATGATTTCTCCACGGATACGCACCAGGTTTTATAGTGACGAAGCTGTAACTCCCATCTAGGCCGGTGACCGTCCTTCCCGCCCCGGTGAAGTTCGGATCCAGCGGTGCTGGGTGCTGGTCTAGCGCGTGGATATAACGCCCTGAAGCGTTGGCCTGCCAGATCTCGACGAGCTGGTTAGCAATCGGCCTCCCGGCCGAATCGAGCAGTCGCCCAGACACATTTATCCGCTCCCCGAGCGGGTCACCTCCGTGACCTAAGGTCAGGTCCCTTTCGTCTCTGGATACCATGTTGTTGCCGAACACGGGTCCAGTGCGGCTGACGAGTCGGTCTGGGATAACCACGAGAGACTGCTTCGGAGACCTAAGTCTGGAAGATCTGTAATCCTCAGAGTTGTACTCCGGATCGACCTGGTAGAACCGTTTGGCCGACGAATGTCCCTGAACGTCGGTCTCTACAACCTCGTACTGCACCTTCATACCCCTTCAAGAACTACTGCAATTCCCTGTCCGACACCTATGCACATCGCCGCAAGCCCCCACTTTGTACCTTCGGCCCTCATCCGGTGCGCAAGCGTGGTCAATATCCTCGCGCCAGAACACCCGAGTGGGTGACCAATTGCTATAGCTCCGCCATATGGGTTCACAATGCTGGGATCCAGGTCGGGCCAGGACATCAAACAGGCGATCGACTGGGACGCAAACGCCTCATTCAACTCGACACTTCCAAGGTCGGACCAACCAATCCCCGCCTTTACAAGCGCTCTTTCAGCCGCCTCTACAGGTCCGATTCCATACAGGTGTGGGTCGACGCCCGACACTGCTCTGGAAACGATGCGTGCCAACGGAGCAATTCCAGAGCTTGCACCAAAAGACTCATCGCCCAGTATCAGTGCAGATGCCCCGTCGTTCAGCGGCGACGCGTTTCCGGCGGTGACGGATCCGTCCTTCCTGAATACCGGCCGAAGCTTGGACAGACCCGCCATGGTGATATCAGGCCGGATCGATTGGTCCATCTCTAGGTCGGTAGCAGGCACGTCGACCACCTCGGTGGCGAACTTCCCAGCGAGCCAAGCCTCCGCAGCCTTCTGATGTGAGGCCCGGGAGAACTCGTCCTGCTGATCCCGACCTATCGAGAATCGATCCGCAAGTATTTCGGCGCCTTCACCGAGACTGACTACCCACTGCGCCGGCATCGCAGGATTTACCAGCCTCCAGCCAAGTGTCGTGGAGGACAGAACCTCATTCCCACGGGCAAACCCGTCTGCGGGTTTGGGAAGAACCCACGGAGCCCTCGTCATAGACTCCACCCCGCCCGCCAAGATAAGCACTGCATCACCCGTCTCGATGGCCCTCGCCCCTTCAATGACTGCCTCCATGCCGGATCCGCACAGCCGGTTTACCGTTGCACCTGGAACCGAGGTCGGCAACCCGCCAAGAAGAACTGCCATCCTTGCGACATTTCTGTTCTCTTCACCAGCACCGTTCGCGTTCCCGAAAATCACGTCATCGATCGAGGATGGGTCCATTGCTGGATTCCGATCTACAAGAGATCGGAGAACGGTGGCAGCGAGGTCATCGGGACGTATGGCACTCAGGCCACCTGCGTACTTACCGATTCTGGTCCGCACTGCATCGTAGATAAAGGAACTTCTCGCCGTCATTTCTTCACCGACCCAGCCGACTCAAGGGCCCTGAGCGCAGTCAGTTCTGCCTCCGTTGGTGCCACCGTGCGCGATAGCGTCTCAGAGATTCGCAAACGCCAGCCTGCCATTTCACGCACCTCCTCGAGACTAACTCCCGGATGCAGGTCGGTAAGAACCAGTTCGCAGCTGACTGGATCTGGACGAAGAAGTCCTAGATCTGTGATCACCATTGTTGGGCCCCGACCCCTTAGCCCCAGTGCCTCTCGGGACCCGGCGCCATCACCGAAACCGATCGATGTCCGGAAATCGAGCGGATCGACGAAGGTCGTCTTGTTCATCTTGATCATCACCAACACCTCCTTGCACGATGCGGCGATCTCGGGTGCACCACCGGCACCGGGAAGACGCACCTTAGGGTGTTCGTATGGTCCTATCACCGTCGTATTGAGATTGGCGAATCTGTCGATCTGAGCAGCCCCGAGAAACCCGACGTCAATGCGCCCGGCCTGCAACCAGTAGTTGAAGATCTCCGGAACGGAGACGACAGAATCGGCGGTCTCGGCCAACTCGCCGTCGCCAATAGACAGCGGTAGTCGCGTCGGCTTAGCGCCAATGCAACCAGACTCGTATACGAGAACCAGGTTTGGCGCGTGGGTGCGACGGGCAAGGTTCGCTGCTGTGCTGGGTGCACCTATTCCGACGAAACATACCTGACCGTCGACGAGGGCACGGGAAGCGGCTACAACCATCATCTCCTGACGGCTATAGGAGGACTGATCTTCGTTGGTCTCCTCTGTCATCGCCGCTCTCCCTTGTAGATCACCTCGTCTAGCCACTGTTTGAATCCCTCCCTGGAACGACTTATCGCCTCCCAGTCCGAGTAGTACTGGTTGTCTCTTTCTGAATAGCCCGCAGCATAGGAGGGGTGCGCACCCCCGGGAGCATGGACAAAGGCTGTCACCACCCACGAGGGTATGACAATTCCTCCCGGCCGCAGATCGATATGATCAACGATCTCTTCCACGGTGACCAACGACCGCCTCGAACTGAGGATCGCCTCCTTCTGAACTCCCGTGATGCCCCAGATATGGACATTACCGGCGGAATCTGCTTGCTGCGCGTGGACCACCGCCACGTCAGGATTGAGCGCCGGTACCGCAGCCAGTTGTTCCCCAGTGAACGGACACTCCACGCTCTTGATGTTTGCGGTCTTCCCAAGCAGCGACGTACCCGCGTACCCCCTCAGAATTGCAAAAGGAAGGCTCGATGCGCCGGCAACATATCTGTTTGTGAGTCCGGCGTGGCTGTGCTCTTCGATCTCCATCGGCCGCGGCCACCCATTTTCGATTGCATCGCGGAACCTATGCAACGAGCCAACACCAGGATTGCCCCCCCAGGAGAAGATCAATTTTGCGACGCAACCAGCCCCAATCATTTGGTCCGAAAGCAGGTCTGGAGTGAGGCGCGCCAGTACCAGGTCGCCGATTCCCTGCCTAATAGTCTCTTGGGCGGCCGCATGTGGTATCAAGTGCGTGAACCCCTCCATCGCGACGGTATCACCAGCGTGAATCAGCTCCGATACCGCCTGATCGAGCTCCATCAGTTGAGCCATCTCATTACTCCGCTCCTCAATCGTCCGCCTTCATCGATTCCTCTTGCAACCTTGCAATCACCGATTGGGCTCTGCTAACGGTAGTCCTACGTAATTCTCTGACAGGGTTTTTGCAGCCGACCGGGAATTGACGACCTGCTGTTGTCTCGCCCTTTGCAACCGGCGACCAAACTGGTCGTCGGTGCCATCTAGGTGGAGAAGGGTAGTCATCATGGTCGAAAAGTTCTGGGCCTGCCAGATCCTTTTCAGGCAGCTGTCACTGTATTGGTCAAGACCACGCTGATCACCACTTCTGAAGTAATCGATAAGGGCCGCAGCGAGCACCACGACATCTGTCACCGCGAGGTTCAGTCCCTTGGCCCCAGTCGGCGGAACTATGTGAGCAGCGTCGCCGGCCAGAAAGAGCCGTCCAAATCTCATAGGCTCAGTCACGAAACTACGCATCGGGGTAATGCCCTTTTCAAGCACGGGTCCCTCCTTGAGGCTCCACCCACCTGCATGAAGCCGAACTTGCAACTCCTCCCAGATCCGCTCATCGGACCAAGCATCGATCGAGTCCGTAGGGTCAACTTGAAGGTAGAGTCTTGACACGCTCGGCGACCTGAGGGAGTGCATAGCGAACCCCCGGTCGTGAAAAGCGTAGATCAGTTCGTCAGTGGAAGGCTCAACCTCAGCCAATATCCCAAGCCAGGCGTAAGGATACTCACGCGAATAGGTCCTCATGCTGCCAGGACTCACCATCTGGCGTGAAACACCGTGGTACCCGTCGGCCCCAACCACTATCTGACAGTTCAGCTCTTTATCTAGACCCGAGACGCTGTAGTGCACTGTGGGCATCCCTTCGCCCAAAGGACCGTTGAAGTCGGTAATGCGCGACACTTTGGCCTCGAAATTCAAGTCCCTTTGGCCCGCCAGACGGGCGGCAACAAGGTCCTTCACAACCTCCTGTTGCCCATAGACCATGATCGACTTGCCACCGGTATGTTCACCGAAATCGATGTGGTGCCTCTCCCCATTGAACTGCAGGTAGATTCCATGGTGAACGAGGCCATCGCGGTGCATGCGAGAGCCAAGGCCGAGCGCATCCATCCTTTCGACCGTACCGTGTTCTAACACCCCCGCCCGGACTCGGCTCTCGACGTAATCTCTGCTCCGATCCTCAAGGATCACAGTCTCGACATCAGCTGCAGCAAGCAGCTCACCGAGCATAAGGCCGGCGGGCCCTGCCCCCACTATGCCCACCTGAGTTTCAGGCATCGATCCTCACCTCCCTTTGCGACAAGCGTCAAATACCAATACTCACACATCGTCGCCGAGTCCCCAAAATGACCTCGGCTACTCAAAACCCGACTCGAAGGGAGATGGAACCAAATCTCACCACCTAGGTCTGCAAAGCCAACTTAGGACTGCGGTTCCATCAACGTGGGTTCACTTTAGATCGACCCACGCATATGGTTTCAGGTGGTCTCTGCGGCCTCGGAAAGTTGCCCACTCTGCCGATCTCCGCCTATCACCTTGGAGATCCTTCGCCGACCTAGCCGTTTCCCCTCCATTTCATCTTCGGCGGTATCGACGTAGTATCCGGTCGGGAAGAGTCGAATTCCGGTTCTCTCGGAGATCTGTGCCCAGATCCCTCCCTTGACCCAGATGGCGATCACAACCGCCAGTGAACCGACGATTATTAGGTACCACGCATTGAATCTCGCCAACTCCTGTTGCATGACAATAAAGATGACCGTGCCGAGAATCGGGCCCTCTATCGTTCCTATGCCACCGATCAGGACGGCGAAGATCATGTAGGCGCTCCACTGGATATTGAAAACGTTCGCCGCTTGGACATTCAGCTGGCTTATTGCAATAAGTGCGCCCGCAGCAGCCGAGCCAGCAGCAGAAACCAAGAACACGATCAATTTCGCCCTGGTAACTTTCACTCCGACACTGCGGGCGCCTATCTCGTTGTCTCTCACCGCAGTGAGCACGAGGCCGAGTCGGCTCCGCATGATTAAAAACACCACCGCAATGGACAGTACGCCAACTGCAGCGGATGCCCAGTAGGTGTCCGCACCGAGCTGCACAGGATCAATTCCAGAGAGGCCGGGAAGGGCCGCACCGGTACCACCTCCGAGGGACGGGACACCGGTAATCGCTATCTCAGCCACCACGGCGATCACCCACGTCGCTATCGCGAAATATCCACCCGAGAGTCTGAACAGAAACCAGGAGGCCGGCACTGCAAATACCACACCTACCAAGATCGCAAATGGAATAGCGATAAAAGGATCGACTCCGTGTTGAGCTAGGAAAAGCACACCGTAGGCACCCAACCCGACAAACGCCTGCTGACCTACCGAGATCAGACCGCCATAACCGGCAAGTAGGTTCCACATCGATGCGAGCACCAACAAGATGAACAGGTTTACCATGATGTTTGTAACGCTCTGGTAGACGAGAAACGGTAGTGCCGCCAGAACCAGCAATATGAGCAGCGCCAAGACGCCAGCAGGGATACTGGTGTGTTGCGACCTTTTTACTTTGGCAAATGTCGTCACACAGCCACCTTCTTAGGAAAGAATCCCTGGGGCCTGAGAGCCAAAACCAGGAGAAAGACGATATGGGGGGCCAACGCACCGAAGTTGGCACTTAAGAAGAGGCCGATGGTCGTTGCTATACCGAGCACTATCCCGCCAGCGAATGTCCCCCAGAGCGAACCGAGGCCACCTATCACCACGGCCTCGAATCCAAAGATCAGATAGTCGGGCCCCGAAGAGGGGTCGACCTGTGAATACATTGCAAGGGACAGGCCTGCCAGAGCCACGGTTCCGAAAGCAAGACCAGCGGCGATCCCGAAAATGTGACGGTAGTCCGCACCGATGAGTTCGGCTGCTTCTCGGTCATCTGCCACTGCGCGGATAATCCTGCCAGTTCTCGTTCGGTACAGACCGAGCTGAACACCTGCTACCACAACTATCGAAACTACGAGTATCAGCAATGAAAGGTAGGCGATCGATATCTGTGAACTCAACTTGAACGCCGAAGAAGCAAGGGAGCCGATGGCAAGCGAATGGCTGTTCGCCGAAAAGATCTCCAGCAGAAGGTTCTCAATGATGACCGAAAGACCGAAGGTCACCAAAAGGGTGGTCAGTGGGCCCGAATTAAGGCTCGGTTGAATGAGCAGGCGTTGGACAATGTAACCCGCAACCATAAACAGTGGCACCACAATCGCAAAGATCCAGATAGCAGGTATGTGGAGTACCGGTACGATCGCAACCGCGACGTACGCAGCGGCCACAGCGATATCGCCGTGTGCGAGATTGATCACACCCATTACGCCGAAGAGCAGCGACAGGCCACAGGCAAAAAGAACGACCAAACCCCCAAGGAGAATGCCCTGAATAATGGCGTTCAACATAGCTCAGTCCTTCCCGTGGATAGAGCTCGTGGAGTTGAGACCGAAGTAGGCAGCTTCAATCTCCTCCGGAGTGAACTCGGCCGGTTTGCCTGACAAAGTTGTTCTACCTTCCAACATGCACTGGAACTTGGCGGCTACTGAGAGCGCTTGGTTAACGTCCTGCTCGACGATCAGGACAGTCAGGCCACCCTCCATGATCTTGGAGAGCGAGCCGTAGATGCTGCGAACCACAATTGGAGCCAGCCCCAAAGAGAGTTCGTCTATCAATAGCAATCTCGGGTTCGCCAGCAGCGCCCTCGAGATCGCAACCGTCTGCTGCTCGCCACCAGATAAAAGGGAGGATCTCTGGTTTTTGCGTTGCCACATCCACGGGAACATCTCATAAACACGTTCGATCGTCCAATGCCCCGAACGACGTATGTAAGTCCCCGTCAGGAGGTTCTCCTCGACACTCAACGAGGCGAACAATCTGCGACCCTCCGGGACCAAGGAGATACCCAGTTCGACCCTTTGCGGCGTTGAGAGGCGGGTTATATCGGTCCCATCGAATATGACCCTTCCCTCGCTCGGTCTATGCAGTCCTGCTATCGAGCGCATCAGGGTTGACTTACCAGCACCGTTCGCTCCAATAACAGCAAAGACGGAACCTTCTCCAACGGTGAAAGAGACACCATCGAGTGCCAAAAGTTGACCGTGGTGGGCACATAGGCCCTCTACCTCCAGGATCTGATTGGACAAGGCTGGCTCCGCGGCAACGACTTCAGCCATGTTCGGTCTCCGACCCATCTCCGGCCTTGGCTCCTTCGACTCCCCCTGTCATCGGCTTAGGGCCATGCAGGTATCGCTCATCTCCTGGTTCAGAGCCAAGAAACAGTTCTCTGACGGCATCCATCGCTAGTACATCGAGCGGTCTTCCGTCGCCAACTATCCTGCCTCCTGCAAAGCAGATGAGCCTCTCCATAGTCTCCACGAGGGCCCTGACGACATGTTCTATCCATATGATCGAGACGCCTGCACCACGGGACTCAGATACCACTCCGATGAGTTCGTCGACTTCCGGATCCGTCAGTCCACCAGCCACCTCGTCCAGCAGCAGAACCTTAGGACTGGTCGCAAGAGCTTTCGCTAACTCGAGCCTTTTCCTGTCCAGAAGGCCAAGGCGTCCTGCGGGACGATTGATCGATCGCTGTAGCCCAGTGGCCGAAATTACACCCTGTGCCATTTCATGAGCCGACCTGCCACGCAAGCCAGCTCCATGCTGGGCAGCGACGAGCACGTTCTCAAAGACGGTCATCTGCTCGAACGACCGCGGCACCTGATAAGTGCGTCCAATACCCGCCCTAGCCCGCTCGGCCGAGTCCATACCGTTCAGAAGACGTGTGTCAAGGCGAACCTCCCCCCGGTCCGCCTTGATATCTCCGCCGATCATTCCAAATAATGTCGTCTTTCCCGCACCGTTCGGACCAACAATCCCCAAAGACTCGCCTACGCCGACTGTGAAAGAGAGATCGTCTGCCACGATGACGCCACTGAATCTCTTAGATATGGACTTGAGTTCCAAAAGGGGTCTAGCCGATTCCATCAGGTGTTAGTGGGCTCCAACGTTCCGTTGATCGGAACTGCGGAGTTGGCCGAATTGTCGACGACATACATCGACCACGGGTAGTCCTTGCCGGGCTTCCACTGAACACCGACGGGTTCGATTATCGCTACGCCCGGCACTGGTCCGGCAGCGAAGTTGAGGGGGCCACAGATACTCTGCAGGCTCATATTCCTCAATTGGGCCGCGACCTCCTTGGCATCGTGTGGGTCCGAGGCGGACTTGAACGCTTCGAAAGCTACCTCGAACAGCGAGTAGGTGGAACCGAGGCTCTGGGTCCACTGCTGTCCAGTTGATGTCTGGAAGCTGTCGGCTAGTGCCTTTGCGCTGCTCCCATCGAGCGATGAACGGTATGGATGGTACGGCGTCCACCAAGCATCGGTTGCAATGTTGTTCACAAGAGAACCGAGCGCAACGGTATCTGCAGGGAAGAGCAGGACTTTTGCAACCGTCGCCAACTTCGGCTTGAAACCTTGCTGACTCGCCTGCTTCCAGAAGGTATTGAAGTCTGGAGGTAGCGGGGCGTTGGTATAGTAATCACAGTTGGCCGCCTTGAACTGCGAGATCATCGTGGTGTAGTCGGTCTGGCCATCTTGGTAGGCACCACCATCTACATAGGTGTAACCGGCCTGCTTGATCAGCGCTGGCCAGCTTGCGCGAAAAGCGTTTCCATCAGAATCGTTCGGCCACATGCACGCGATCACCTTGTCGGTATTGAGCTGCGAATGGATCCTGTTCCACATCGGCTCGAAGCACTTGCCGAACTCTGCGGTTCCGAAGAAGAACATCGTCGTGTAGGTGAATGTCGTTCCTGGTTTGGCACCCCTGCCGAAGTACCAAGCCTCCCAAGGCACCACCGTAGCTACACATGGCACGCCTTGCGCCTCGCAGACGTCCGCAACTGGGTTGGCAGTCTCGGGAGCTGACGACGTAACAACCAGGTCAACGTGGTTCTGCAGGATTAGGTTCTTAGTCACTTCGGAGGCGCGATTGGGATCTGATTGACTGTCAGCTTCGATGATGTTGAAGTGGTAGGTCTTGCCTCCCTTCGTTATCCCCTTGGAGAAGGCTGCGCTCTCTCGGATCAGCTTGAGGATGAAGTTGTCGGGTGTGGCGAATCCTGCCAATGCACCAGTCTGCGGGCTCACATATCCAATATTGATAACACCGGCGTTCGAACTCCCGCCAGTGCCCTTCAGTGCGGTTGCTCCGCAAGCTGCGAGTATCTCTCCACCAACTAGTGTCGCTGCACCCCCGGCAATCCCCTTCAACAGGGTACGTCGTGAGATCGCCTCTCGAACGTTGTTCTGTGTCACATTCCCCCCAAAAGTAAGTGAACCCTTCGCATCGGACCCAATACCCCCATCGAGTCTGTGCGATATCCGAACATCTATACGAATACCGAACAATTATGGTCAACAGGAGGCGAGCTGTCAAGCACCTTCAGGAAGATTGCTTTTCTCCGGAGTGCGTTCTGCCGTGTTGTATTGGTCCTTCTGACGTTTTCAGAGCGGCACCACTCCGCGTGCCCACTACTTTGGCAAGCTGGGACGGAGACGAAGGGGCCTGGTGGAAAAAGCACAGATGAATCCCGACGACTTCGTTCAATCGCTCTCGAAGGGGCTCGACGTCATAAGAGCCTTCGGGCCCGATCACAAATCGATGACTCTGTCGGATGTAGCCAGAGCAACCGGATTGACAAGGGCGTCGGCTAGGCGGCTACTTTTGACCTTGGTTGAACTGGACTATGCGAAGTCCGACGGTAAGCACTACTCGCTCCGCCCCAGGGTTCTGGAACTTGGATACGCTTACCTGTCCAGTCTGACCCTTCCCGACATAGCCCAACCACACATAGAGGAACTGGTTGCCCTCACCCACGAATCCTCGTCCGTGGCGGTGCTTGACCGATCTGACGTCGTGTACGTAGTTCGGGTGCCGACTAAGCGCATAATGACCGTTGCGATCTCCGTCGGTACGAGATTTCCTGCGTATGCGACATCGCTTGGTAGAGCCCTACTGTCGGGCCTGTCCAGCTCCGACTTGGCAAACTACCTCGAAACTACGGCACTGCGAAAATTGACGGAGCGCACAGTTATCGACCCAGACAAGTTGCGACGGATCATCGAAACTACCCGTACGGATGGATACGCGATCACCGACCAAGAACTTGAGGACGGGCTCAGGTCGATCGCCGTTCCGATCAAAGACGCCAAGGGGGCCACCATCGCCGCAATCAACATATCGGCCCAGGCCGCAAGGGTCACGACCGAGGAGTTGAGTTCGGACTTCCTTCCCCAGCTACTTCGAACTGCAGCGCTCATAGAGTCGGACCTAAAAGCCTGATCGGCCCCCAGAAGGCTTTGTTGGTCACCTTACAGCGCAGATGGGCTATCTATAGATCGAGAACCAGTCTGTCCGAACGGGAGCGACTTACGCAGATCATCATTATCTCCCCGCCAGAGTGCTCGGCATCAGACAGAATCGAATCTCTGTGGTCCGGTGTCCCCGACAACACCAACGTTTCGCAGGTACCGCAGTAACCCTCCTCGCAGGAGGATAGGACGTCAGGTAGAACATCGCGGACGACAGAGAGTACCGACCTGTCTGGTGGCACGTAAAGAACGATGCCTGATGACCTCAGCTCGACCTCGAATCCAGTGTCCCTATAACCAGTTTCAGGGTCAATCCTCTTAGTGACTGCTCCGAAGCGCTCCAGTCTCAGACGTGAACGCATCCCGAAGGAGTCCGTTATCTCCTCCAATGCATGCAACATCGGCTCAGGTCCACACCCGTACACCAACGCGTTCGGGTCCGCATCAGCAAGAATAGATCTGATGTCCATCAGCCCTCTAACGTCTTGGGGTACCAGATCCAGCTCCCCACCTTTCATCTCGCCGAGTTGCCCAAGGAACGACATGTGCGCCGAACTCTTGGCTCCGTAGCTCAGCTTCCAAGGTATGCCCAGGTCAACCGCACGTTCGATCATCGGCAGTATCGGCGTTATGCCGATACCACCCGCCAAGAACAGATAGCTCTCGGCATCGGCGAGTTCGAAATGATTCTTTGGTCCATGAGCTTCGAGAACCCGACCGACTAGTCCGGTCCCATGCACCTCTTGTGAGCCACCCCTCCCCTTCTCCTCCAACAAGATCGCAACCCGATATGACTTCCTGTCCGCGGCTCGACCACAGAGGGAGTACTGTCTTACAAGCCCCGACGGCAGCACCAGATCGAGGTGAGCGCCGGGCTCCCATGCAGGAAGATCCGATCCGTCAGGGTCGACAAAGTGGAGTGAGACCACTCCCTCCGCCTCCCATTGCACACACTGAATGCGCAGGTGAAGTGGCCTCTGTTCACTCATCGGACCTAGGAGTTCTGTGCCTCTCTCAGTTTCCTCAGCATCTGTCTGACGGCGAGACCACCTGAGTCGATCTTGATGCTGAGTTCCCGCATCTTGTCGCCCTCACCCTCGATGACCTTCTCGAGGACGTTCAAAGCGTCCACATCCTGTTGCACGACGACATTCTGCATGTCAAGCAGGAACTGGCTCACTCCCTCGTCGTCTAGTGCGAAGTCCCTTGCAACGGCGTAGAAATCCCATGTCGAATTCTCTGTCTCAGGAGTGACTGCGTAGAGGATTTTCATATGCGCCGCCTGATGGTCAGATCCGTCCTCCTCGGGCAAAACACCCTCTGGAGCTATCCGGGAATGCAGGACGTACAGGCAGGGAGGCGCGTACTCGATGTCCTGCCACCTGTCTATCCTTCCCGAAATTCCAGTCGACTTTTCGTAGAATGGAGGACACTCGACCGATTCCATGTGGCGATTAACTCTGACCAAACCTGCCTCAGGGTCCACCGAGGATTCGATCGGTGTTTGGGCAACCTCCGGAGTGCCGATATACCCGGCGTGCAGGTATGTCTCATGAGACAGATCCATGAGATTGTCCATCAACAGACCGTACCTGCAGTCGATTCGAGCCATCTCTCCTATCCAGGTCCATTTGGGATCTGACAGCCAAGGATGCTGCGGAACTGGAGTCGACGCAGCCAGATCCTCGTCTCCTATCCAAACCCAAATCCACGGCACTTGCTCCACCGTAGGATACGCGCGAACTCGGGCTGTACGAGGTATGTTGTCCTGGCCTGGAACTGAGATGCAGGTACCTGTTCGGTCGTAGGTGAAACCGTGGTAACCGCATTCGATCGCGTCCCCTTTGACCTTGCCGAGGCATAAGGGATATCTGCGATGTACGCAGCGATCCGCCAAGGTGATAATCGATCCCTCAAGATCTCTAAAAAAGACGAGTGGCTCGCCACAGATGGTTCGGGCGAAAGGCTCACGAGTTACATCAGAACTCCACGCCGCCACGTACCAAGCATTTTTGACCACTGAATCTGCCACATGGCCCCCTCCCCGATCCCCAGCAGGAAGCAACGCCTCCTAGGACCCATAATGCTCCGTATACGGAGTACCATTTTGAAGATATCACCTATCGCACAGCTGCGCAACACTCCATTTGCTGTCAACCAAAGTGACCCGGTCGAAGGCGACGGCTACGATGATGAGTCCACAAGCAAGGTTTTGGAAGGAAAATTGGAGCGACTCGATCTCGAGAACACACCGGGACACCTCCTTCGGCGGTTACAGCAGATCTCGGCTGCCAACTGGTCTATCCAGGTATCCTCATCTGTCACCTCTGCACAGTTTGCAGTTTTGAACTGCCTGATCGAGAATCGCGGGCTTGATCAGACCACACTCGGGCAGCTCGCGTTCCTCGACCGAGCGACGATGGCTGAACTGGCCGTCAGAATGGCCAAAAGGGGCCTCATATCTCGCGATCGAGACCCATCGGACAGGCGACGCTGGATCATCTCCATCACCGATCAAGGTGTCGCTACCCACCGAGACATGGCCGAGAAGTCTGTAAACATGAATAATGCACTCTTCTCCGTGCTCAGCGACGATGAGATCGAAACCCTCATGAGTCTGATGAAGCGCCTTGTAACCGGCGTTCAGGGAAGTAGTCCAGAGCCGACCAAACAGTCGACGGACCAGCTACCGCGATGATTGTGGAGTCATCTAATGAATAAAACAAACTTTCTACCCGCTCCAAAATCGACTACGTGTGAGCTACATCGATAGAGTCGCAATCAGTAGCCCTAATACCGGGACAAGCATTTGTCAAGAGAGCCATTAGGGTGTACCAGTACACTTACGACCTGCGCTTAGGCCAGATCGATGACTTAAAGAGGTGTCTGCAAGTGGCTGTAAACAGGCTGCACTTATCAGGTGACCCCGAAGCTGACGGACTCCTAGAGCAGAGCCCACTTGCTCTGCTCATCGGCATGGTATTGGACCAACAGATCCCTATGGAGCGGGCATTCTCTGCGCCCCTTATGTTGAAGAACCGAATACCGGTTCCTCTAGAAGCAGCTGCGATCGTCAACCTACCGCCAGAGGAGCTGGAATCCGCCTTCTCCTCGAAGCCTGCTCTACACCGATTCCCTAAAGCGATGGCGGAGCGCGTCTGGGGACTGTGCGAGATCGTATCCGAAGCATATGACGGAGACGCCTCGCAGATCTGGCAGACTGCACTGTCTGGTGAGGAGCTGCTGGACAGGCTCGAAGGACTCCCTGGCTTCGGTACCATGAAGGCCAAGATCTTCCTGGCGCTGCTCGCCAAACGGCTGGGAGTCCGCCCAGCAGGCTGGGAGGCGGCGGCCGACCCGTTCGGTCAACCCGGAACCTTCATGTCTGTGGCTGACGTCGATGGACCTGACGGACTCGCAAAAGTTAGGGCCTACAAGGCCGAAATGAAGGCGGCCAAGGTTCCCCATTGAGCGGAGTTCTAGAGGGTTACGAATCAGGACTGATCTACCTCTGCTTACCAATCGTTGACAATCTGGAAAAGTTCGTCGCCGCCTGCATCAACGGTGGTGTTGATCTAGTCCAACTTAGAGACAAAGATGCAGATGCAAAGTCGATAATCGCATATTCGCGACTAGTTCGAAAGGTATGCCACGATCTTGGCAAACCGTTCATCCTGAATGACAGGGTCGACCTCGCCTTGGAGGTGGAGGCGGACGGGGTACACCTTGGCCAGGACGATGCACCGATCCAGCTGGCCAGACGGATTCTGCCGAAGGGGTCGATAGTCGGCCTCTCCACACATTCACCGGTGGAGCTCGAAGAGGGGAATACCGAGCAGGTCGACTACCTCTCCGTAGGTCCCATCGTCGCTACCCCAACCAAACCCGGTAGGCCAGGAACCACCCTTGAGTACCTGAGATATGCCGGACAATACTCGCAGAAGCCATTTTTCGTCACCGGTGGCGTTACGCCAGATACGATACCTCAGCTCGTCTCGCTCGGGGCCCGCGGCTTAGTTGTTGTCAGATACCTCACTCAGTCCGACCACCCCGAGAACGCGGCCCGAGCACTCAGGTCGGCGTTGGATGCTTCGCTGGACAAGCTTGGATAAGTTCCGACCTTTAGACCGCCCTCTCAATCCATCCGAGCAGTATGGCCATTACCCGAGGATCCGCCCTGAGGTTATCCCCGACCGCAGCGATCCTGTGTAGTTCCGCCGCCGACGCAAGCTCAACGAGTTCCCTCGAAACCTTCAGGTTTGACGCCGTACGATCCTGGGCTGTGATGATCATCCAGGGCCGTGCACCTATATCTCCGACGAGCCTTTCAGGTTCTATCTCATCTAGCTCCCGCTTGAATGACTCGATTCCGAGGTCCCCTACCTTCACCTTCAAATTCCTGAGCAGTTCTAGGTAGCCGGCATGGTCAAACTCCTCTTCGAAGACGAAAAGCGTCGGATCCACGCTCGCAATTCCGACCACTTCTCGAACACCAGCTGCTGCTTCAACGACGGAAAGCGCTGCGAACTCATAGCCGATGAGCACCACCGATTCGCCCAAGCCATCTCCGATCACGAACCGAGTGGCGGCTTGAAGGTCCTCGGCCCAGACGGCCGGACTAAATGTTCCCGTTGACCCCCCCACTCCGGAAAGTGAAACTGCAACCACGGTAGAACTCGTCAGAAGTGAGAGGTGCTCCGCGTACTCTGCGTCCAGATGTCCTTGATCCGATACCGTACTTCCGACCGGCGCCCCGAAAGTAGCTATCACGACCGGATTGCCCTTTATCTTCCCCTGGTTTTGTGACCTGTGAAGGTGCGCGTCCAGCGATCTCCCTTCGTGTTCGATAGAGAATCGCATCTAGACGTAACCCCTCCTGTTCTATTCGATGCTATGACCTAGCAACCTTCGAGTCGATCGCCAAGATTTCGATGGTCCGAATAGTGTCGAGATGTGCAGATGTGGATCGTTTCAAACGTCGAACTGGGTGACAAGTTCAGCGAACATGCGACGCGGCACCTCTTGGCTGCAGAGAAGTTGGGTATCGACGCACGGCTGGTTCAGCCGCTAGATCTTGCCTACCTATGCATCCCCGGACGGTCTGAAACTTTGGTGGTATCAGAGAATTGGACCCAATGGGGATCCCCAAAGGTTTGCCTTTTCCTTGACAAGGATCATGAGACGGCCCACGGACTTGAACAAGCCGGCGTCCGGGTAGTCAATTCCGCCACAACCATAGAGCAGTGTGCTGATAAACGGACAATGCACCGCTCTCTCAATAGGGCTGGAATACCTGCCCCCACAACTGCCATCCTGGCAAGGCCATATCCAAGGCAGCCACACCACCGCGACCAAGTTTTGCGTGTTGCAAACCTGATGGGATACCCACTTGTAGTAAAGGCAGCCAAGGGGTCGTTCGGCGCCCAGGTTTTCGTCGCAAACCATCCAGAAGAACTTCTCGACCTTTTAGATACAGAAAACCTTCAGGAGGTGCTGCTCCAAGAGTTGATCACCACCTCTCACGGGGTTGGAATTAGGGTGCACGTAGTAGCTGGAAGGACCGTAGCCGCACTTCGTCAGCAGAGCACTGATGGCCGACTCCAGGCGAACCTGACCCAGGGTGGTATCGGCGAATCGATCAAGCCATCCGAGCTCGAGTCCAATTTGGCAATCGCGGCGGCCGATGCGGTCGGGGCGTTCTATGCGGGTGTAGATCTCTTAGTTGGGCCCGAAGACTCACGCCTAGTCTGTGAAGTGAATTCAAACGCGCACGTGTCAAGACTCAGCGAGATTACGGGGATCGACTGCGCCGGAATTCTGATCAAAGAACTCCAGACTCACTTCTTCAATTTCGACCGGTCGCCGTGAGTACCTCGGCAAGACCGGGCTGGTTACTCTACCGGAATGAGGATATCGCCAAGAACCGCTTCTTCATTGAACAGCTGACTAGCCAGCTCGCAAATCACAATCTCAAGGTTCGACTGGTGCCACTTGAGTCGCTTAACTTCAGAATCGATTCAGCCGCAATCGAGCTGCCAGATTTCGTCATCAACAGGAGCTTCAGTGACGGCGCGACAGAAGTATTAGAGTCCCTTGGCATACCCTGTTTCAACCGATCATCGATCTCCAGGATCGGGAACAACAAGGCACTTACGCTCGCGCTCGCAGACAGACTCGGCATACCTACGATGGATTCGCTGGTCTACTACGGACCATCTGGACATCTAAGTCCCCCTCTCGATGGCCCCGTCGTAACCAAGGCCGTCGGCGGTCACGGTGGCGCACAAGTCAGCATGACAAGCAGTTTCAATGAGGAGTTGGTGTGTAACGCGACACCAGAAGAGCCGGTACTGGTCCAACGTTTCAACAGCAGAGGTTCGACCGATCATCGCTGTTACATCTTCGCCACCGGAGCCAGATTCTGGGTGCAAAGATCGGCTACTTCACCGTCAGAGTTCAGATCAAATATCTCACTCGGCGGGGTCGTGAATCCTTACGAGCCAACCAAAGCTGAAGTGTTGATCGCTGATGCCATGTTCGAGAGCCTCGGCCCAGGAAATTACGCAGTCGATCTCATTGAGTGTGAATCGGGATTCGCACTCAATGAGATCGAGGACTCCTGTGGATATAGAGCTCTTTACATACTGAAGCTGTGCAATCCTGCCCAGCTAATAGTTAGCAATCTGGCTGAACGCCTCTAAGGCTGAGTGGGCGGTGCGGCTGAACTAGGTACTTGGGGCCGCTTTGCGTCGTATTCTGCCTTGAACTCCACAAACGCTTCGTACGCTCTTGGTCCATAGACCGTCCCGGGTCCGCCGGTGAGCAGGATCGCCACTCCGATTGCCTCAGCAACCTGTTCATTGGTCGTTCCCTTTCGGGCAGCAGATCTGGCATGTGAGGCAATACATCCATCACACTGGTTGGCTACAGATATCGCTATTGCCAGGGCCTCTTTGACCGCTGCAGAGAGAACGCCTTCAGCCATGGCTCCCTTGCTCATCTCCGCGAATCCCTTGTAGACGTCGGGAATGTAGGACCTCAACTCCTTGGCCGGAGCAGAAAGGTCCTCAAGAACCTGGTGATGCCGATGGTCCAACTCTTCTGTCACTTCTACCTAGCCTCCTACAACCGCATCTTTAGGCTGTCGGTCACCTATTGACATCCAACCAGATGGCTCTTGACTTCGAAATGTGATCCAGTTCTTCAACGAATCGCGCCCAGGGGAGGTTGACCCCCGGGTATGGGTTCATACCGCGGATACCGCAGCCCGAAGCAGCTCCACTGCCTCGTCGGCGAGAGCTTTCATGCCGGGCGAATCCATCATCATTGTCGGGTCAACGGCCGATATCCTCACCTGATTTCCCTCTTGCGACAGCACCACGTTGCAGGGCATCATGAGGGCAACCGTGGGATCTGCCTCCAACGCCCGGTTTGCAAAACCTGGATTGCAGGCTCCAAGAATCTTGAGGGGGTTCCTTTCGACACCGATCTTCGCCTTCAGTGTCGCGGCCACGTCGATCTCGGTCAGAACTCCAAAACCCCTTTTCACGAGTTCTTCCCTCACCCTGGGCTCTACCGTTGCAATGTCACCATCGACGAACTTCTCTATCGCTTCCATCAGCCGAACTCCCTCTAAAGTACAAAGAAAACTATACCCTGAATGGTATCCTGTATCCACCATAGTCGGGCCGCCGCCTCAACTCTGGCCAAGTTATCCGCCTGATACCCTGGCCCGCGATCCGGTACGAACTTCAACAATGATCACGTCAGTTGACCATATGCAGACCCAGGGAAGGATCGATCCATCTGGATCATGAGTACAGATCGAAAGCAGTCCTACCCAAAAGTCCTGGCTGACGAGTTGGCACCACAACGAATCAACCAGCGAGATGGGAGGAGTATGAACCCTATTCTGCAGTTTGGAAGGAAATTCGCCGAAGTACCCTGGTCGAGAAGTTGCCGCTTGGGCATCGACATCTCGGGCAATCCCAGGACAAAGTTGAACCCCCCATCCAGATCCTTTAGAGAACTACTGACCTGCTTACTACCAGCGACGGCCGTAGGAGTCACTACGAGCTAGTTCTGCTGCGCCCACGCCGTTTGTACGTATCTGAGGATGACGTAACGTCCAATCGCCTGCGTTAGGCATTTATTGCCCGGCCGGACCCCACGACTACTCAACTTTTCGCCCCTATAGTGGCCGCGCTGACCGGACACATTCCAAGCGTTCTCGGCGTTACTCACCCGACTTCTTCAATGGTATGCCTCCCCAAGACGTCTCGGTAGTTGACATGTCCGCCTTTCCAACAACCGTCGAACCCTTGTAGAAGAGGACAGATATCGGATCGTTGCACACTCCGTTACAGCTGGATGTGGTTCTTCCCATTGGCAAGACGAAGAAATGCCAGCCCGAAACGGACGATGGGAGCACGAGACTCGTTTCTGACTTCCTAGCGAGCTTTACTGAGACGCTTGTGACCCAAGTTGGAACCATACCCGAGACAAACTCCTGACCGTTAGGCGCATTGTCCCAGTTCAAACTTGCACGGGCCAGATTCGAGCCGCTCGCTGTCACCACCTGGTCGGCATAGACTATCTCCATCCAGGCGTTGCCGGGCTCGACAGCTGCTGAAAAGACCCACGGGCTCCCAGAAACGCTCCCATAGGCGAGTTCGGTACCACCGAGTGGAACCATCGGCGTATTGATCGGCGGTGAGGCGTGGGTTCCTGGCGAACACAGCCCGCCCTCCAAGGCTTTTCCGTCGCTGATGCAGCTCTGTCGGGCCATATCAATTCGGATTCCGTCTGCTATGTCGACAAGTCGGGAAGCACTGATTCCGCTCCCATCGAGTTGCAGACCAACAGTGGGACTCATCCGCCACTGAAGAACTATCTGTGGAGTCCCACTGGAAGCTGTCGAATTGAACAGTCCGGGTGGTCCTACCTGACTACTCCGGTCAACTTTGCAGTAAGTTGATGCGCTAGATCCGGGGCAAAACACATCTATAGTTGTCGTTCGTCTTCCACCGACGAACCCCACTCCCTTGGTTACCACAGGAGCACTCGATAGAACTTCCATCAGCGCAGTTTGACCGTTTACAGCTCTGACGCTCAACTTTGCATTCGCGATCCCTCCGGGCGGTGGTGAGGTGAAATCCGGGTTGAGTATGCCCTGGGTAAATGTGAATGTAAAGGAGGCGCGCTCGGTGCCCACCTGCCCTCCATACGTAATGGAGCGCGTGTAGCTTGCGGGCTCTGTCACCACGCTGGTCTGCCTGTCCGATAACAGTCGAAAGCCACTCGGAAGGTAACTGAAATTAATGGCATGATTTAGTAGGTGGGGAGGTCCCGACGATACAAACGCTGTCACCTGGGAACTCAAGGTTGGGGTCGGGGAGCCATCTCCATGAGCGTTGATCAACCCTACGGAGCCGGCCACTACCCCGACAACGCCTAGTACCACACCTCGCCTTCGCCTACTTCGGGTTCGAATCCGGCTCCTGAGTTCGGCCACCGAAGGAGCAGAAGCAAGCTCGACCTGCTGGAGCTCTACGACAAGGTCATCTAGTCTCGACACTCATTCACCTGCTCTTTCCAATTGACTCATCATCGCTGAGCAAAAAGGCCAGTCTTGCCCTCGCATCCGAAAGCGATCGGGAAACCGAACCTCTCGTTAATCCCAGAACTTCAGCGATCTCAGTCTCCTTCATGTCTGCCACATACCTCATCACGATCACCTCGCGCTGACGAACCGGAAGTGCTCCGACCATCGCCCAGATCTCGCCCGCCGGAGCCGGCATGTTTTGCGGGGGAGGGAGTTTCAAAAGGAGTCTGCGTTCAAGGTTCATTCGCCGCATCCTTCGACGAAAAAGGTTGATCGCCACCTTGTATGTCCAGCCCGCCGGAGAAGGAAACCGACTGATCCGAGACCAGTGTGCCAAGGATCGACAGAAAGCTTCGTCTACAACCTCCTTGGACAACTCCAGATCACCGGTTACCAATAGGAGCGAGGCAAGGAGTCTCGGATACTCGACCTCATACCACTGAGCAAACTCTGCTGCGAGGATATCGGCGGCGCGCCTTGATCGGCTCACGAGTTAGCCAGATCAAAAATGTTGACGTCTCTTATGGAGTACACGTATTCAATAAGTCACAATTGACCCAGAATGTTGAGTGCCACCGTAAAATCTGCGAATCCACTTTCGAGTTCATCCAGCACCCAGTTGCTCGATTACGCCAAAAAAGCTCGGCCACCTACTACGCCATAACTCCGACAAATCACCTGCCAAGTTGACGAACCCGTATTCTCCTACTACTTCTCGATCTCTTTGGATGACTCGATTGGTTGACCTACTCTACAAGACAGTGCCTTAGTACACCTATTGATAGACAGGTCGAGCGACTTCTGCTCCAGTGGATGCTCACTGTCCGATCGACACACCTCACCGATCCACCCCAGATAGAAGGGTCGCACTTTGCTCAGCACGCTGAGGCCGAGAAAATCCCGGATCAACACACCTAGTCGATCGAGTCTCGATTCAGATCAAGTGTCCCTGTTCAACAGAGCCCGCACGATTTTCAACAATGGCCCAAAGGCCATATTATCTGCGCCGACCATATCTTTCCGTGGAGTGAGTATTGGCACGAATGTGCAGAATATCAAGGAAGAATGCCGCCATGACCGTCGCCAGCAGGAACACCAGCGCCGTTGCCGACCCGCTTCCAGCGCCAAACAATAGAAGCACAAACGCGAGAAGTCCGAAAGCATTGATGAGTATGAGATGCCTGCCAAGCATGCCGCCATCGCTCAGTTTGGAGCTGTCCACAATCAATATCGAGAACACCTCGCCAAGAAATTGAGTCTTATACAAGCGCTCCTTGCGCAACTCAAACTCCGAGGAAGTCAGCACTCCCTGCTTCCAACTCTCGAGAAGTTGCTCTTCAGCCAACTCCCTGTCATCATGGGAGGCGAGCTCCTGCCATATAAGGTCCTGTGATGCGTCCACGACTGCCGCCCTCGTTAAAGTACGTTCTACGCACCAGATCCAACTCGAGCCGGCATATGGACGGTCAGCTCCTAGTAGAGGTGCACAATAGGAATCGGACCGTAGATCAATCAACTGAAGCATGGTCGCCCTAATTACCTCTGTGCAATTTTTGGAAAGGAACCTTCGGATCACCTTCAGATTCAACTCCGACCTTGGAGTCAAGTTGGGCAATACATTTTTTAAGCTCAAAATGGGGAGCTGGTGGTTATGCCTGAAGGCACACAAACAACGGTGATCTCGGCGGTGGTAGTACTGATTCGAGACGCGGCTGGCTATGTTCTGCTTACGTCATCCTCTGCCACGGCGAACGGCCCCTGGTCACACATCGGCGGTGGAGTTAGCCAAGGTGAGGACCCAGTGAGCGCGGCGAGAAGGATCGCACATGACGAATGCGGATTGGAAATTGAGGTTGGAAGGCTACTGACCTACCTCGCCGGACCCGCCTACCAGGTGTTGTACGAATGTGGTGCCGACACCACCTATGAAGCGTCCGTGTTCAGCGCGTCGATCCTGGGATTTTCCAGCGACGCCCCAATGCGCACCAAGTGGTTCGACCTTGGCGAACTTGCCGTCGCGAATCTTGACGAGTTCGCTAGCGCCTCGATTGCTGACCTCGGTCTTGGGTAGATACGCCTCTAAAAGAGATGCAACTAGCCGACACCGCCCTCACCCACCTACAGATGCACGACACTGGTCGACGACCGACAGACTGGCGCCCCCCAATTGAATTGTAAAATGGCCGCCGGTTGGCGGCTGGTTCGGAACAAGCGAGCTCCAGTCCTAGCCGCCCCGTCGCACCTTTAGCGAACCGTTGCCCTGCCACAACCACTACAGGAATCACCTGATTCACCGACAATGTCCGCAAAGACTTGCAGCCTAGAAATCAGCTTAGATCTAAAGCAGGACATTGGATGTGACGACCGGGGTCCGACATCCCCGCCGAGTTGGCTGCTCAAAGTGGCTCGGAGACCCCTGAAAGTTTCAGAGACCTATCCTCTGCGCTAGCTCTTCTCGGAAATTAGAAGGGCTGCCAAACATCAATTGCGACGACTTCGCCCTCTTGAAGTAGAGGTGGGCATCGTGCTCCCAGGTGAACCCGATACCTCCATGGATCTGGATGTTCTCGGCAGCAACCATGAAGTACGCATCGGAGCAGAACGACTTAGCCAATGGCGCTGCAATGTTCAGCTCGGCGGCGTCATTAGCTGCCGCCCACATGGCATAGTAGGCAGCGGATTTTGCGGACTCCACCTCGACCAGCATGTCGGCACACTTGTGCTTTATGGCCTGGAACGACCCGATAGGTCGACCAAACTGTATTCTCACCTTCGCGTACTCGACGGACATGTCGAGACAACTCTGGGCACCGCCTACCATCTCCGCACTTAACGCGGCACATGCTATGTCGATAAGCTGCTTGTAGGTTTCGGCACCTTGGCCGAGGGTCCCAACTAGCGAACCTTCTGCGGCTTCAAACTCGACAGATGCAAGCTTCCTCGTCTGGTCCATCGTTTCATGCCAAGTCGACCTCGTAGAGTCGGACCTCTTTACGTGGAAAAGACTCAGACCATCCTCCGCCTTAGCAAAGACGAGGAAGTCGGAGGCAGTAGCTCCATCGATCACATAATCCTTGCGTCCACTTATTCGGAAAACGCCTCCAGATGGCACTGCCGTGGTAGCGGTTCCCGAGATATCGAAGCCTGCCGCAGACTCATACATCGCAACTGTGTAACGGGAGTCCCCCGAAGCGATTCCGGGGAGATGGGCGGCCATCGCCTCCTTGTCGCCCGATGCTAAAAGCGCATTTGCACCGAGGACTACCGAAGAGAAATAAGGGGCGCAGAAGAGTGCCCTACCCATCTCTTCGAGAACAATTCCGAGTTCAATATTTGTAAAGCCGAGTCCGCCGTACTCTTCGGGAATCGATATTCCGGCTAGGCCGAGCTGCTGGGTTGCCTGAGTCCATACCTCCGGGTCGAAACCGGACTGCGACTCCATCCGCTTGCGCACCTCAGAGATCGGCGACTTATCTTCTAGGAACTTGCGGACTGATCTGCGCAGTTCGTCCTGCTCCTCGCTGAATGCAAAGTTCATCTCGCCTCCGATTCTTAACGTCCCATACAAACGACAAGGGCTACCGCCAACCGACTCGGCTAGCTTAGGTTTTACAAACTCTCGTCAACAGTCTGAAAAGATACCACACGGATGCCAAAAACAGATTTCACTCCCGAGTACGACTTTGGTGGACTACTGATATACAAGGTTGTCGTTGGACCCGTAGATAACAATGTGTACGTTGTTCGCTGCAAAGAGACTGGCGAGTCGGTCTTGATCGATGCAGCGAATGAGCACGATAGGCTCCTCCAACTCGCCACCGAACTGGGAGTAACTCGAGTAATTGAGACACATGGCCATTGGGACCACATTGGGGCAGTTACCCAGATGAGAGAGGCAGGATTCGAAGTGATGGTCTCCAGCGAGGATGCAATGATGCTTCCGAGCTACGATCTCTTGCTCAGCCACATGGAGCCGATCACATTCGGAAGAATCCGTATGACTCAGATCTGGACTCCGGGCCATACACCTGGAAGTTTTTGTTTCGCCCCCGAGGGCTACCCTGTCCTTTTCACAGGGGACACATTGTTCCCCGGAGGGCCAGGATCTACCAAGTTCGAGGGCGGAGATTTCCCAACGATAATCAGATCCATTGAGAATGAGATATTCTCAAATTTCCCTGATGAAACTTTGATCCTTCCGGGTCATGGGACCACCTCGACCCTCGGCGATGAGTCACCCAACCTTCAGACCTGGATCGATCGAGGCTGGTGAAACTCAAGCGGAGTGGCCAACGCTCCAACTAGCGTGTAGCGATGAGCGCCAATATTCAATCACTGTCCTTCGGGAGCCAAGACGGAAATCAGACCCTCGACACAATCTGGGGACGGAGGTCGATCGGTAGGCTCGTCGAACCAGCTCCAAACCAGAGCGAACTGACCGCGCTGCTCGAGGCGGGGTCCATTGCACCAGATCACGACCGACTACGCCCCTTCAGATTCATCATTCTGTCCGGCGATTCCCTAGATGCCTTCGGATCAATCCTCGCCGAACGCCTTACGGCACGGTTGGCACTAGCAGGAATGTCACCAACGGAAGGACAGCTCCAGAAGGAGCGCACCAAGCTCAGGAGAGCTCCACTGGTAATAGTGGTTGCTGCAAAGATCGACACCAGCTCGCGCATTCCCGAAATCGAGCAGTTCGCAACGGCCGCAGCTGCTGCAGAGAACATCCTCCTGGCGGCGACCTCTATGGGGTACGGCTCGATGTGGAGGACGGGAGATATCAGCTATGACGAGAAGATCAAGCAAGAGTTCGGGCTCTCGAGTACTGACCACATAGTTGGATGGCTCTACATCGGCACAAGGACGGACAGTTCGCTTCCGGTAGCTGTTCAGGTGCCGGATATAACTGACCTAGCAAGCCACTGGACTCCGTAACCGACCAACTCTGACAATTGGCCGGATCCTGGAGGCCAACTTTGACAATCTTCTGTCTGTAATGGCATCGTTCGCAGGTGAAAAGTGTTTCCACTACACAGATAGTGCTAATAGGATGTCCGGATGAATTCAAATCTGTTTGAGATCGAGGATCTCCGCGCCTCCGGCGATGGAACCGAGATCCTCAAGGGCCTGAACCTTACCGTAAACGAAGGCGAACTCCATGTCATAATGGGGCCAAACGGGTCAGGCAAGACCACACTCGCGTCCACTCTGATGGCAAGTCCAAGTTACGTGGTCTCCAAGGGCCGCGTAAGACTGAGAGGTGAGGATGTGACTGACTGGCCCACCGACGTGCGAGCCAAGGCGGGCATCTTCCTCGCTTTCCAGTACCCAGAAGAGATCTCGGGAGTCTCTGTTATTCAGTTTCTCCGCCAGGCCATGTCCGCCAGAAAAGGAACTGAGGTCTCAGCCCTTGAAGTTCGATTCTCCCTGATGGAGTGGATGGACCGCCTCGGCATGGATCCATCTTTCGCCCAGAGGCATCTCAATCAGGGATTTTCCGGTGGAGAGAAGAAGCGCAACGAGATTCTGCAGATGGCACTTCTTGAGCCTGAAGTCGCAATCCTCGACGAGACGGACTCTGGCTTGGACATCGACGCTCTTAACGTTGTGGCACGCGGGATCGAAGAGGTAAGAAAACAAAAACCCACCATCGGCATCGTCCTCGTCACCCACTATCAGAGGATTCTCGACCTACTGAGCGTGGACAAGGTCCACATTATGATCGATGGTCGGATCGTCGAGACAGGCGGACCTGAACTGTCGCAAGTGCTCGAGGCGGAAGGTTACGGGAAGTGGAAAATTTGAGCACCCCCTCAACAAGCAACGACTCCGTCGGCAACGTATCGGTCGATGAGATCCGCAAGGACTTTCCAATTTTCGACAGGCCAGCTGACAACCGACTCGTCTACTTGGACTCCGGCGCATCGTCCCAGAGGCCCAGACAAGTACTCGAGGCTATGGACAGGTACTACTCGACCACCCATGCAAACGTGCATCGTGGTGTCTACCGGATCGCAGAGGAGGCCACCAGACTCTACGAACAGGCCCGGGTGGAGCTAGGTGAATTCATTGGGGCACCGAATCCAGAACGGGAGATAGTCTTCACCAAGAACGCCACCGAAGCGCTAAACCTGGTCTCCCAGGGTCTTGGTCGGAAGATCCTCACCAAGGACTCCGCAATTGTGCTCACAGAGATGGAGCACCACGCGAATCTGGTTCCGTGGATGATCCTCAAAGAGCAGATCGGCTTCGAGATCAGATATATACCGTTCGACTCGCAGGGCATCTTGGACCTCACCGACCTGGATCGACTTCTCGATGGCGCCTCAATACTCGGCGTGACGATGATTGGAAATGTACTCGGAACCATCAACCCGGTGGCTGACCTAGCTCGAGCTGCGCACTCAGCCGGAGCACTGCTTGTTGCAGACGGCGCTCAGCACGTTCCCCACATGCCGACCAATGTAGAAGAACTGGGCATTGACCTGATGGCATTAACTGGCCATAAGATGCTCGGGCCAACGGGCATCGGTGCTCTCTGGGCAAAAGAGTCGATACTCGACCTGATGATGCCGTTCTTGGGTGGTGGGGACATGATCGAAGATGTCCGACTTGGTGGTTACAGTCCCAACGTCATTCCATATAAGTTTGAAGCCGGCACTCCCCCGATCGCCGAGGCAATTGGACTTGGCGAGGCCGTCCGTTATCTTAAAGGCATCGGAATGGAGAACATTCACCAGCACGATCACGTGCTAGTGGAGTATGCCATGATGCGTATAGCTGAACGGTTCGGCTCGACTATCAAGATACACGGCCCCCAGGATCCCGCACTGCGAGGAGGCCTGCTTTCGATCGAGATGGAGGGAGTCCACCCTCACGACCTCTCACAGGTTCTGGACGAATACGACGTCTGCGTAAGGGCGGGTCACCACTGTGCCAAGCCGCTTATGAAGAAGTTAGGCGTTGGGGCAACCGCCCGCGCATCTTTCTATCTCTACAACGACACCAAGGACGTGGATGCCCTTATTGAGGCGCTTGCGAAGGCCCAGGCGTTTTTTGCCTAGTTCACGTTTAAGCGAGTTTGGAATGGAGCAAAGTTGAACGGACTTGAAGACCTCTACCGCGAGATAATCCTCGACCACTACAAGAATCCGCGCAATCAGGGGGAGTTGCCAGTCCCTCCCGCCCACGCGGAGGAAGGACACAATCCACTCTGTGGCGACGAGGTAATCGTATACGTAGAGATAGGCGACGGCAAGGTAAAGGACATCAAGATCGGTGGACAGGGATGCTCCATTTCCCGTTCTTCCGCTTCGATGATGACCACTGCGGTCAAGGGCCGAACCATCGAGGAAGTGGATGAACTTATCCATCGTTTCAAGGTGATGATGTCCCTAGAGGAGTCCGATGGGTCCAAGGCCGATCCCAACGCCGAGGTATCGCTGGACGAGTTCGGTGAACTCGCCGCCCTTCAGGGAGTTGTCAAGTTCCCAGTAAGGATTAAGTGTGCAACGCTTCCATGGAACACTCTGGACTTAGGTATCAAAAAGGTCCTCGCCGGCTGAAAAAAGCAGAACTTGTCTTCGGACAGCCGAATACCTAAGTTCAGCTGCCGGTGCAGTTTGGATCCCACCACCCCCTAAGCGACACCAACTGGTAGGTTTTCAGTTCAAGTGGAATCCAACGCACGCAGCCCAAAAATGAGTCCAGCAGATTGGGGGGCCCTCGCGGTCCTTCTCTGTGCCACGTTTGTACAACTCGTTGACATAAACATCGTCAACATTGCGATCCCATCAATTCAGTCGCAGCTCAATACAAACTTCGCATCCGCAGAACTCATCATCGCTGGCTACCAGATGACCTTCGCCGCGTTCTTAATGCTTGCGACGAAGTTGGGCGATCGATTCGGACCAAAGCAGATATTCCTCATAGGGATGTTTGGATTCACGATCAGTTCGCTCGGCTGTGCGATGTCAGAGAATCAGGTCGAACTAGTGGGATTCCGACTGCTGCAAGGAGCGGCATCTGCGACGATGTTCCCTCAGGTTCTCACCCACATCCAGTTAGAGTTTCCACCCTCGTTGCGCTCCAAACTCCTGGCCATCTACGGTGCAGTAGCTGGAGTTGCATATCTAGTTGGACCTGCCACTTCAGGTATCCTCCTCCACCTAAATCCCTTCGGCGTCGGCTGGCGCAGCATATTTCTGGTCAATCTCCCGATCGGCATAGTCGCACTTGTGGGGGGGGTCTTGCTTCTGAGACGAACGGTGTCCCCCGCACGCGTCGATGTCGACTACCTTGGCGCAGCACTCTTCGGGCTCTTCACGGCGGCTTTGGTCTTTCCATTGGCGTACGGGCGGGAGTCCGGTTGGCCACTCTGGCTGGTTTTAATTCTGATTGGCTCACCAATACCGCTAATAGCGTTCATTCTCCGCGAAAGGTACCGCTCAACTAGGGGACTTGAAGTACTTCTCCCAGGTGAACTGATCTCCACAGCGGTCTTCCGGCGAGGAATCGTCTTGACTGTCATCTTCTTCATGGCCATTTCGCCTTTCCTTTTTGCATTCACCCTGTATCTCCAATTAGGACAGAACCTCTCACCTCTCTACGCCGGTCTGACCACGTTGCCATATGCCGCTGGTGCCGCTGTCCTGTCGGCCTTCTCCTACCGAATCTCCCGAAGACTCGGCAAGTTCGCGCTGCTCCTCGGATCATCCATACTCACAGCTGCGATGGTCCTACTCTTCGTGCTCTTCCAGATCCGGGGGGCTTCGGTGGATGGGTTCGTGGTAGCTCCGGCCCTAGTTCTCGCTGGAGCTGGATTTGGAATCTTCGAGCCAAGCGTGAACACCGTAGTGCTCTCCGGCGTGAGCCGTAGACGTGCCGGGGTTGCATCTGGGGCACTACTGTCAGTCCAACAGCTCGCCGGGGCACTCGGAATTGGGATCCTAGGACTCATCTACTTCTCGTTGCTTGCCGCAAGCGCCCAATACGCCACTAACTACGTAGCCCCGGCCATCAGACGACAGTTGGCCCCATTCAGCACGACTGCCCCCCAGAATGGGAACCTGATACGGCAGTTCAGTTCGTGCGTGGTGGCCAGAGCCACAGAAAGGGACCCGACTGTCAATCCCGTGGCTTGTGCCGATCTCGGGAACTATGTACAGTCACTGTCGATTCCAGAGCTCCAAAAGCCGATCATTCTCGGTTTCCTACTGAAGGATGCCCAAGTTGCAGAATCTGTGGACTTCACTAGGAGCATCAAGTATGGAACGATCTATGAGATGACCCTGTTTCTGGCTGCGGGGCTCGCCTCGCTACTTTTGCCACGACGCGGAACTGGGCTCACCTCTGAAGACCAGTCCACCCACACGGCGCCGGCAAGCTAGAGTCCCCAGGCCAAATGCATAGGGCCGCCAGCAGGCAGCCTACATTGGCCCAGCGCAGAGCCTCAGATGTGGGCTATAGCTGGCATACCTATCAGATCACCGGTAGCTAAGCGGTGCTGGCCTCGCAAATACTGCGACGAAATCTCTGGCGGTCCCTTCGAAGTACCGTTGCGGCGGACGCTCCATGTTATACACTAGGCGGGTTCCACTTGCTGCACTTGCTGGTGTGCCGGGCTGCTGGTTGAAGTAGAAGTAGTCGACCCAGGTTGAGTTGATATCCAGCTCCATACCCCTTACTGCTCCAGCACGCACGAGAAGTTCGGCGAGCGAGGCCACAGACAGGCCGGGGCCAGCTGCATATACGACTGCCCCATTTGCAGTTATTCCTGCACCCGACCGCCACACGAGGACCGCATTGCCCACGGTCTGACCCCACTGCAGGTAGTTCTGTGAATACACAGCAGGGTTTACCTTACCCCCGTCCACGATCAGTTGGAGATTCTGACGTACCACTGCGACGTTGGGCGCCATCTTCTGATCTCGTCCCCAATTGACGATGTTTACGGTCCCATTGTTATAGATGACAAAGGAGGCCGCCCCATTTACTAATGGCACAGCCGTCTTGCCGTAGGCGTAATAACCGCCATGGGCATCTTGCATTCTGAACCCTGAGTTGAACGCCGCTACCAGTGATGGTGTGAGAGAGGCCGGAATCGGCGAGCTATACGGCCAAGGACCACCTGTCGGCGGCTGCTGGCCACCGGCAAATTGCAGGAATGAGACTAGGTGCGGATCCATCCAGGCCACTCCAGCAACCAGTGAGGTGTGAATGGCGTCCGGCCTCATTAGCGTCACGTACACACCCGGCATTCCATCGATCAAGTTGCCCTCTGGAGTCCACTTCCCTTCTCCGGGCAGTGGTGGTGAGGCAATTGGTCGGATTGGACTGGGCGGTGTGAGGTGATTTGGGATGGCCGTCGACGAGGTCTGTCCGTTTGATTTTTCAGCCTTACCTGACACTGGCGGCGTCAACGCACCTTTCGGTGGAGCACCACCCTTCTTCGGGGCGTTCATCGAATAGTAGACGTTCTCGATCTCACGGACCACGCTTGCGCCTCCGTGACCCCTGATCCATTCGACGGTACGAACACCAAAGCTCGACTGACCGGATGCAGTTAATGCTGTCATGTAGGACCACCCGATAACGCCCAAAAGGCTAGCTACAACTACCAGAATTGCAATTCGCAAGCCTGGCCGGGCACCTCTGCGCCGATGGTATCGGCGTAATGTCGCGTTCAATCCTTCTCCGGGTCTATCTCGAATCTTCGCCGCAAACTACTGACCAACAGTCGGCAAACTCCCACATTCTATGGCAGGTTTCTGGGTGCAACCTTAAGAGATCGACTCCAGATGTGCAGTGACGACCGTCGGATCTTCCGCCGGAAGCTCCACCACAAAACGAGCTCCATGCCCTACACGCTGGTTCTCCTCTACCCAGATCCGCCCTCCATGAGCCTCAACGATACTCTTGGTGATCGCCAAACCTAGACCGGTACCACCACCCGATCGACTCCTCGACTGGTCCAGCCTAACGAAACGATCGAATATCAACGCTCGGTCAGCCTCGGGCACACCCCTGCCATCGTCAAGAACTTCCAGTCGGACTGAGAAGTCCCGCTGCGTTAGCACTATCGAGACTTGGGACTCGCAATGGCGAACTGCATTTTCCATCAGGTTTCTTACGACAGACCTAAGTTTCTCTGGCTCGCCTAGCACTCTTCCACCAGATACCTCTGCAAGCTCGATCCTCGAACCGGTGGTGGATCTCGCCCTAGTCGCTTCTTCGATTACGATGTCGTCGAGATCCACGGGATTTCTGCCCACCTTCAGTTGCCCTGCATCGTCTTTGGCAAGTATCAGGAGGTCCTCTACAATGGTCTGCATCCTCTGGGATTCAGCCAAACCATCAAGCGCAACGGACTTCCAATCAGTCTGGTCGGGTCGTAGTAGTGAAACCTCCAGCGCAGTCTGCAGTGCCGAGATGGGACTCTTCAGTTCATGTGAGGCGTCAGCTACGAAACGCCTTGATGACTCGGCGGACTCCTCAAGGCGGCTTAACATCCTGTTCATGGTCCGGGCGAGGCTCGCTATCTCATCCTTCCCCTCTGGAACGAAGACCCTGTTGTGAAGCGAACTCCCACCGATCTCATCAGCGTCCGACATGATCTGCTCCACCGGCTTGAACGCCCTCCCGGTAAGGTAAAAAGTGGCGAGGGCTACAATCACAAGCAGGAGCGGTATTCCGACGAGCAACGATACCCCAAGAGCCCGTATCGGTTCGTCGACCCCCTGCAGGGAAGCCAGAACCAGTACGTAGTAGGGCGACTTGGATGTGGCACCTGATGGCAGCGAACTCAGTTGGATGATGCCTGCTTTTGACTGCGCACTCACCAGCGAGGAGAACGCCGGATCGAGATTGGTCGCCAAACCCTCTCCGGAAGTGACTGGGAGTGCAACGATGATGCCTCTCGTATCCCCGTCTCCACCGGCCCCCAGGTCTGGCACACTCACCCGAAACGGCGTATTCGGCATAGTCGTTTCGAGGTCGTTCATACCGATCAGCGGTCGGCGTCCCGCCACGTTCTCCGTCGAGGCGATGATTGCGCCCTTTGAATCAACTACCTGTGCGCCGAGGTCCCCTCTGGGAAGGGGAATCGGGTTGGCTATTTCGCCCGATCGAATCAGCGTGGCGATCGATGCCGCCTCACTTCGCGCGGTAACAACGAGATTCTGCGTGAGCTGTGAGGAGAGCACATGAACCAGACCCAAAGAGGCCACAGCCACTGCGGCTCCGACCACAACTGTTGCCGCTATTGAGGTTCTGACCCGAACCGATCCCGCGAAGTGGCGCAGCAAAAGGCCTTTGAACCGCCCCGAACCTTGCTGAAGTCGCTCCAGTCGTGACAGAGTTGAAAGTTCCATACGACCCCCGACGAGACCCACTCTCTAGTGTGAGATCCTAATTTGTACGCCAGCCAGGACGACTTGAAAGAGTCGGCTTTTAGAAAAAACCGATGAACAGGCTATCGCACGGGCACCTTCGGCTCTACTCGGCCTCGAGCAGATACCCGACTCCACGCACTGTCCTAATGGTCTTTCTGTTGAATGGCGCATCAATCTTCCGCCTCAGGTATCCGATGTAGACCTCGACTATGTTCGAGTCGCCTTCAAAGTCGTAATCCCAAACATGCTCAATGATCTCGCGTTTTGCAAGCACCCGGCCCTTGTTCCTCAAAAGCAGCTCCAGAAAAGAGAACTCCCTCGAGGTCAATTCGATCCGGACCTCGCCACGCATGACGTTGTGGCTAGCTGGGTCTAGCGACAGATCTCCGGAGGTCAACACAGCCGGCCTTGATTCGCCGCCTCGCCTAAGCAGGGCCCTAATCCGAGCGAGAAGTACTGTGAAAGAGAAAGGCTTCTTGAGAAAATCATCGGCCCCTGTATCTAGCGCCTCGGCTTCATCCAGCTCGCCGTCTTTGGCTGTGAGCATGAGGATGGGGCACCAGATCTCTTCAGATCTGAGTACCTCAGTTAGCTTGAAGCCATTCATCCCGGGGAGCATTATGTCCAGTACCATTAGGTCGTAGGGGTTCTCCCTCGCCATCTGGAGACCGTCCAGACCGTTACGGGCGATGTCGACTGCGAAGCCCTCTGCATAAAGGCCCCTTTTGAGCGCTTCACCAAGGCTTATCTCATCTTCGACAACTAGAATGCGCACAGAGACTCCCGTCATCAACTATCCCCGAGCCACCTTACGCGTAGTAGCCAGCGTCAGAGTAGGGTCGATTCCTGAGTTTCCACAATTAACGCCCTTGGACACCGCTCAAAGCTGAGTCCCTGCCATCCCGACACAAGAGAAAAATACCGACCCGACAGGGAATGATGTAGATTGCCTCCGTCAAAGTAGCATCGGTACGAACAGGTCTCATGACAAGAGTCGGAGGTAGCAGAGATGAAGGTCTCAGTGGACTTAAAGCGCTGTCAGTCGAACGCAATCTGTATGTCAATAGCCCCGAACATATTTGAAGTCAGAGAGGACGGCTACCTCTACATCCTCAACGATTCCCCTGGACCGGCCGACCATGACGATGTCCTGGAGGCCGTCGAAGCCTGTCCGACACAGGCGATATCGGTAGAGGAATGAGCACAAAAACCACCAGCGTTTCTGATCCGGTACTCAGCTTGGACCGACTGCGGCCGATAATGCGTGTACCCTCCTAGCGTAATTACCGTACATTCGTCGAATTCAGTGAACGAGAGAGTATGACCCGACCCGTCCCAAGAAAGATTCTTCCAATCGCTATGGTCCTCATGGTAGGCCTACTCAGCCTTTTGGTGAACTCCGGCACTGTGGCCACGAGGATAAGTTCAAGCTTCTCCAATCACCAAATGACGAGCTACTCGACTTCCAATCCGATAGCAGACGTACAGCCGAATCCGAACTTTCTGACCATCTGCAATCTCAACACGTCGATCGACAGCTCCGCTTCTTGTCAGGCAGCGGCCCTACTGGCCATCGACAACGCCAGAGCCCAGGAAGGTGTTGGCCCGATGGTTCTTCCTGCGAATTACGGAAGTCTCACTCTCCCCGAGCAGCTATTGGTGGTGGTCAATCTTGAGCGACAGGATCGCGGTCTACCCGTTTTCATTGGCCTGACAACGGATCTGAATGCCTCAGCAGCGTTGGGAGCTGCTGCGAATACTGACCCAACTTTGAACTCAAATATCCCTTATGCTGCAAACTGGGCGGGTGGGCTACCTTCGGTACTCACAGCGGACTACGAGTGGATGTATGACGACGGCTTTGGGAGTGCAAACATCGACTGTACTTCACCTACGTCCTCGGGCTGCTGGGGCCACCGTGACAACATTCTCGCAAACTTCTCTACATCAGGCGTTCCGGCGGGAAATGGCGTAGGGCTCTACATGGGAGCAGCCGCGAACTCCGGCGCTTACCAGGGCGAACTATCACTTGCGACCATAGAGGCGGAGTATTCGCCTTCGACGACACCGGTCTTTGACTGGTCCTCGGTCGCCACACCTCCCTCAGCGGCGCTGCAGATTGGCTACTTCGGTTCAACCTCGAACACCGCTTTAAACAAGCCTATCGTCGGCATGGCGTCGACTCCAGACGGCAAGGGCTACTGGCTGGTGGCTTCTGATGGAGGAATCTTCACCTTCGGAGACGCCGGTTAC
>JABEUN010000007.1 GCA_013044385.1 Acidimicrobiaceae bacterium
ATGAAACGTCGTTCGTCAGGGTGGATGGGCAACACACCAGCTATGCCACCACCGTCTGCGATGTGGAGCATCACCAGATCATCGACATCTTGCCTACTCAGAACACCGCTGACGTGGCAAAGTGGATCCGCTCACAGCCAGAGTCCTAGAGGTTCCGCATCACCTATGGGGCACTGACATGTCAGCGTCGTATGCCGCGGTCTATTCCGTCACCCTTCCACGAGCTCACCAGGTCGTCGATCCCTTTCACGTGGTTGCCCTGGCCAATCGCACCTTGGACCAGGTCCGACGACGAGTCCAGATCGAGACCCTAGGACATCGAGGCAGGAAAGACGATCCGCTGTATCGGGCAAGACGACTGCTCACCTTTGGCGAAGAGAAGCTCTCAGAAGAGCGGGCATCACGACTCCAGTCTCTGTTAGCACTCGGCGACCCAAATGCCGAGGTCGCCATCTCTTATCGCGTCAAAGAACGCATCCGGGAGTTCTATCGCACCACGAATCCCGATGCCGCACGAGAACTCCTCGACGATCTCGTCTTCCACTGTGTGTCAAAGACCATGCCGCCGGAGATCAGACGCCTCGGAAACACCCTCAAGAAGTGGTTCACAAAGATCTGCAACTACCACCTGGCAAAGATCACCAACGGACCAACGGAGTCCATGAACAACTTGATCAAACGCATCAAGCGCATTGGCTTTGGGTTTCGGAACTTCCACAACTACCGAATACGTGCCCTGCTCTATACCGGCAGACCACACTGGCGGGTGCTCGATTCGATCGTGGTGCGGTGATGGAGACCCCGCTCATTTCCGAAGAGCCTGCAAACTAGCTTGGTGTCTAAAACAGCCACTGAACAGCTACGATGCCTGGAGCTGTTGTGTTGTCGTTATTCGAACCCGAGTCAGATCCGGAACCAGCTCGTGGAGCTACTTCGACATCTGTGACCGGCGGGGCCGGCTGGGTCGAGGCGTCGGACCGCCATGCTGCCGTCCGCGGTAGTACGCGCTTCGGTTGCCTGGGGCGGGAACCAGGAAGGCGGCCGTGACCCTCGCTCACCTGCGAGTCCGGCACGCCCGTTTCGGGATCCTCCGGGCGAGCTCCCTCAGCGGTCGGTCGTGATCCTTGGCGCAAAGGTCGCGCCGTCGTGGGCGAAAACCACTCTGGCGGGGTTGAACTGCTCTATGCGATCGAGCCAGTCGGGCCAAGGGGCGAGGGATCGGCCAACGTGGTGCGTTGCCCGGCGTGCGAGGTGTGCGCTCGCGTACGCGGACGCGCAGCCGCCCCCCGGTGCTGGGGCAGTGGCCGAGAAGTCCATCGCCTGCCCGGCCACGAGCAGCGTGCCGTCTTGGGTACACACGACGAGGGACTGGTGGCCTGGGCTGTGCCCGGGGGTGGGGAGCACGACGAGGCCGTCGGCAATTTCGGTCTCCCCGTCGATGCGGTCGTAGATCGCACCGTCGAAGTCGATGAGCTCGGGGAAGGTGTAGTTCCCTGCGCGTGCCGCTTCGAGCTCCGTTGACTGGACGACGATGCGCCGGTCAGCGAGGGTGGCGTTTGCGCCGCAGTGGTCGAAGTGGAGGTGGCTGTTGATGACGACGTCGATCGCGTCGATGCTGCATCCTGCTTCGCCGCAGGCGAGATCGAGGGGTCGCCGGTGGGGCTGGTAGTGCGCCTCGGTCACGGGGTCGGCGGCGCCGATCCCCGTGTCGAACACGACGGTGAGCTCGGGGTGGTTGACGAGGTAGCCGTAGACGGCCTCGACGCGGGCTGGCCGGTGCCAGTCTCGTCATTCGGTCGCACGAAGAAGCTGAGGTCGAGCCTGTGGACGTCATCGATGCGAGCCAGCCTGGTCATGACAAGCGGTCCTCGTAGTGGAGCGCGTCGATGACGGGAGCGAAGCTCTCGATCTCGCGCACCACGTAGTAGGAGATCCCCCAACGCTCCCGGCAGGCGAGGAGGTGTTGGGTGATCTCGTCGTGGGTGCCGAGCGCAAGGAACGGGGTCGATAGGGCATCGTCGACGTCGAGGCCGGGGATCCTGGCGGAGAGCTCTTCGGCGGCCTGGCGCCGGTCGTCGGTGACGACCACGGCTTGGAGAAGAGCATTCAACTCCAGGTGTCCGGCTCGCTCGCCCGCCCGCTCGGCGATCCAGGCGACGGTGGCGTCGACGCGCTCAGGCTCCCAGCGGACAGCATGGGCGTTGCCGCCGGAGAGGGTCTTTCCGAGCATGGTGAGCCCGATGATGTCGGCGTGGCGTGCCGCATGGGCGAGGCCAGTGCGACCGTTCACGCCGACGAGGATCGGCACATGTTGCTGGGCTGGTTCGATCGTGGCAAGACCGCTTAGGTCGTAGTGCTCGCCGTGATGGTCGACCCGCTCGCCGTCGAGGAGGCGGCGCAGGATCTCGACCGACTCGGCGAGGCGGCGTTTGCGCAACGCCGGGGGGTCGAAGGCGATGCTCGCCGCCTCGTACTCGGGGAAGGCGTGCCCGGCTCCGATCCCCACCTCCATGCGTCCGTCCGAGAGCCGGTCCAACGTGGCGAGGCGCTGGGCCAAAAGCCCGGGATGGTGGAAGTCGTTGTTCAACACCAGCGGGCAGAGCCGGACCCGCTCGGTCCATGCTGCCGCGAACGCGAGCGGTTCGAGGGCTGAGAGGTACCGCCCGAGATGGTCGCCGGTACAGACCACGTCGAAGCCGGCCGCCTCGGCCGCCTGCACCTCGCGTCGGAGCTGCTCGGGGTTGTCGGTCCGGACCTGATAGCCGAAGCGGAACGGTCGCACTCAGCGCAAGCTACTCGTGTGATATCTAGATAGCAACCAGCTATGCTCAGTGATCGTGCCCGAGCCACGCGCCGCCCTGTTCGTCCGCATCCCCGCCGCCCAGGCTCGCAAGCTCGACTCGAGGGCGCGCGCTCTTGGACGCACCAAGCAGGACGTCGTCGCGGACCTGCTGGCCACGTCGATGCTCCCGCTCGACCCGTCTCACGTCGGTGATCTACCGGAGAGCAGTCCCGACGACGTGCTCACCCTCGACGAGCTCGCCGAGCTGTTCAAACTCGACGCCGGCACGGTCATGGTGCGAGTCGACGCCGGCGAGCTTCCCGGCCGGCGCTTCGGTGACCAGTGGCGCTTCTCCCGCCGAGCGGTGCTCGCCTGGCTCGATGGCTCCGACAGCCCAGAGCGGACACCGCCGGGCTTCGGACCGTCATCGCGAGCCCACAGCGAGGGTGACAGGCACGGGAGATGACGCTTCATGTCCAGCCGCACGGGAATGGCCGGCCCCTTGTGGTATTGCCGTCGTTCAGTCTGGACCACGCCGCTATGGCCACAACGGTCGAGCCGGTCTTCGCCGACCTGCATGGTTGGCGACGTCTCTATGTCGACCTACCGGGCACGGGGGCCTCGCCGCCGGGAGAACCGCGATCCGACGCTGTCCTCGACGCGGTCGTCGGCACCATCCGCGCCGAGCTCGGCGATGAGCGGTTCGCCGTCATCGGCTGGTCCTACGGCGGCTACCTCGCCGCTGGCGTGACCCGCCGCCTCCCCGAGCAGGTGTCCGGCCTCATGATGGTCTGTACCGGTTTCAAGATCCACCCCGACGACCGCGACCTGACCGGCGTGCTCGCCTCGACCCCCCAACCGGGGTGGCTGGCGCGCGTGCCTCCAGTTCTGCACGGCCACTTCACGCACGCCGTTGGATCGCAGACCGCTGAGGTTGGCGAACGGATCTCCGCCGTCCTGAACCTCAACGGTCCCACGGACGAGGCATACCTCACATCCCTACGAGCAAACGGCTTCGCCCTGTCCGACGAGGGCACACCGACCCCTTGCGACGCCCCCGTCTGCTTCCTAACCGGACAACGAGACCGCGTCATCGGCTTCGCTAGCCTCTCCGGTGCTCTCGGGTCCTTCGAGCGCGCCACCTACACCAGTATCAGCAGCGCAGGCCATTACCTGCCCCTCGAACAGCCCGCCCTCTTCGCCGCGGTCACCCGGTCCTGGCTCGCGCAGTGCCAAGCGCTCCTCTACGCCGACAGCAACTGATCAGCAACCCGACCGCCGCCACTCCAGCCAGCCGCCGGACCGTTCACGCAACTCGAAGCCGCTACGGCAACAACCCAGGGCAGGCGAGCGCCAGCCCGACGAACGTGACCGCCGTCCCTGACACCCCGCTCCGAGGACCGCGCGCTCGGCCGAGAGGGCATGGAGGCTCCTCAAGGTGGCCATCCTTACCGACGTTTCGCTTGTTCCAGCTAGCACCCCACGGTGATCGCTGGACAGCGCCGGGCGAACGGTCCGCTGTCCTCAGCGTCGAGAAAAATCTTCGCAGACCCCTTGACTTCCTAGGCGGATCGAGGTCTCATGCTCGGTCCTGGCGACGCTCCCGGCCGTGGGCACGCAGCTCATGTCCCATAACCCCATGTCAATGGCGGTCCCGTCGCGCGAAGACGCCTGGGCCGATCCCACCCCCCCGTTCCCCCCGTCAGCCTCCAGCTCCCAGGCGACGGCGATGCACCAGGGGCTCAGGCCCGTCGACGAAGTGGTCCTGGCGCTGCTCGGCACCCACGAGGTGCTCACCTCGGGCCAGCTGGTGCACCTCACCGGGTTGCCCGAGCGCACTGTCCAGCACCACCTCGGCCTGCTGGCCGAGAAGTGACGCTTCACGAGGTCCGCGGCGCGTCGCGCGTCGGGATCGGGACGGGTTGTAAACACCCTGCACCGGCGCGTCACGCCGTGGATCCCGGCGACGCGCATCAGCCGGGCGACCTGGTCCCGGCCGATGTCGTGGCCGGCACGGCGTGCCGCCTTCCAGAGCTTGTGGGCCCAGTAGACCTTGCGGTTCGTCATCCAGAGGGCGAAGAGCACCTGGAGCATCACGGCGTCACGCAGCTCCCTCGCCGAGGGCTCGCGCTCGCGGCGCTTGTTGGCGTAGTACGTGCTCGGGGTCACCTGCAGGACCTTGCAGATGGGCTGGACCCCGAGCTCGTCGCGATTGGCGTCGATGAAGTCGACGATCAGCGCTGCGGGCGGTCGAGCTCCGCCGCAAAGAAAGCCGAGGCCCGGCGCAGGATTTCGTTGGCGCGCTTCAACTCGCGGTTCTCCTGCTCGAGCGCCTTGATCTTCTTCGCCTCGGCCGTGCTTACGCCGGGCTTCTGGCCGGTGTCGATGTCGGCCTGACGAACCCAGGACCGGACGGACTCGACGCCGTAACCGAGCTGGGCTGCGACGCGTTGGATCGTCCCGTGCTCGGTCCCGATCTCAGCTCGCAGCTGACGCACGAGTCGGACGGCCTGTTCCTTCTCCGCCGGCGTGTAGCGACGCGTCGACGGCTTCCCCGGGATCCTCTCTGTTGGCATGGCTCCATCTTCCTTCCCAAGACGAGGAGCCTCCAAGGAACCCAGGGTGGTTCACCATCCGCACCCGCAAGGACCTGGCGATGGTCCACCCTGCCATCCGCAAGCGTGTAGTGGGATCGCCGCGGTGATCGAGCACGTCGGCTTCCGATCGGAGGGATCCGCTGCGAGTGCGCCGCCACCGGCGCACCGACGCGGTAGTGGTGAGCGACCGGACTGCTGCCAGGCAGGTCACACTGCCGTGCCACCCCCCGGTGCACTGCGCCCGCTCGCCCGGGCACTGCTCTCGGTGGCGGCCGAGGTGCACGCCGCACGGGGAGACCCGCTTGGCAGGAGCTACCCGAAGCAGGGCGTTGGCTTGCGGATGACCGAGAAGGGGGTCGTTCACCCCTTCCGTTCGGGGCTCCGTTATGGGCTCCGTTCTCCCGCCACTCCTGGGCGGACCCCCTCTGGGGTCGCGTCCTCGCAGGTGAAAGGCGCTGGGGGGCCGCCAGTGGTGAACCCCGACTGTATGGGTGATTGTGCATGACTGCTACGACTTCTCGCCGTGGGCGCCGGCCGGGCCGGGTGAGCGATCGGCTGGTGCTCGACGTTGCGTCCTCGTTGACCGACCGAGACCGACAGATCCTTCGCCTCCTTCGCTGGCATCGGGTGCTCACCACCAGCCAGGTGCATGCCATGTTCTTCGGTGACCGCAACACCGCTCAGCACCGGATGGCCCGCCTCTACGAGCTGCGTCTCGTGGAGCGCTTCCGACCATTGCGCCAGGGCCGTGACGGCGAGTACCACTACGTGCTCGACACCCTCGGCGCCTACGTCCTCGCCGTGATGGCCAACCGTGACTCGGACCGGGAGGTCAAGGTTCGCTGGCACACCGACCAGGCGCTCTCGATCGCCACCAGCCAGCGTCTCGCCCACACCGTGGGGACCAACGACGTCTTCGTCCGCCTCGTCGCCGCCGCCCGCCACGATCCCGCCGCCCAGCTCGTGACCTGGTGGGGCGAGCGCTACTGCAAGGCGATCCTCGGCGCGGTGGTCCGTCCCGACGGTCTCGGCGTTTGGCATGAGGCCGGTGGGTCGGTCACCTTCTGCTTGGAGTACGACCGTGGCAGCGAGCCCCTCGGTCGCCTGGCCGCCAAGGCCGTCGACTACGCCCGTCTGGAGGTCGCCTGGGGCGTTCCCTTCTGGGTGCTCGTCGTCGTGCCCGGCCCGCGCCGGGAGACCGGCGCCAGGGCAGCCCTGTCCGGCGAAGGCCTCGCGATTGCCACCACTACCCAATCCGACGCCGTCCGGCCGACAGACGCCGTGTGGGCGCCGCTCGACGCCAGCGGGACCCGCCTTCGCCTCGTCGACTTGGCCGGCTGGCCCCGGTCGGCCGCTTCGACCGCCCGCCTGGCCGAGGCCGCCCGGTCCCGCCGGACCCGCCAATGGAGCGAGGAGGCGAGCTGACGGAGAAGGACTTGCAACCCGACACGGACGGAGCCCTCATGGAGGGGATCGAGCGAAGGAGCGTGATGCGATGCGCTGTGTGATCTACCTGCGGGTCTCGACCCGCGGACAGGCCGAGAAGGGCGAAGGGGAGGAGGGCTTCTCGATCCCGGCCCAACGCGAGGCGTGTGCCCGCCATATCCGAGACGCCGGCTGGGACCTTGTCGACGAGTACGCCGATCGGGGCGAATCGGCCCGCAGCGCCGAGCGCCCCCAGCTCCAGGCGATGCTGGCCCGTATCGCCGAAGAGCGCGACGTCGACGCGGTGGTCGTCCACAAGATCGACCGCCTGGCCCGCAACATGGAGGACCACGTGGCCATCCGCGCCCTGCTACGACGCCGAGACGTCGCCCTGGTGTCGGTCACCGAGAACGTGGAGGAGACCGCCTCGGGCAGGTTGGTCGAAGGGATCCACGCTCTGATGGCCGAGTTCTACTCGGCGAACCTGGCCGCGGAGATCAAGAAGGGCATGGTGCAAAAGGCCAAGCTCGGCGGCTTCCCTCACGGCGCGCCGATCGGCTATCTGAACGTCAAGGACCTCGTCGGCGGACGCCAGGTGGCCCGCATCGTCCCTGATCCAGAGCGCGCCCCGCTCGTCACGGCTGCCTTCGAGCACTACGCCAGCGGCGACTGGACCCTCCAGCGCCTGGCGGGCGAACTGGGACATCGCGGCCTCACCAACCGAGGACGGCGCGACCGCCCGGTCAAGGCGATCACCTGGCAGGGCCTCGCCAAGATCCTGGCCAACCCTATCTACACCGGCGTCGTCTGCTGGGGTGGGGTCGAGCACCCCGGCCTCCACCAGCCGCTCACCACCCCCGAGACCTTCCGCCGGGTCCAAGAGCTCCTCGCGGCGCGCTCGGTGCGCGGCACCCGGGAGCGCAAGCACCCCCACTACCTCAAAGGCGTCCTGCACTGCGGGGTGTGCGGAAGGCGCCTCTCGATCCAGCACTCCAAGGGCCGCTACACCTACTTCTTCTGCCTCGGCCAGAAGTACGACCCCACCGGCACCTGCCGGGAGCGCTACATAGCGGCCGACGACCTCGAAGCCCAAGTCGAGCAGATCTACACCGCCATCCAGCTACCAGCCTCGTGGGCCGAACGCCTGCGCGAAGTACTGGACGCCGAGGTCATCGAGCGCCAGCGCGCCGATGCCGCCCAGCGAGAACTGCTCATCCGCCGGGTGGCCAAGGCCGAGACCGAACGGCGCAAGCTACTCGACGCCTACTACGGCGGCGCCATCGACGTCCCCACCTTGAAGGTGGAACAGGCCCGCATCGGCGCCGACCTCGCGACGGCCCAAGATCGTCTCGCCGACCTCGACGCCAACCTCACCGAGTGGCAGGAGATCTTGGAGCTCGCCGCCACTTTCGCCAGCTGTTGCGGCGACGCCTACCGCAAGGCCACCGACCGCACCCGCCGCCAGTTCAACGCCGCGGTGTTCGAACGGCTCGATGTGAAGGACGGCCGGATCTGCCACGAGGAATACCGTCCGCCCTTCGACGACATCTTCCACGTGCCCGAGTTCGAATACGGAACACGAGAGCGGGCGACGAGAATCGAACTCGCGTTCTCAGCTTGGGAAGCTGATGTTCTGCCGCTGAACTACGCCCGCAGACCCAAATAGCTTAGCCGGTGCGCTAACGTGTCCGTAAATATGATCCTATCTGATACATCCATTAGGGAAGAACTCGACGCGGGTCGTATTGTCATCGATCCGATCGACTACACCTGTGTCCAACCGTCCTCGGTGGACCTCCATCTTGATCGATACTTTCGACTCTTCCGCAACCACTCGATGAGGGTTATCGATGTGAAGGAGGCTCAGGAGGATCTGACCGAACTCGTGAGCGTGGATGAGGATCAGGCACTTATTCTTCATCCCGGCGAGTTCGTGCTCGGTTCGACTTCAGAGTACGTCCAGCTCCCCGATGACCTAGTCGGCCGTCTGGAAGGTAAATCGAGTCTCGGTCGCCTCGGCCTACTGATCCACTCCACAGCGGGATTTGTCGATCCCGGGTTCTCGGGCCACCTGACACTCGAACTCTCTAATGTGGCGAACCTTCCGATAACGCTCTATCCAACCATGAAGATAGGGCAGATCAGCTTTCTCAGGATGACATCGCCTGCTCAGAACCCGTATGGATCCGGGATTCTCAAGAGCAAGTATCAGGGGCAACGAGGCCCCACCGCCAGCCGGTACTTTGAGAACTTCGAGAAGGAGTAGCTAGTAGTTACCTCCAAGTAATAAAGTGGGCTATCTGGCTACGGATACGCCGCATGGGCTATCTTTGGCCGGAGTAGCTCTGGCCCACCGTGGGCCGGGTTCTTGGGAGGGGACCTTGAGACTCGCCGTCGGGCTGATCATAACTGTCATAGCTGCCGCCATCGCTGGGCGAAGATTCTTCTTCATCTCAAAGCTGGTCAGGTCGGGCAAGCCTGATCCGGGAAGGACAGAGGGCGCTGGTACTCGACTCATTGCCGAGTTAACAGAGGTTCTCGGGCAGCGGAAGCTGCTCAAAAAGACCGTTCCTGGGATTGCACACTTCTTCACGTTCTGGGGATTCACCATACTTCTCGCAACAATCCTCGAGGCGTTCGGTGGGCTCTTCTCCAGACACTTCCACATCCCGCTCATCGGAACGATGGGCTGGCTTGGATTCCTTGAAGACTTCTTCTCGGTGGCCGTGCTGGTTTCGTTGGCCGTGTTCACCGTGATCCGGATCAAGGACGCACCTGCAAAGAAGGAGCGTTCCTCCAGATTTTACGGTTCCCATACCGGTGCGGCCTGGCTAGTTCTTCTGGGCATAGCGCTGGTAGTCATCACCCTTCTCCTCTACCGGTCTTTCCAGGTGCTAGACGGTGACTTCCCCTATTCTGACTGGGCCTTTGCGTCCCACGGCCTTGCGAACCTGTTCAGAGGGATAAGCACAAAGACTGCATACATCTGGGAGTCGATATTCCTGATAGGTAATATCGCTGTAATCATGGCCTTCTCGGTCTTCGTTGCTTACTCCAAGCACCTACACATCTTCCTAGCCCCTCTCAACATCGCCTTCTCACGTCGTCCAAAGGCCCTCGGAGCCCTCTATTCGACCCCGAACATGGATCCCGAGACGCTGTCAGAAGATGATGTCTTTGGCGTAGGGAACGTCTCTCAGCTGAGCTGGAAGCAGATGCTGGACCTAGTCACCTGTACGGAATGCGGGCGGTGCCAGGAGCAGTGTCCTGCGTGGAACACGGGCAAGCCACTCTCCCCCAAGCTCTTGATCATGGACCTTCGGGAGCATCTATTCGAATCGGCATCGGCCCTACTGACCGTTGGAGCACCGGCGAATGCCTGGGAAGGAAAGGGACTGGTTCCCGACGTAATCTCAGAGGACGTACTTTGGTCATGTACCACCTGCGGGGCCTGCGTCGAGGCGTGCCCTGTCGACATTGAGCACGTTGATACGATCATTGATATGCGTCGATACCAGGTGCTGATGGAGTCGAGCTTCCCTTCTGAGGCCGGCACGATGTTGCGCAATGTCGAGAATCAGGGCGACCCGTGGGGACTCGGTCAGAGCCATCGGCTGGAGTGGACAGACGCATTGGACTTCGAGGTTCCCGTCGTCGATGGAACGATGCCCACCGACGCCGAATACCTGTTCTGGGTCGGGTGTGCAGGGGCGCTCGATGAGAGGGCCAGAAAGGTAACCCAGTCGATCGCACGACTGCTACACCAAGCTGGCGTATCCTTTGCCGTGCTGGGCCCCCAGGAGAGCTGTACCGGCGATCCAGCCCGGAGACTGGGCAACGAGTATCTGTTCCAGATGCAGGCTCAGATGAACGTCGAGACTTTGAAGTCGGCCGCAGTGAAGAAGGTCATCGCAAGCTGTCCACACTGCTTCAACTCGCTCTCCAAGGAGTATCTCAAGTTCGGAGCTGACTTTGAGGTGATCCACCATTCACAAGTGCTCGAGACGCTGGTTCGCGACAGGAGACTCTCGCCTACCAAGAGATTCGAGCAGAGCGTCACCTACCATGACCCCTGCTATCTAGGTCGGCACAACAACGTATATGACGAGCCGAGAGGTGTGCTCGATTCCATCCCTGGCGTGTCGACGATCGAGATGAAGCGTTGCAGGGAGAAGGGCTTCTGTTGTGGTGCGGGCGGGTCACGTATGTGGCTGGAGGAGAACATCGGTAAGCGTGTCAATCTGGAGCGGACCGACCAGGCACTTGAAACGGGAGCTGACGTCGTTTCGACCGCATGTCCTTACTGCATGATCATGCTTGATGATGCGTTGAAGGCTCGACAGGCCGAAGGGGTAGCTGACGAATCCAAGAGGGTGCTGGACGTGGCTCAGATCCTGGAGTCGTCGCTTTAACGACGCCGCCAGGATCTGATGTCAGTGCTTTGACACTAGGGACGACGGGGGTCGATCATGCGTATGCGCGCTGGTCGGCTTCTCGTAGCTTGGTGGCGGTCGCCTCAAGAAGCCTGATCGCCATCGTCGGCACCTCTTCGAGAATCGAGGTGAACTCGCGGGCCGCCAGAACCACTAGGTCCATATCTGTGACCGCTGTGACCGTCGCTGTCCTCGGCTGGTGATCGAGGAGCGAAAGCTCGCCGAAGTTGGAGCCAGGTCCCAACTTGGCGACTTCGTGTCCTGCAATGGTAACAATTGCTGTTCCGGAGCCGATCAGGAAGAACTCCCGACCCATCTTGCCCTCCTCGGTGAGTACCGTCCCCGCCGATACACTCACTTCGTCGCACGCTCGCTCAATCAGGGCCAGCTCCTTGCGGTTGCAAGCAGAGAAGAGCCACATCGACTTCAGGAGGTCGATCTTTTCGTCATGTTTCGCCATGGCCGCAAGGCTATCGCGGAGGTGGTCATTTTTCCATCTGCGCCGGAATTAATCGTTGGCCGGTTCGGCGGTGGTTCAACCAGCCGTGGTGGTACTCGTTGCCGAACCCGTCGATCCGACCTGGGTGATTCCTCCGGGACCCGTGGGGACCGAGTTAATCGGCAGCCCGGTCACCCCGATGACGAACCAGATACCCCCCTTACCCTCGGCGTTGATGTCACCAACTGCGGTATCGCCCGAATATGTGTAAAGCGGATGGCCACCGTAGGTGATCTGCTCTCCCTTGTTCTGATTCGACACGATCACTCCGATGTCGGAGGCGAGTAGTCCGCCCGTCGCCATCGGTGAGCCGTTGGTAAGGTAGGGTGGAAATGCGTGTAGGCAGATGCTGTAGCAGCCGCTCTTTCTGAACTGGTCCCCAATGCGCACGTAGAGGGTACGTCCATTTGCGGTCGTGATGATGTCGCCATACTTCGTCATTCGGTGGCTGATTGTTGTCGGAGACTGTGGAAGGCCGTACTTCCATCCAGGCAGCGTCGTCGTCGGGTAGTTCGGAATCTGAAATCCGGCTCCGTCGTACGAAGTCGGATTGGTTCCAGGAATTGATGTAGGTCCTGAGAGCTTTGGTTGGGTTGTGGTTGTCGTGAACGAAGTCGTAGGGCCAACCCCGGCAGATGCCGGCCCGTACTGGCTGTTCGAGAAGTGGCACGCCGAGGCGAGGACCGCAAGTACGGGCATGACAAGTAGTGTTCGCTTTGGAGATTTCACGTCAGTTAATGCTAGCCATAAGTTCGCTTTAGGTCTCTTCGACCAGCTTGATACGATGCTCAGTAGCGTTTCAGATGCACAGAACCTATCGCGGATCATCTGACATCTTGAAAGCTTGAACCGGATCTGATCAGGGTTTCGATCTCGTCATGGCCCAAGCCAGCGAGCTCGAGTATCTCGACGCTGTGCTGACCTATTCTTGGTGCGGCGAGCCTAAGTCCCCCCGGCGTCTCGGTAAGTCTGGGCACAATATTTTGGGTAACCAGAGTTCCGAGATCGTCGTCATCGACGTCGATGAGGATCTCCCTTTCGATGAAGTGTGGGTCTGAAAGGGCATCGTCTATCGCGTATACCGGCCCGATAGTAGCTCCCGCTGCCCTGATCAATTCGAGCACATCGTCCCGTTTCTTACCCTCGAACCAGGACCCCAAGATCTTGTCCAGCTCGCCTCGATTGGCGATCCGGTCGGCATTTGTCCGAAAACGGGGGTCCGTCACGAGGTCTGACCTACCTATCACCTCGAAGATACGTTCTGCCATCGACTGGATTGATCCGGAGAGGGCTACGTACTTGCCATCTGAACATCGGTATACGTTTCTTGGGGCGGTGGTGTTGGAGCCGCTTCCAACCCTCGGCTTGACTTTGCCCGTCAGTTGAAAGATTCCTGCCTCAGGCCCTAACAGCGAGAACAATGGCTCAAGTAGCGATATATCAACGACCTGTCCGTGGGAGATTCCCTGTTCATTTGCTCGAAGAGCGATGAGCGTGGAAAGCGCACCGAATACTCCGGCGACCATGTCTGCTACGGGAAATGGGGGAAGCAGTGGCTCTCGGTCTGCGAACCCGGTCCGAGAGGCCAACCCGCTCATCGCCTCGATAAGGGACCCGAAACCCGGCATAGTGGCGTATGGTCCGTCCTGTCCGAACCCAGATATCCTGGCAATTATCAGGTCCGGATTGACTTCGAGCAGCACTTCGGGCGCCAGCCCCATCTTTTCCAAGGTACCGGGCTTGAAATTCTCAACCAAGACCTGGGACTTTTTGATGAGCTTAAGCAGTGCATCTATGGCAGTTTTTTGCCTCAAGTCCAGCACCAGGGATCGCTTGTTTCTACCGTAGGTCTTCCAGTAAAACGAGACTCCCTCGTCGGTCCACGCCCTGAGAGGATCCCCTGAAGGTGGTTCCACCTTGATAACATCGGCTCCGAAGTCCCCAAGTAGCGTCGATAGTACATTTCCAGAGACGAGTCTGGAGATGTCTACGACCCGCACTCCATGCAATGGACCCTGAAGAGTGGGCTCGAAGCTCTTTCTAGTTCGTTTTGGGGTCGCATCTGGCATCTGTGAATCTCCTCGATCAAACCTGATTCGTTTTTGGTCCGGATCTATTGACTGGGTCGTTGTAGCGAACAACCTACCGCAGCGCCAATTACGAATCCACGGCTCTCTCAGTACAACTGTAGGATGTTCCCCTAGGGAGCCGTTGGCTAGGTCGAAGCCTGTCAGGGACGTACAACTGCACAGCCATCAGAGGTGGACGAGCGCTTCGGTCGGAGGTAGGTGATATGGCGGTTGGTGTGGAGCTGACTGCGTGGCAGCCCGCCTCCATCTTGACCGTGTTCGCCGCTTTGATCTCCGGTGCAGTGTCGAGACTTTTATCCAAGTTGAGATCAATTCCAGCCTCAGCGGTGGAGATCGTTCTTGGGATCGCTTTTGCAAATCTGCTCGGATGGCACCCCGACAACAATCTCACCAGGACGGTGTCTGACGCGGGACTCTTCATGCTCCTTGTCTCATCGGGTTTCGAAAGTGGTGAGGAGGTGGTCGCAAATAGACTTGGGTCGGGCGCAAGTCTGGCCCTGATCGGTGCGTTTTCGGCGGCGGTTTTTGCACTGATCGGTTCGGTTGCTGTTGGATTCTCATCACGTGTCTCTCTCCTATTTGCCGTGGCGGTGGCGCCGACGTCGGTAGGGATTGCCTCCCGAACCTTCGCAGATCTTGGACTGATGCGATCCAGACTGGCCTCGTTGGTGTTGGCGGTGGCGGTGATAGACGACGTAGTTGGCATCGGACTTCTGTTGCTCGCCGAGACCTTCCTGATCTCGACCGGAAACTCTCAGCAGCTGGTAGTACTAGCTGCTTCGGTCGCTGTGCCTTTGGCGCTGCTGGCGGCGATCAGACTTAGAAGGACTCGGGTTGAGTCGAGCGGTAACAGAGATCCTTCTAGCTCTCTGATCACCAGCTTGCTTGTGGTTGCGGCGTTGGCGATCGTCGCTGGTGGATCGATAGTTGTGATTGCGTTTTTTGTAGGTACGGCACTGGCCATGTTCTCCAAGCGCGACAGCCCGATGGAACTGTCCAGACTCTGGCGCGTGGGTGAGCTCATTGTGCCCGGCTTCTTCTTCCTGGCCGGTACGAGCGTAACGGTATCCATGCCCGCATTGGACACAGTCGTGGCACTTGTGTCGATGTTGATAGCAGTTGTCATGTCACGGGTGATCATCGGATGGATTGCGCGAAAAAAAGTTACCGACGCGGTGGGCTTCATCGTCGCGCTGATCCCTAGGGGCGAGGTCTCGCTGGTCGTGCTCTCGGCCGGCGAATTTGCCCGAATCATCTCACCTTCGGGCTACTTCGCAGGGGTACTGATGGTCGTCGTCACCTCGGTGGCCTCTCCGGTGCTACTGTCGAACAGGCTGTCGAAACATCTGCCAAACGACTAGAAGATACTGTTAGTTATAATACCTTCTTGGAGATCACCCTCAGCTGGGAGTCGAATTCATAGATGATCGGTTCACCATTTGGGATCTCGTACTCGGTGATTTCGTCGTCTGGGATATTCTCAAGGTGCTTGACGAGTGCTCGTAGCGAGTTCCCGTGAGCAGACACAAGCGGCGTTTTCCCCTGAAGTAGATCGGGAGCTAGTGTGTCGTACCAGAACGGAAGCATCCTATCGAGAACGTCTTTTAGGCACTCTGTATCTGGGATCAGTTCCGGAGCAAGCGTGCGGTAACGGGGGTCGTTTCTTGAACTCGTTGGATCAGAGCGGTCCAGCGGAGGCGGCGGGACGTCGAACGATCTCCTCCAGAGGTGGACCTGCTCGTTGCCATACTGCTCGGCGGTCTCTGCCTTGTTGAGCCCTTGGAGCGCCCCGTAGTGTCTCTCATTAAGGCGCCAGTTCCGTATGATCGGTATCCAAAGTCTGTCCATCTCTTCCAGAGAGATCTCTGCTGTTCTGATTGCCCTTTTCAAGACAGAGGTGTAGCAGACATCCGGCTCGAGACCGATCTCTTTCAGTAGCTGTCCCGCGCGTCGCGCCTCGGAGACACCAGTCTCGGTTATGTCGATATCCACCCAACCGGTGAACAACCCTTCGAGATTCCACTGGCTCTGGCCGTGGCGTACGAGAATCAAAGTTGCCATGAGATCAGGCTAAAGGGCTCAAGCGGCAGTAAACCTAATTGAAGTGAACATGTGGAGGACGTCGCAGTGAATAATTTCGGGTCAGATTCGAACCTCTGGTGAAATAGTTCTAAGACTTGGATGTTATGATTACTGAAAACTTGACAATGAGTGACTCAAGTTTGTGCAGTGCTTCTTCGGAAGTGCTGGATTGAGACCGATTTCAGGCGGACCCCGACCATCGTGGTCGGCGGTTTTCCTAGGAGGAGAGCGGAGAGCCAGATGCCAAAGGCAGTAGGGATAGATCTCGGAACTACCAACTCGGTGGTTTCCGTCTTGGAGGCCGGGGATCCGGTTGTAATCCCCAACGCGGAAGGTGGGAGGACGACGCCTTCGGTGGTGGGTTTCTCCAAGTCGGGCGAGGTGCTCGTCGGAGAGGTCGCCAAGAGGCAGGCGATTACCAACCCTGACCGGACCATCCGATCCGTCAAAAGACATATGGGCAGTGGTTGGACCATCGACATCGACGGCAAGGCCTACACCCCTCAGGAGATAAGTGCGAGGATCCTCTCGAAACTGAAGAGGGATGCCGAGGCATACTTGGGTGACACGGTCAATCAGGCGGTCATAACGGTGCCCGCGTACTTTGACGACGCTCAGAGGACCGCTACGAAAGAGGCCGGGCAGATCGCCGGACTAGAAGTACTCAGGATCATCAACGAGCCCACTGCGGCAGCGCTGGCATACGGACTCGACAAAGAGGGTGCTGACCAGACGGTTTTGGTCTTCGATCTCGGTGGCGGCACCTTCGACGTATCGGTGCTGGAGATTGGCGACGGCGTTTTTGAGGTCAAGTCCACCTCTGGAAACACAAAGCTGGGTGGAGATGACTGGGACCAGCGAGTGATGGACTGGCTGGTGAAGACGTTCAAAGATACCGAAGGCGTCGATCTGTCCACCGACAAGATGGCGATCCAAAGACTGAAGGAGGCCGCCGAAAAGGCGAAGATCGAACTCTCCGCAGTGCAGGAGACTTCGATCAATCTTCCCTTCGTTACAGCGACTTCCGAGGGGCCAAAGCATCTTGATCTCAAGCTGACTAGGGCAAAGTTCCAGGAGCTCACTGCCGATCTAGTTGCAGCGTGCAAAGGTCCCTTCGAAGAAGCCATCAAGGATGCGGGCTTGACAGTTGACAAGATTGACCACGTTGTCATGGTTGGAGGCTCGACGAGGATGCCTGCAATTCAGGAACTCGTGACGACGATGCTCGGGAAAGAGCCTCATAAGGGAGTTAATCCAGATGAGGTGGTCGCCGTTGGTGCAGCCATTCAAGCTGGAGTCCTCAAGGGTGAGGTCAAGGACGTGCTGCTACTCGACGTGACTCCGCTGAGTCTCGGAATCGAGACAAAAGGTGGCGTAATGACCAGATTGATCGAGAAGAACACCACCATTCCGACAAGGAAGACGGAGACCTTCACGACCGCCGACGACAATCAGCCGTCGGTCGAGATCCACGTGCTTCAGGGTGAGAGAGAGATGGCGATGTACAACAAGACACTGGGCAAGTTCCAGCTGGTCGGTCTTCCGCCTGCACCAAGGGGTATCCCACAGATCGAGGTCACCTTCGACATCGATGCAAACGGTATCGTCCACGTGTCGGCAAAAGACACAGCCACCCAGAAAGAGCAGTCGATTACCATCACGGGATCTACGACGCTCTCCAAGGATGATATCGATCGTATGGTCAAAGACGCTGAGGCCCACGCAGCTGAGGATAAGAATCGACGCGAGGAGGCCGAGGTACGCAACAATGCTGACACGTTGGTCTATCAGACCGAGAAACTTCTGGCCGAGCAGGGTGAGAAGATCTCCGGACCCGAAAAGGAGAAGGTCGACGAAGCCCTCGCAGCCCTCAAGTCTGCCATTGCCGGCTCTGATCTGGCGGCTATCAAATCTGCAACGGAGTCGTTGATGACTGCGTCTCAAGGATTCAGCCAGAGGTTGTACGAAGAGGCGTCCAAGTCAGCCCAAGCAGATAGTGGTCAGACAGCAGCGCAGGACGACGAGATTGTCGACGCTGAGATTGTCGACGAGCCAACCAAGGAGTAGCGAGAGACGTGCCCAACAAGGAATACGAAGGTGAAGATGGAGCGGGAGAGGAGGAGAATTTCTCCTTCATCCCCGACGATCTGTCTGAGCTGAACGTGGAGCTGATCGGTGACGATGAGATCGACGTGGTCGATGTCGACCTCACCTCTGACGAGGCAGGTGGGTCCGATTCGGAGTTGATAGCAGCAGTTCAGCAGCGCGATGAGTTCCTCTCTGCTTTACAACACCTTCAGGCCGAGTTCGAGAACTACAAAAAAAGGAGCCTGCGCCAGATAGCAGAGGCGGGCGATAGGGCCGGCGAGCGGTTGGCGAAGCAGCTGTTACCGGCTCTGGATGTGCTCGAACTCGCTCTAACACATGCGGTGTCAGAGAGTGGCTCTGAGGATTTGGCTAAGTATCTGTCACAGGTCTCTCAGGCTCTCTTTGAGGTGCTGGCTAAAGAGGGCCTTGAGGTCCTCTCGCCGCAGGGTGAACTGTTCGACCCGAACGTGGCTGACGCTGTGGTCCACGAGGTCGGCGAAGGTCAGCCGATCGTCTCGGCGGTATTGAGAGCTGGCTACGCCTGGAAGGGCCGGGTGATCCGACCAGCGATGGTGAAGGTCAGCGGCGAGGAGTAGTCAGGTGGCAGTGCAGCGGGAGTGGTTCGAAAAGGACTACTACAAGATACTTGGGGTCCAAAAGTCGGCCACCGACAAGGAGATCACCAAGGCATACCGCAAGTTAGCCAAGCAGTACCACCCGGATGCAAATCCGGGCTCCGAGGACAAGTTCAAGGAGGTATCCGCTGCATATGAGGTGCTCGGGGACGAGGCAAAGCGTAAGGAGTACGACGAGGCCAAAGACAGAGGTCCTATCGGCCATATGGCTGGAGACTTCACCCAGAACATCAGAACAGAAGATATAACCGATCTCTTAGGCGGTCTTTTCAATCGCGGGAAGTCTCGTGGAACTGGCCCGCAAAGGGGGGCCGATCAGGAGACAGAGGTCCACTTGAGCTTCGAGGAGGCAGTCTCTGGTGTCACCACGGCGGTGACTGTTTCCGGTGAGACGGCGTGTGTCACCTGTGCTGGGACAGGGGCGGCCCCTGGCTCTGTTCCGGTCACCTGTGCTAGGTGTCAAGGTTCTGGTAGAGTCTCCGACAATCAGGGATTCTTTTCCTTTTCGCAACCCTGTCCCGCGTGTGGTGGGCGTGGGGTGCGGATCGAAAAGCCCTGTCCGACCTGCGGAGGAACCGGATCACAGACTCGGACCAGGAAGGTCAACATCAGGATTCCCGCTGGTGTCGAATCCGGACAACGGATCAGGATCAAAGGTAGGGGCGGTCCCGGAAAAGCTGGTGGTCCCAACGGGGATCTGTTGGTGACGGTCTTTGTGTCGGGCCACAAGACGTTCGGGCGTCGGGGCAAAGACCTTACCGTCTCGGTGCCAATTACTTTCGCTGAGGCGGCGCTTGGTGCGACGGTCTCGATCCCGACGCTAGAGACTCCCGTGAGTCTGAAGATTCCGGCTGGGACTAAGTCCGGCCAGACCTTCAGGGTCAGGGGTCGTGGTGTGGAGGCATCCAAGAAGGACCCTACACCTGGAGACCTTCTGGTGTCGGTGGAGATACTGGTCCCGAAGGAGTTGGACCGAGATCAGATCAGGGCGCTCGAGCAGTTGCAGAAGGCTCTCAAGCAGGAGCCCAGGAAGAAACTTGGTGGAGAGTGGACGGCTTAGTGACCCTCCGGCACCGTGCCGGCAAGGGTCGACATCCATCCACACTGATGGAGCTTTGAGGTGGACATGATGAAGTTCGATGACGAACATCGCCATCTGAGGGCGGTGTATGTGATCTCCGTAGCAGCTGAGATAGCCGGTGTACACCCTCAGACCCTGCGGGTGTACGAGAGAAAGGGTCTGCTGGATCCGAAACGAACTGGTGGCGGTTCTAGGCGTTACTCCGAAGCCGACATCCACCGACTCAAAAGGATTATGGACCTAACCAACGAGGGACTTAACCTCGAAGGTGTCAAGAGGGTGTTGGAGCTCGAAGACGAGGTTGAGAGGCTCCGAGGCGAGCTGAATGTGGCAGAGCGGAACGCTCAGGTTCTGGTTGAAGAGACGCATAAGCAGTACAGGAGGGACCTAGTGCCACTATCCCAGGCGGTAGTACTCTTCCAGCAGCGGAGCCCAAACCGCTCGAAGTAGTTCCGTGGCGTCGACAGGGGTGGATGCCTGTCGAATTTAGCGACGTGTTGCAAATCGATAGGGGGAGTTTGATCCCGGGCGGACCGGGGTAGTGGAGTTGAAACGGAAACAGGAGATGTGACGATGAGTTCGATCGATCCGAAGAGGTGGACACTCAAGACTCAAGATGCGTTCAACCTGGCTAATACAGTGGCTAGGAATGGATCTAACCCGGAGGTAACTCCGGATCATTTTTTGGTGGGAATGCTTTCGCAGGACGACGGAGTTACTCTACCCACCCTTACAAAGCTTGGACTTTCGACCTCATCGGTCAAAAATGCGGCCGAGAACCGACTCTACTCCCTTCCTAAAGCCTACGGCTCGTCTCCGCAGCTGTCCAGGGACTCCCTCAAACTCTTTGAGGATGCCGACAAGGAGCGTCAGTCAATGGGTGACGACTACCTGTCGGTGGAGCACATTCTGCTCCAGATGGCAAAGCAGATCGGAACTACCAAGGATGCGATGCTTGAGGCCTTGAGAGAAGTTAGAGGCTCGCACCGGGTAACCTCCCAGAATCCCGAGGAGACGTTTCAGGCTCTCCAACGATACGGCAGGGACCTAACAGAGGCCGCCCGTCGGCAGAAGATCGACCCGGTCATCGGCAGGGACGACGAGATCAGGCGCACGATTCAAGTCTTGTCCCGCAGGACCAAGAACAATCCAGTTCTGATAGGTGAGCCAGGGGTCGGCAAGACCGCCATAGTCGAAGGACTTGCTACCCGTATCGTGGAAGGTGACGTACCAGAGTCGCTAAGGCGTAAGCGACTCATCGCACTCGATCTTGCGTCGATGGTCGCAGGGGCAAAGTATCGTGGCGAGTTCGAGGAGCGGTTGAAGGCAGTTCTCAAGGAGATTGCCGATTCCGAAGGTGAAGTGATCACCTTCATCGACGAGATGCACACCGTGGTAGGCGCCGGAGCCGCAGAGGGTTCGATGGACGCCTCGAACATGTTGAAGCCGATGCTCGCCCGCGGTGAACTGAAGATGATCGGAGCCACCACGCTCGATGAGTACCGGAAGTACATAGAGAAGGACCCCGCACTTGAGAGGCGATTCCAGAAGGTTCTAGTGGACCAGCCGTCGGTTGAGGATACCGTAGCGATCCTGAGGGGGTTGAAGGAGAAGTACGAGGTACATCACGGGGTTAGGATCCAAGACGCAGCGCTTGTAGCTGCAGCTACCCTCTCAGACCGGTATATCACGGACCGATTCCTGCCGGACAAAGCCATAGACCTAGTAGATGAGGCGGCATCTAAGTTGCGGATCGAGATCGACTCCGTTCCGACTGAGATCGACGTGGTTGACCGTCGGATCCGGCAGTTCGAGATCGAGAAGATATCGCTCTCCAAGGAGTCCGATCCGGCTTCGCTCGAGAGGGTTGCCAGAATAGACGAGGAGTTGGCCAACCTCCGGGAAGAGTCCTTGGCGATGCGCGCCCAGTGGCAGACTGAAAAGGATGCGATAACGAAGATCGGACAGTTGAAGGAGAACTTCGAATCACTTCGCGCCTCCGCCGACAGATTTGAACGCGAAGGAGACCTCGGCAGGGCGAGCGAGATCCGTTACGGAGAGCTCCCGCGAGTCTCCGACCAGATCGAACAGGCATCGACGGACCTTGCAGAACTCCAGTCCCAGCGTCGGATGCTCAAAGAAGAGGTCGACGCCGAGGACATCGCCGAAGTTGTGGCAAAAGCGACCGGTGTCCCCGTTGCCAAGCTGCTCGAAAGCGAGTCTGGGAAGTTGCTCCATATGGAGGAGGTACTGCACGAACGGGTGGTTGGACAGCCGGAGGCCGTCAAGGCGGTCTCGAACGCAATAAGGCGCTCCAGAGCTGGACTTTCCGATCCGCACCGCCCTATAGGTTCGTTCCTCTTCATCGGGCCGACCGGCGTGGGAAAGACCGAGATGGCTAGGACTCTTGCGGGTTTCTTGTTCGACGACGAGCGCGCCATGATTAGAATCGACATGTCTGAATACCAAGAAGCGCACAACGTGGCGAGACTGGTTGGAGCCCCTCCCGGCTACGTCGGATATGACGAAGGTGGTCAGCTTACAGAAGCGGTCAGAAGACACCCGTACTCTGTGGTACTTCTCGACGAGATCGAAAAGGCGCACCCGGATGTCTTCAATGTACTGCTCGGAGTATTGGACGACGGGAGGTTGACCGACGGTCAGGGTCGGACGGTCGACTTCAGCAACACCGTGCTCATCATGACGTCGAACCTGACGGTGGACCCGACTGCATTCTTCAAGCCGGAGTTCGTAAATCGGATCGACGAGATTATTCGCTTCGTGCCGCTTTCGGAGGCGCAGATTCGATCAATTGTGGACATACAGCTCGAGCAGTTGAAGAAGCGAATGGCTGCCCAACGCATGGAACTGTACGTTACTGACAAGGCTAAGGACAGACTCGCCGAATGGGGCTATGATCCGGTGTTTGGGGCCCGACCCCTAAGGAGAGTGATCCAACGCGAAGTCGCAGATCTCGTGGCACAGGCGATCCTCTCCGCTCACTACGCTGAAGGGGAAAGATTCACGGTCGATATCGACCCAAATGATCCAGACCGTCTAGAGCTTTCATAGTTTTCCGCACTCGCGGACGTTGAGTGGGGCTTGAACCGGGAGGCGAAATTGCCAGCCACAGTCGTGCTCGGAACCCAATGGGGTGACGAGGGCAAAGGAAAGGTCACGGATCTCCTCTGTGGCGAGATGGACGCTGTAGTCCGCTACCAGGGCGGACACAACGCAGGTCATACAATCGTGGTTGAAGGTGAGAGTTTCGCACTCCAACTGCTCCCCTCGGGTGTTCTATACCCAGATGTGACCCCGGTGATCGGGAACGGTGTCGTGGTGGACCCATCAGTCCTTTTGGCGGAGATCGATGCAGTGGGCCAAAGAGGGGTCGACACATCCAAGCTCAAACTATCCGGCGCGGCCCACATGATCATGCCTTATCACCTAGAAATTGACCGGCTAACCGAGAGGTATCTGGGCAAGAACAAGCTCGGCACCACAAAGCGGGGTATCGGACCGGCCTATGCCGACAAGGCATCCAGAATTGGACTCCGGATACAGGACCTGACCGACGAGAAGATCTTCCGGCAAAAACTTGAGGTGGTTCTCAAAGAGAAGAACCAGATCCTTGCCAAGATCTACAACCGACTTCCACTTTCCGTCGATGCCATTGCTGCTGATTATCTCGGACGAATCGCACCACTGATCGCACCGATGATCGCAGACACGGTCGGCTTTCTCCAGTCTGAGTACAAACGTGGGTCCAAGATCCTCCTCGAGGGAGCTCAAGCGACCTTCTTAGATTTGGATCACGGAACCTACCCATTCGTCACATCTTCGAATCCGACTGCAGGCGGAGCCTGTACCGGGTCTGGTCTCGGGCCACGCCAGATCGATTCCGTAGTCGGAGTGGCGAAGGCATATTTGACTAGGGTCGGCTCAGGACCATTTCCAACTGAGCTGACCGACGAGATAGGCGATCTGTTGGTTGACAGGGGTCGCGAGTACGGTACGAATACCGGAAGGCGTCGGAGGACGGGTTGGTTTGACCTCGTGCTGCTGGGCCAAGCGATCCGAATCAACTCGATCTCTGAACTGGCGATCACAAAGTTGGACGTGTTAGACACCTTGGAGACCATCAAGGTCTGCGTGGCCTATGAAGCCGATGGGGAAGTGTTCGATACACTTCCCCATCACCAGAGTGTCTTTCACAGGGCCAAGCCGATCTATCTGGAGTTGCCGGGGTGGCAGTGCGATACTACTTCAGTCTCCGAGGTTGCCGATCTACCTAGTGAGGCGCGTCGTTTCATTGAGCTGATCGAAGAAAGGTCTGAGACCAGGGTTGGATTCGTCGGTACCGGCCCGGGTCGCGACCAACTGGTGAGGATGTAGTTCCAACAGGTCTGTCGATGTCGTATCAGAACAAATGTGACGGGATTGAGCTCAGTTGAGGGTCGTAGTTGTTGGCAAAGGTGCAAGGGAGCACGCAATTTGTGCTTCATTGGTCAACCATCACGAGGTTGTCTGCACGACTGGTAATCCAGGTATCGCCGAGATCTGCCAGGTCGAACAGCGCAAGCCTGAGGAGATCGATGCAGACCTCTATGTGATTGGTCCCGAGGTCCCACTGGTCGATGGACTAGCTGATCGGCTCAGGTCTATGGGTAGGAAAGTTTTCGGACCAGGCGCGGATGGGGCCAAGTTGGAGGGATCTAAGGCGTTTCTGAAGGAGGTCCTCCGTTCGGCCGGAGTACCCACTGCAGGCTTCGCCGTATTTTCTGACATCGCCTCAGCGGAGAACCACCTAAGGTCAGCGAACGGCCCGTACGTGATAAAGACCGATGGTCTGGCAGAGGGCAAAGGTGTCAAGGTCGCCATGGACCTAGATGAGGCACTTTTCGATGTCAAACAGAAGCTCTCCGGTTCGAGTTTCGGCGATGCCGGGCGCAGGGTGGTCATCGAAGATTACATGTCAGGACCCGAAGTCTCGCTATTTGCACTCTGTGACGGTGAATCCGCCGCTGCACTCCCAGTTGCCACCGATTTCAAGAGGTTGTTCGATGGGGATCTCGGTGACAACACAGGCGGGATGGGAGCACACTCTCCCGTTCCTTGGGGCGATGCAGACCTAGTCGACCAGGTGATGCAGTCCATAGTGCAGCCCACGCTTGTAGAGCTGAAAAGGCGTGGAATCGTGTACCGGGGCGTTCTTTATGCTGGTCTGATGTTGACTGAGGCGGGACCGAAGATTGTCGAGTACAACGTGAGGTTCGGCGACCCCGAGACACAAGTGGTGATCCCGAGGATCACCACTGATCTGGGGTCGCTCCTACTCCAGGCCGCTTCGGGACGAGTCGAGGAGCAGCCAACCATAGACAGTCGGGCGGCACTTACAGTTGTGCTGTCCAGCGAAGGATATCCGACGGCGCCCAAGGTAGGTAGGGAGATCTCTGGACTGGTGGATGCATCCAATGTCGAAGGGGTGAGGATCTTTCAGGCCGGAACGGCACTGAGAGATGGAGTACTGGTGACGGCAGGGGGCAGGGTTGTCTCCGTCACCGCTCTCGCTGACACGCTCTCGGAGGCTCGAACCAACGCTTATCTTGCAGCATCGATGATCAGATTCGATGGTGTGCACTATCGCACTGATATCGGTGCGGCCGCAGTTGCCCGGATCGCGGAACGGGCCGAAAGGGGAAACAACAGGTGATACCTCGCTATCAGATGCCGGAGATGACCGAGGTCTTCTCCGATGTGGCTCGGTTCCAGAATTGGCTGGAGGTGGAGCTCCTGGTTGTGGAGGCGTGGGGTGAACTCGGTGTGGTCCCGGCGGAACACGCTGCTGCGGTGAGGAGCAGGGCTCCCCGTATCGATAAGGCTTTCGTAGACGAAGTTCGGCTGCGTGAGGAGGTCACCAACCACGATGTGGCTGCATTTGTCGACGTGGTGCAGTCCAAAGTCGGTTTCCCGGAGGGGGCGTGGGTACATTACGGTCTGACCTCATCAGATGTGGTCGACACCGCGTTCGCCATGATGGTATGTAGCGGACTGGACCTTGTCATTGCAGCGGCGCAGAAACTCTGTCTTATTCTCAGGGACCAGGCTGTGCGCTTTCGAGACACAGTGATGGTCGGCAGGACCCACGGTATTCACGCAGAGCCGACAACATTCGGGGTAAAGGTGGCACTTTGGTCACTTCAGGTCGAACGCGACATCGAGAGGTTGAAAAGAGCACGATCTACCATGTCGGTCGGAAAGCTCTCTGGGGCGGTCGGTACCTACTCCAATATCGATCCAAAAGTGGAAGAGATGGTGCTGGCTCGACTTGGACTGCGGCCCGTCCCAGCTACACAGGTACTAGCCAGAGACCGACACGCGGAGGCCATGTACTCGCTGGTCAGCTTGGCTTCAAGCATCGAGAGCTTCGCAACAGAGGTCAGACACCTCCAAAGAACCGAGGTGGGAGAGGCCGAAGAGGCGTTTCGGAAGGGTCAGAAGGGCTCGTCTGCTATGCCGCACAAACGCAATCCGATCCTGTCTGAGAGACTCACAGGAATGGCGAGAGTGATGAGGGGCTATCTCCAACCAGCACTTGAAGACATAGCGCTTTGGCATGAGCGGGACATATCGCACTCGTCGGTCGAGCGGATCGTCTTCCCCGATGCCTTCTCTCTCATCTACTACATGTGCCGGAAGGCGACTTCACTACTTGGTGAATTAGTTGTGTATCCCGAGCAGATGGAGAAAAATCTCGGCGCATCGTATGGACTGGTCTACTCCCAACCGGTGCTGCTCGGTCTTATAGAGGCGGGATATTCACGTGACGATGCATACCGAATGACGCAGAGGAACGCGATGCGTGCTTGGCAGGAGGGCCGAAGTTTCAAGGACCTGCTCGATGAGGATCCAGAGGTAAAGCTGAGCCTCGACGAGCTGGAGAGGCTGATGGATCCGGAGCGGGCACTGAAGAATGTCTTCCATATATTCGAGGCGTTGGATGGGATAGAGGATCGAATATGACTTTTGGAGAGTTCAGGCTGAACCACATAGGCAAGGTGAGGGACACCTACACCCATCCTGCCTTCGCCGATATGTTGGTCATAGTCGCAACAGATAGAGTCTCAGCTTTCGATATCGTCATGACCGACGGTGTACTCGACAAGGGTCGAATTCTCACTGCGATGAGCGATTTCTGGTTCAAACGACTCATTGGAATAGTTCCCACCCAAGAGTACGGCGTGGTTGATCTTGAACTTCCGGGACCTTGGATCGGACGCACATCTTTTGCAAAGCGGGCGGAAATGTTCCCAGTCGAGTGTGTTGTCCGTGGATATCTGGCGGGGTCGGGGTTGAAAGATTACCAGAAGACGCACACTCTGTTCGGCCATCAACAGCCTGCAGGCTTGCGATTGGGGTCGAAGCTGTCCGAGCCGGTATTCACTCCGACGACAAAGGCCCTGGAAGGCCATGACGAGCCGATCACCATGGACGAAGTGTACAACCTGATCGGAAGGGAGTTCGGGGATGAGCTGAGCCGCATCTCGAGCGAGCTCTACCTTGCTGCCGATCAGATATGTACGCAGTCAGGGATCGTCTTGGCGGACACGAAATTCGAGTTCGGCCTGATCGAGGGGGAGATTGTCCTTTGTGATGAGGTGCTGACGCCAGACTCGTCGCGATTCTGGGAGGAGAAATCGGTGATGGCCGGCAATCCAGTTCAGTACGACAAGCAGATTCTCCGGGACTGGCTGGAGGAGGTCGGCTGGGATAAAAAGCCCATGCCGCCGCAGCTTCCTGTCCAGCTACTTGCGTCGCTGTCTATCGTCTACAGGGTGATCTATGAGCAGCTGACTGGTCTCCAACTCGATGACTGGCCAGGCGCTTCTAGCTCGGCCTACCTCGGTGAGCGCGATCTTGGCATAGGACGATAGGGAGGACTTTGTGGAATTTGTAGCGGAAGTCAAAGTCTGGCTAAGGCAAGGTATCGCCGACCCAGAGGGTCTGACCATAGCCGAGGCCATCTCGTCCTTGGGCCATCAGGGTATCCGGAGTGTCAACTCCGGCAAGGTCTTCCGACTCGTGCTCGAAGCTGACAACATAGAAGTCGCAGAGGAGAAGGTTGCCGAGCTGGCCCAGACACTGCTTTCTAACCCCGTCCTCGAAGATCACCAGACGACTATACATCCAGCAAATCGGGTGGACCGATGAGTTCAAAGCGGGTCGCGGTAGTCGTCTTTCCGGGGACGAACTGTGAGAATGATGTTGTCATCGGACTCAAGCGCGTCGGAGTCGACTCTGAGAAGGTCTGGCATAAAGAGACGGATCTGGACGGCTTCTCGGGAGTTGTGGTGCCAGGGGGGTTCGCCCACGGTGACTACTTGCGGCCGGGAGCCATAGCGCGTTTCTCCCCCGTGATGGCCTCGGTAATCAAGTTCGCAGAGGCCGGCGCGCCCACTCTCGGTATATGTAACGGCTTTCAGGTCCTCACCGAGGCCGGTCTACTACCTGGTGCACTCCAGAAGAATGCCGGACTGAGCTTCCTTTGCGAGACCGTTTCGGTGGAGGTTGCATGTTCCAATTCGATCCTTACCCGCGGGATCGAACTGGGCACCGAGCTAAAGATTCCGATCAACCATTTCGAAGGCAACTACACAGCATCAGCGGATGTTATCGAGCAGTTGGAGTCGGAGGACCGAGTCGTGCTCAGATACTTGGACAATCCGAATGGATCTGTGAATTCAATCGCAGGCATATCGAATGCTCGGGGAAACGTGGTTGGATTGATGCCACATCCCGAGAGAGCAACAGATCCCCTGTCGGGACTCATTGATGGTCTCGAGCTGCTCTCTGCCTTCAGAGATTCGCTCTGATCATTTCGTACTTAGGTTCATAGGTGATCTGATCGGATTGGTTCATGTCCGAGGAGAGATTTCTCCTGCCCTCGCAATTATCGCATCGTCTGGCCAGTTAGACAGGTAATTCAGAATCGGTAATTTCGCCTCGAGACAGGTCGAGTTGTCTGTGGTGCGAGGTGCAGGCGATGGAGTTTTTCTTGGCTCGCCAACTCCGTCCAACTCCGGTCGATAGTTCTCGTGACAATTCCGTGTGTCATTCCGAATCTGCCGAGTTGGTTACCAAACTCAGGAACTTGGTCAGGAGGAAATTATGCCTAAGTTCTGGCGGACACTGGTTTTGGCACTTAGTGGGAGCAATGGGACCTAATCCGCTTTCAGATCTTCGGTAGCCGGTGTTGATCGAGACGACTATCGGGCGGCTTTCAGGTCAGGTGGATTAGTTTCTGGGAGTCATCCAGACAGGTTCACGATGGATGCAAACTATTGTGCTGTATCCGATCTGGTTCAGGCAAGCTGGAGATAATTGGTACTCTGACGGTGGACAGCGGCTATAGTTCTGTTTAGCCGAACGATGCGTTCGTTGGTGTTGGCGGATTTGACGTGATCAGTGAGGATTGCGGACCTCGTTCCAAGCCCTTTTCTTTAGCCGTCTCTGTCTAGATTCTGATGTAGCAGACTAAG
>JABEUN010000081.1 GCA_013044385.1 Acidimicrobiaceae bacterium
TATCGTCGGCATGGCGTCGACTCCAGACGGCAAGGGCTACTGGCTGGTGGCTTCTGATGGAGGAATCTTCACCTTCGGAGACGCCGGTTACTACGGCTCTGAAGGTGCCGCCCCACTGAACAGTCCTGTGACCGGCATAATAACGCCTCCAACAGGCAATGGATACTGGGAGTTTTCAACGCAAGGAGATGTATTCCCTCTCTGATGAAACACCTGCTGTAAGCGGCGAGCCTATCACAGCCTCATCGAACCGTGTCACCTCGACCGGATACCAGCAATCATCGTGGTCAGTTCGTACGCCACCGTAGCAGCAGCGAGCGCTGTCACCTCTGCTGAGTCGTAAGCAGGGCAGACCTCTACCACGTCGGCCGCAACAATGTTGAGGTTCGACAGTCCCCGCAACAGCATGAGCAACTCCCTGCTCGAAAGTCCGCCGACCTCGGGCGTACCCGTTCCCGGCGCGAATGCGGGATCCAGTACATCAATATCAACGGATATGTAGACCGGATTATCGCCTACCCTCTTCAGGATCAGCGCGTTCACCTCTGCCAATCCAAGTCTTTGTAAGTCGAAAGCTGTGATGGTTTGAAAGCCGAGCCGCCTGTCAGTCACGAGATCAAGCCTGTCGTAAAGTGGCCCCCTGATCCCAATATGAACCGAATGGTCGTCGATCAATAGGCCCTCTTCTGAAGCGCGCCGGAACACAGTGCCGTGAGTGAGCGACGCCCCAAAGTAGCTGTTCCAGGTGTCGAGGTGTGCGTCGAAATGCACGAGCGCCACCGGTCCCTTTCTCTCTACGACCGCTCGCAAGAGCGGCAGGGCGATCGAATGGTCTCCCCCTATTGAGACCAGGCTCGCGCCAGTTGACAGAATTGCTGAAGCACCTTGGTGGATCGAGACGACCGCTGCCTCCATGTCGAAGGGGTTCGCAGCTACATCACCTGCGTCCACTATCTGAGCAACCGAAAATGGGGATATCTCGAGTTCAGAGTGATAGCCCGGTCTCAAGTGGCGGGATGCACTTCTTACCGCAGACGGTCCAAATCGTGCACCTGGTCTGTAGGAAGTTCCCGAGTCGAAGGGTATGCCCAGCAGAGCAATGTCAAAGTTGGATACCTGTTCAAGCGAAGGTCCTCGAAAAAAGTGATGTGAGCCCGCATAGCGTGGTACCTCGGTACCGCTATCAGGTACCGTATTTCCTTCATTACGGGGCATCGAATCACACACCTTCGAATCGGGGGGGTAGCCCAAGCAAGGCTAGGTCCCGACGGACTAGGACGCAGATTCAATCACGTTAAGTTTGGATGTCGAAAATATGGATCAGCACAATTGGATTGGTCGGGCACGACACATTCGAATTCTGCAATGCACTGCCAGGACGCACCCACTATTTGGGACGGGAAGGGTGGACCGGACCCCCCTGCCGGTCCACCCCAGTCGCTAAAGCGACATCCCCCTGCGTCGGACACCCCCCGGATCCCGACTGGGTCCACGACCTTGGTCGCAGTTTGGTCATTGTAACATCTGGTGACCAAAGTCACAAACTCGCGCTGAGCTCAACCTTAATTTGAAAATTTAGCCAAGCCTCGCACGCCTATGTTGACTTATAACCTGAACAGATCTTCCAAACTGCCACTCTTCGATGAAGGATCCGAATCCAGATATTCGGCATATCCGGTCCGCTCAAGATTGACGGCCAACTCCAGATCGCCCTCGTCCTTAATCTGGCCATCTTGTAAAACCAACACCCGGTCGGGCTCGAGCTCCCTCAAGAGGCGCGCATAGTGGGTTATCACAAGCACACCGGTCCCGGAATCTGCAACTATCTCTCGAACCCTCTTGGCAACCGCCCTCAACGCGTCGATGTCTAGACCAGAATCGATCTCATCAAGCACTGCGAAGCGCGGATTGAGGATACCCATCTGGACCACCTCAGCCCTCTTCTTTTCGCCACCAGAGAGGTCAACATTTACAAAGCGATCGCGAAGTCGCTCTGGAAAGCCCACTTTGGACGCCTGATCTTCGATCATCGCACCGAGCCCGCCAGTTCTTACTCCATCAGAGACCAGCGCGGCTTCGAGGAGTTCATCAATAGTTACGCCCGGTAGTTCCTCCGGATACTGCGAAATCAGGAATACGCCCGCCTTGGCTCTTTCATGAGTCTGCAGTTCCGTGAGCTCAACACCATCGAGCTTGATCGACCCACTGGTGACGGTGTAGGCCGCCCTTCCCATGATCACGTTCGACAGTGTGCTCTTTCCGGATCCATTTGGACCCATCACGGCGACGACTTCGCCTGGTTCCACACTTAGCGTGATTCCCTTTAAGATCTCCCTTCCGGGCACCCCAGCCCGCAGATCCTGAATCGCTAGGCCCTTACTGATCACTTTTTACTCCGATCGGAATCTCAAGATAAACACTGCCCGCCTCGACAACTACGACGTAGACGGGAACCGGCTTAACAGCTGGCAGAGTCTGTGGCTTTCCCGTAACAAGCGAGAACGTACTTCCATGCTTCCAGCACTCGATCTCAAGTTCATCAGGGTAGAGATCGCCCTCGGAGAGCGAGTAGTTGGCGTGGGAACACCGATCTCCAATCGCGTAAAAGTCGTCAGCTATGCGGACCACCACCACCCTGTGACCCAGGTAGTCCACCCGCTTGACTGTCTGTTTCTCGAAGTCCGCTGCCTCACCCACGAGTAATCGCTCAGTCGCCACTACCACTTCTCCTCTAAGGCACCGTATATAAGCGTCTCGACTGAGTCAACGGAGCCGCGAGCGGCAAGCTCCTTGAAGAATCCTCGTACCAAGATCCTCTCAGCACGTTCTGGGGGAATTCCTCGGCAGGCGAGGTAGTAAAGCTGATCCTCCTCAACGGGCCCTACCGCAGATGCATGAGAACACTTCACGTCGTTCTCGTGAATGTCCAGGTTCGGAACCGAGTCTGCGTGAGCAGCCTCGTCGAGCACCAGATTTCGATTCGTCTGGAACGCGTCAGAACCTATCGCACCTTTTGCTATGTGGATCGTTCCCGAATAGATCGAGTGGGATGCGTCCGCCAAAGCTCCTTTATAGAGCAGTTCAGACTTCGTATGTCGTGCAAGATGGTTCTGGAATGTCCTGAACTCGAGAACTTGGTTTCCACCACCGATATAGCCCGCTAGAAGTCGTGCCGTGGAGTTTTCGCCCACCAGATCGCAATCGGTTCGGAGTCTGGCATAGTTGCCACCCAGGGCGAGATGGAAGCAGTTCAACTCTGAATCACGTCCGACCTGCGCCCCTAGATATGCAAACTCATCCGATTCGACGGAGATTGTCTGGATGGACGTATAGTTGAGTTTCGAGTTGGACCCGACTTCGAGGTTCATCACCGGGATGGTGAGCGAACCCGAATCACCACCAGAGCGAACTTCGACAACATCGGCGGTCGAGCCGTCTGCAACCCTGACCGTTACCCGCGGAAGTGCCAGCTCGCCGCTGCCAGCCGCCCTATTCACCAAGAGCAGTCGGCTAGATCCCTTAGGAAGCGAAATCAGAATGGACTGCGGTGAGAATACAAAATTAAGAAGTTCGAAACCCTCATTGGCTCCCCTGCGGATCCCGCCCCAGCCTTGGTCAATCTGGACTCCACTGCCGCCAGATACTCCAACTACCGAACCCGACTCGAGCACCACCACGGCGTCAAATGCACTCAGGCCCAAGGTCTCCTCGGGCTTCAGTTCGAGCCGACCTCCGGAAAACTCAGCCAGTCCCGCCGGCTTAGCTAACCCGAATGAGTCCAGACTGAAATCATCGATTGGACCGTATCGCCAATCCTCCTCTACCGCCGAAGGAGCGGCCATCTTTGCGAGAATCTCGAAGGCGGCCCGCCGATCAGCACCTAAGTCCTCCGACTGCGGCAGATGCCAATCGACATCGCTACCCAAAACCATCATCTGAATTTCCTACCGAATAAGCGGGCCAGCATTCAACCCAAGCGAAATACAACTATCTACATATTACTAATTAACGATCAGTCACTTGCAGTGTCGACCCACAAGGCATACCCTTCTCAGCTATTTTTGGTGAGAACACCGGAACAGTGGCCCAGAACATATCCACAGGGAGGCAAAGTTGCAAGTTATATCGACCGAAGTAAGGTCACACATAGGAACACTCTGGCTGGATCGTCCCGAGAAACTGAACGCAATGGGGACAGACTTCTGGACCGATCTACCGGCCGCTGTCAAATCCCTCGACTCCGATCCGGCGGTCCGAGTGATCCTGGTTAGAGCCCGAGGCCGCCACTTCAGCGTAGGGCTAGACCTCACACAGGCCCTTCTTCCAACAGGTGGAGACGGCGGACCAGGTAGCCAATCGACTCGCGCTACGCACCTCTATCACAAGGTCAAGGAGCTCCAAGACGCCATATCATCGCTCGACTACTGCAAAAAACCGACTATCGCAGCTATCCATGGGTACTGCATTGGCGGAGGGGTCGACCTGATCTCAGCGTGCAATATACGTTTGGCCAGCCGGGACGCGATCTTCTCCGTCCGGGAGGCGAAGATCGCAATTGTGGCAGACATAGGTTCACTACAGAGACTCCCCCAGATCCTTCCTAAGGGGATCCTCTATGAGCTGGCGATGTCGGCCCGAGACTTCACGTCAGAAGAAGCGCTCAGGTGGGGACTACTGAACGAAGTCTGTGAAGACCAAGACGAGCTCGAAGAAAGATCAGTTCAAGTGGCCGAATCGATCGCCAATAACTCTCCAGTTGCCGTGGAGGGAACCAAGGCTATCCTCGACGGAATCTACAACAGGCACCTGAGAGAGGACCTGGACAGAGTAGCCCTCTGGAACACCTCATTCCTAGCCTCAAATGACCTGAAAGAGGCGATCACGGCGTTCAGCGAAAAGAGAGAAGCCAGTTTCAGGGGTGACTGAAGGTCTAACGATCCTTCCTACGCCCGAAAAGGCCGCGCTTCCTTTTTGATCTGACCTCTTCCAGCGCAGATGGAACCTCCATGTCAACGATCATTGCTGCCTCGGCGAGCATTGCCTGAGCTTCGGCTGTTGCAGCCGTCTCGGGTTCGGCGGGCGTGGCTGGAGATATCAGCGAGCCATGGACCCAAGCCACGTCGGCAAGGCGAGGCTGGAAACCCTCGCACTGTTCAGGGCAACGCCAAGGAGCTTCAGGAGCCAGATCGAGTGCGCAGTACCTCGCCGTCTCACCACCTGTATAGGTGCGGCTCTGGAAGTTCTTGCAGCCCTCCCGCATCGCCATAGCTACCTCCGATGACAATGTTATCAACCTAAAAATTACAATCTATCCAGCAAAGCAGGGTCCTATGGGAGTTTCCTGAGCGAAGAGACCTATCGTTGGACCAAAACCAACCAGAGCATCTAGCTGCGATCACATTTGAACTTCAGAAAGTCTCCCCAGTTAGCACCGACATCAGACTGTGGCGCCAAATTTACAGTCCTCAAACCAGACCCCAAGCGTCAGCCCAGACGAGTTGGCCATCTTATTGAAACTCCAGAAACGACTAACCGTCCACCCAGCTACTTCAAAGCTTGGACGTCGACAATGTAATTCATACATTCGAACTAGCCCCACATCGCGGCTAGGGCAGGGTTTTCAGGAGGTTCACAGCAGTGACTGAGAATAGTGAGTTCGAGGGCGAGCAAGTGGTTCCAATGAATTCAGAGGCTTCCGAATCCACTACTGGCATGAGTGAGGGGTCAGTACCAGCAGGTCCCGCCGAAGGGGCCAGGATCGACGATACTGTACCGAACGCACCAGCTAACGATTTTCCGACCCCCGAGTTAGGCGCACCCTTAGCTGGGTCGACAGACTGGACGTCCGAAGGTGGGTTCCAGTGGGCGGGCGGTCCCGCCTTCACCGAAGAAGCTTCGCAAGGAACCGCGTCAGAAGTCGCAGGGCCGAGTCCTCGTCAGCAGCGTTCGGAAAGACGTGCTGCTGCTGCCCAGGCGAAGCGCCAGAAGCCAGCGGTGCTGACAATGGGGAAAGTCTTCGCAATGACGACGATCACCTCGACCTTGGTCGCTTCGGCGATCGGGGGATTCGTCGGCTACCACTTTGCACACAGCAACACAACTGTCATCCAGTCACCTGTCGTATCCACGGCTTCGTCCCAGACATCGCTATCAGGCAACTCCGCCCCGCTGAACATCCAGCAGATACTCGGAAAGGTCGACCCCGCAGTTGTCGACATCACAACCTCCGGCTTTACACAAAGTGGTGGTTTCTTCGGTGGGACTACACAGTTCCAAGCCGCCGGAACTGGAATGATAATCAGCTCGAATGGCGACGTTCTCACCAACGATCACGTCATCGCCAACGCTACTTCCATCAAGGTAACCCTGTATGGACAGACCAAGTCCTACCCGGCAAAGGTGCTAGGAGCTGACCCAGCACACGACGTGGCCGTCATCCAGATACAGGGGTTGTCCGGTCTTCCGACCGTGACCTTCGGCAATTCGGCCAACGTTAAGGTTGGAGATCCGGTGGTTGCCATCGGAAATGCACTGGCCTTGCAAGGTCTGCCAACCGTCACTCAAGGCATAGTTTCAGGGTTGAATCGGTCCATCTCGACACAGACCGCCAACCTAACAGCCATGATCCAGACCGATGCCCCGATCAATCCGGGTAACTCCGGCGGACCTCTACTCAATGCTGCCGGAAACGTAATCGGAATGAACACCGCGATTCTCACCGGCAACGGACAAGAGGTCGCCCAGAACATCGGCTTCGCCGAGTCGATCAACTCGGTCCTTTCGATCGTGCGTCAGATCCAAGCCCACCCCACCACAGGTACTACAACACTCAGCCCGGTATCCAACCGGGCGTACATGGGCGTGAGCGTTGAGACCATGTCGCCGGCTCTTGACAACCAGTTGGGATACAGCACATCAGTGGCCGGTGCCCTCGTCGACTACGTCGTACCGAATTCACCTGCTCAGCAGGTCGGACTGGTTCCGGGTGACGTCATCACAGCACTCGATAACAAGTCCGTAAACTCTGCCTCTGCCTTGGTGTCGATCGTCAAATCTCTGAAGCCCTCGGATCAGGTGCCGATCTCGTGGGTCGGCGTCAACGGTCCGAGCAGCGGAATAATCCAGTTAGCTGCAGCTCCCTCTGCCTAGGGCTAGATTCTCAACTGTAGTCAAGGGGCAAGGAGAGTGGCGTTGACCAAGGATACGGCTACTGGGCGGATTCTCGTGATAGACGACGAGCCATCCATCACCGAACTACTGCAGATGTCCCTTGGCTTTGAAGGCTATGAAGTGGCCGTGGCTAACTCCGGACGAAAGGGTCTCGAGTCGGCGGCGGCCTTCAAACCAGACCTTATAGTCCTCGATGTCATGATGCCCGACCTGGACGGATTCGATGTGCTCAAGAGGTTGAGACAGGAGAGGGACCTCACTCCGGTGATCTTCCTTACTGCCAAGGATGCTCTTGACGACAAGGTCTTAGGCCTCAGGTCGGGCGGCGATGATTACATGACGAAGCCCTTCTCCCTAGCAGAGCTCTCTGCCCGTGTCTCTTCGATACTCAGGAGGTCTGGGGCCGCACCCGAGAAGCCTTCGAGGATGGTATTTGGAGATCTCATTCTCGATGAGGACACCCACGAAGTTGTACGAACTGGACGCCAGATCGAACTAACTGCCACCGAATTCAAACTTCTCCGCTACCTTATGATGAACTCGAAAAGAGTCGTCTCGAAGTCACAGATCCTCGACCACGTCTGGGAGTATGACTTCGGTGGTGATGCGAACATTGTGGAGACCTACATCTCGTATCTCCGAAAGAAGCTCGATGGAGCTGACGAGTTGCCGATGATCAGAACTATCAGGGGCGTGGGGTACAGTCTCCGACTTCCAGATGGCCCATAATATCGACATGACCCTCAGGGGAAAACTACTTGCGACGCTGCTTGCCCTACTTGCCGTCGCAGTAATAACGATCGACGTGACGACGTCCTCTGCGCTGAGGTCATTCCTTTATCAGCGCCTTGACCAGCAATTATCCCAAGCCATGGCCCCGGCTGAACGCTCCTTGATCGGAGCGGCCAACGGTCTTGACTACTCTCACCAACCTCCATTTGTGCCGGTCGGAACGTATGAGGAGTACATTACCAAAAATGGACCGACGATTGTAGCTGCGGTTGTCTCCCAGCCATCCCAGGCGGGCCCGCCACCGGTTCTGACCAAAGTATCCAAGGGTGTAACCACGCTTACTGTCACTCCAGGTAAGCCGACCTCTGTGGTCTCCATAGGAGGGAACGGGCTTACCTATCGCGTATTAGCGAGTCCGCTTCCCCAAAGGGACAGTTACATAGTCGTGGCTATTCCGCTGATCACAGTCGACGGAACCCTACACCAGCTCCTATTCGTGGAGATCCTCGTATCCCTTGGCGTATTCCTGCTAGTCACCTCTTTAGGCAGTGCCCTTCTCAGGCTCGGACTCCGACCGCTTACCGCGATGACAGAGATCGCAAGCGAGATCGGCGATGGTGATCTGACCAAGCGCGTCGACACAGATCTGCAGGACGACGAGGTTGGCAAGTTAGCTAATGCGCTGAACAAGATGCTCACCCGAATCCAAGTGGCGGTGGAGAACTCCCGTACATCCGAGGAGCGTCTGAGAAGGTTCGTTGCAGACGCCTCCCATGAACTTCGCACCCCGCTCACGTCGATTAGAGGCTACGCCGAGCTATACGGCAGAGGCGCTATCTCAGAACCGGAGCAGGTGACCAAGGCAATGGACCGCATCGAGTCGGAATCGATCCGAATGTCAGTCCTAGTCGAAGACCTTCTCGCTCTTGCCCGATTGGACCAGAGTCGTTCGCTCGACTTCAAACCTGTGGATCTGGTAGGACTCGCACGGGATGCTTTCGAAGATGCCAGGGCGGTGGAACCAGACAGGCCAATGCGATTCTCTGGCGAACCTAGCGCGACCGTTCTTGGTGACAGCTACAGACTTACTCAAGTGGTGGTCAATCTTCTCTCCAATGCCAGAAGTCACACGCCGCCAGATGCACAGGTCGAAGTAAGGATAGAATTGATCTCCGGCACGCCTACCTTCCCGAAGGGAATGCCGGTTGCATTTGCAAAGCCTGCTCTTCCGATCGAAATTGGAAGTGCAGATGGACCGATGCCGACAAGCTGGGTCAGGCTCATGGTTCGCGATGCTGGGCCAGGAATAGTTGAATCCGAGCTCGCCAAAATCTTCGAGCGCTTCTATCGAACAGATGTATCTAGGTCTAGGGCCCAAGGTGGTTCAGGTTTGGGGCTGAGTCTGGTAGCAGCAATCTCCGAAGCACACTCCGGCAGGGCATGGGTGGCCAGTAAAGGTAGCCAACAAGGCTCTACCTTCGGCATAGACTTCCCGGCCTATGTTGCCGCAGCCGACGGTTCGCAAGTACAAAATGAACCGGATCCAGCCGAGGAGATCCAGACGCCCGAGGAGATCAAGACGAGCGAGCAGCCGGATGCGAGCGTGAACCACCCAGGATGAGTCAGCTCCAGCAAAGCCTCGATTAGACCAGCCTTCATTGAGTGTCGAAATAGGTGGTCGTCGGGCTCGAGCATCCTGCCACTGTACATAACGCCGGAGCTCTATAGCCAAAACGCAGGGATCGTTGTCATGCCATTCTGCTTGGAAGCGCACTTAGGGGCGAACACCGGTGGTCAATATTACGAACCTGCTGTCCACCATCGGCGAGGGTAGTCGAGACCAGCCACACCCCTTTGCACGCGCAGTGAACGTACTCACCTCACAAGCTATGAGATCGGCGTGGGTCAATTGGTCACCTAATCGACCAGACGGCAGGAGCGCTCTGTAGTCAGTGGACGTCACCTACGGAATACCTGTGCTTCGATGGAAGCAACAAACTCATTCCCGGAATCTCCAGCCGTCGTGGTCTGACAGTTGCATCGACGGGTGTCACAAAGTGGTCCGATTTACGCTTACAGGAGCAACAATTTATGCCATAGAAGAACACTAAAAGCAGAACATACCCAGCACCAGTCGCCGAGCTTTAATTCTCCACGCACATTTGCAAGTACCGACTTACTGAAGGAAACACCTGATCAATGCTGCAAGTCATCGATAACTAATTGGTCCTACCACATCTGCGAGCTATATGGGTCACTTTAGGGTCGTCCACTGACTACCTGGTTGAGTTCTGGCAAGCGATTCAAAGCGCATACGCTCACAACTTGCAGGAAGTGCTGCGAATCTAGCTCTGATAATGCCTCATCGACATATATCTCCAATCCAAAGAACTCGAAACCTAGCTGACCATTAAAATGGCCACCCCACTGGTCTGAGACCTGGATAACAGGTAAATCATCTGGTTCAAGGCGACTCACAGAACTCTGGTGCACTTCGGAGCTTCGCAGGATATTTCTGAGAACGCGTGGGCGCAAGTTGCCACAAGTGCACCACCTCAATTCCACCCGTGAAAAGGTCTGGTCCCCGAGTCGACCTACTACCTTCTCGAATTCAATCTACCCATTTCACGCCGGTACCAACGAAAGTAGTCAAAACCCCATTTAGGTTCTTTAGTGTGGAGAACAGCAACAGAGAAGTACCGCCGGGGATGCGTTCACAATTGGGCGGCCCCTCATACCATGGCCTCGCAACCTTCGCTGGGCTACCATACCTGACGGAGTTGGATCAACTTAGAAGTTGGGCACCCGATGTCGCCATCGTCGGCGCACCTTGGGATGACTCGACAACCAATAGACCCGGTGCCAGGTTTGGGCCCCGGGCACTCAGGTCCCAGGCCTACGGACCTGGCACCTACCACCTGGACCTCGGCTTCGAGATCTTCGAGGAGCTCGAAGTCGTCGACTATGGCGATGCGTACTGCCCCCACGGAATGACTGAGCTGTCACACGCAGCCATCCGAGCAAAGGTAGCTGAGGTCTCAAGTTCGGGAATCGTTCCCATAGTGCTCGGCGGAGACCACTCAATCACCTATCCATCGGCCTCCGCAGTTGCTGAGTCACACGGATGGGGAAAAGTCGGCCTGATCCATTTCGACGCCCATGCAGACACCGCACTCGAGATAGACGGCAATCTGGCCAGCCACGGTACGCCTATGCGAAGGCTCATCGATTCGGGTGCAATACTAGGTAAGAACTTTGTTCAGGTGGGGCTACGCGGATACTGGCCCCCAAAAGAGACCTTCGAATGGATGAAGGATCAGGGCATGCGTTGGCACCTGATGCACGAACTCTGGGAGAGGGGCACCAGGTCGGTTATCGACGATGCCGTCCGGGAGGCGCAAGAGGGGTGCGAAAAGCTCTATTTGAGCGTCGACATCGATGTACTGGACCCCGGCTTTGCACCTGGTACCGGAACGCCTGAGCCGGGTGGAATGGCTCCAGTCGACCTGCTTAGAGCGATAAGGTACATCACGAGTTCCTTCGACGTCGTAGGTATGGACGTGGTGGAGGTCTCGCCGCCATACGACTGGGCGGAGGTCACCATAAACAACGCCCATCGGGTGGTGTTGGAGGCCATCAGCGGGATGGCGCTACGCAAAATCCGCGCACGATCCTCCTGAAAAGGTCTGGTCAGCGAACACTCAGTTGATCAATTCGGCAGGTTAGATTATCAGAATGACCGATTTCATGGACATCATCAATAGATGTACGAGCGGCCTGCTGCGTACTGCAACAGACTGTTCCCCGGAGACTCCGGTAACTACTTGCGGAGCATGGACGATGTCCGACTTGGTAGGACATCTCACCACTGTCCAGTTCCGCGCCATCGGGCGCATTGGTCAGTCGTCAGAAATCGCGACACCCCTAGCGCTGCCAACCAACTATTCCGAACTTATAGACCTCGGATACAAGACACTTCAAAACTTCGATGAGTCCTTTGGCAGTCTCGCAGGTGACGCGCCTTGTTGGAATTGGACAGGATCTAATCAGAACGTAGGCTGGATGAGACGTCGTCAAGCTCACGAGAGCACGATCCACTTCTACGATGCCTTACACGCTGTTGGCAACGCAGCGCTGCCAAATTGGGCGTCTAGCGGAGGTATAGACCAGCCACTCGCTGCGGACGGAATCCGGGAGTTCATGGAGGTGTTCCTGCCGCGGGTGAACCAGAAGAAGGAGCTACCGAATCTCGGTTCCCTCCACATCCATGCCACCGATGGTCCTGCGACATCCGAATGGTACATATCAATGGACCCCGACGGAAAACTTGCAGCCGTCGAGGGCCACCAAAAGGCCGACACGGTAATCAGGGGTTCAGCATCGGATATCCTGCTCTGGATATGGGGTCGCAGAGAGCCGATAGCTCAAAACGATCTTGAAAAATTTGGAGATCTAGAAGCCATCTCGGCTTGGAGAACTGCCTTTTCAATCTGAAGCCCTGTCAAAGCGGCTAACTCAGCCTATGGATCCGTCCATCTGGAGTTCGATCAACCTGCTCCACTCGACCGCGTACTCCATAGGGAGCGTTCGAGTGACTGGCTCGATAAATCCGTTGACGATCATCGACATCGCCTGGGCCTCCGAGAGTCCCCGCGACATCAGATAGAAGAGTTGGTCGTCACCGACACGGGAGACTGTAGCCTCATGGCCGATTCTCGCGTCCTTCTCACCAACCTCCATATACGGCTTCGTCTCGGATATGGAGTCTTTATCCAGAATTAGCGCGTCGCACCTGACGAAGCTCTTGGCACCCTTGGCGCCCTCTTCCACCTTGACGAGTCCTCGATAGGTAGACACTCCCCCATCTTTCGAAATCGACTTGGATACGATGGTCGAAGTGGTCTCCGGTGCTAGGTGAACCATCTTCGCACCGGCATCCTGATGCTGTCCCGCTCCTGCATAGGCGACAGAAAGGACCTCTCCGGACGCCTTCGGGCCAACCAGGTAAACAGCTGGGTACTTCATGGTCAGTCTGGAACCGATGTTGCCATCTATCCACTCGACCCTCGCTTCGGCTTCTGCCCGAGCCCGCTTCGTAACAAGGTTGTATACGTTGTTGGACCAGTTCTGGATCGTCGTGTAGGTGATCTTGGCCCCTGGTTTTGCTATCAATTCGACAACTGCGGAGTGGAGCGAGTCCGTTGTGTAGACCGGAGCCGAACATCCCTCGATGTAGTGCACCGATGAGCCCTCATCGGCAATTATCAGCGTTCTTTCGAACTGACCCATATTCTCGGCGTTGATCCGAAAATAGGCCTGCAAAGGCATGTCGACGTGCACGCCAGGTGGAACGTATATGAACGATCCTCCCGACCAAACCGCCGAGTTCAATGCCGCAAACTTGTTGTCATTTGGAGGAATGACCGTCCCGAAATACTGCTTGACCATATCCGGATACTCCCGCAGGGCGGTATCCATGTCACAGAAGAGGACTCCTTGGTTCTCGAGTTCAACTCGATTTTTGTGGTAGACCACCTCGGACTCGTACTGCGCAGTCACGCCAGCGAAGTATTTGCGCTCGGCATCGGGAATTCCAAGCTTGTCCCAAGTCGCCTTTACATTGTCTGGCAACTCCTCCCACACATCCACCTGCTTGTTGGTCGGCTTGATGTAGTAGTAGATGTCAGAGAAGTCCAGATCCGGCATGTTCACGGCGAACCAAGGAAGCATCGGCTTCTTCATGAAGTTGGCCAGACTCTTCAGTCTGAACTCCCTCATCCACTGCGGCTCCTTCTTCATGTCCGACATCTGGCGGACCACCTCTTCGGAGAGCCCCTTCTTGGGCTTGAAGATGTAGTTCTCCTCGTCGCTCCATCCGAGCTTGTACTTTCCGAGATCCAAATTGGCTGTCATAGCTCCGTGTCCCCGATTCCAGTCGGACCCTACCTTGCGGCGTGACCCGACCGTAAAACTTAACCGGCAGCCGCCGGTAATTACCACTACCTAGATAGTAACAACTATTAGCCACCAGATGATCACAATCTCACCCGGTCTCTCTAAAACCTGTTTCACCCTGCGCCGCAGAAGTAGCGCTGGCATACACCTGACAACTCAATTTAGGGGAGTGTGCTTGGGTTCTTGATCGCCCTAGTGTCGTATGGGATGAACTCAGAATTAAACTCGATCTTCTCCTCCAGCCGGCCACCAAGGCACGTCTCAAACTACCCTCCCAAGGTGCGCACCGGCCTCGGCGGCGAGAGGATGGACCCTTGGGGATGGCTAGAGGACCAGAAGCTTCCGGACACCCAGGCATTCCTCGAAGCGGAGAATAGTTACTTCGACTCAGTCTTAAAGGCATTCTCTACCAAGCAGGACGAACTCTACGAGGAGTTCAAGTCGAGAATCAAGCAGACCGACCTCTCGGTTCCAGTAACCAAGGGCCCCTGGAGCTACTACAGCCGAACCGAGGAGAACAAGGACTACGCGATCCACTGCCGCATACCAGCCACTGGCGGCGACGAACAGGTCATATTGGACGAGAACGCTCTCGCAGTTGGCCTAGATTACCTTTCAGTCGGGACCTCCTCGGTGAGTCCAAACCACGAACTACTCGCTTATGGAGTGGATCTGGACGGCAGTGAACGACACCGGCTCTACATCGTCAGGATTGAGACGGGTGAACTGCTGGATGAGATCATCGAGAACACCTATTACGGACTTACATGGTCTAACGATTCGACGACTGTCTACTATGTCCGACCCGACGACAAGATGCGTCCCTGGCAGGTATTCTCCCACCGCCTCGGCACGGTCCCAGATAGGGACCGGATGATTTTCGAGGAAGTTGACGACCGCTACTTCGTCGATGTCTCCAAAACCAAAGACGAGAGCTATATCACAATAGACACGTCGTCGAAGACCACGACCGAGACGTGGTTATTCCCTGCAGATGAGCCCGATGCCGAACCGAAACTGTTCCGCCAAAGGGTCGAGGGGGTGGAGTACTATCTCGATCGTCACCTGACTTTGGGTTTCGTCATCATAACAAACGACGTTCGAGAGGACTTCAGGGTCGCGTTGGCTGATTCTGGAGATTCAGACTGGAGAGACCTCCTCTCCTTCGAAATTGGCACCAAAGTCGAGGCTGTTGACATCTTCGAAAACCACCTGGCACTTTTAGTCAGACGGGCCGGACTGACCAGCATCGACATCTTCGACATCGACTCCGGTGAACTCAGGTCGGTCCCGAAACCGGACGACGTATCGACCATCTACCCGACTGCGAACCCGGAGTACCATTCGTCGAAACTGAGATTCGAATACACCTCCATGGTGACGCCGAGGTCTGTTCTTGAACTCGATATGGTGAGCTTCGAGTCGGTGGTGTTGAAAGAGACTGAGATTCTCGGCGGTTACGACCCGACTCGCTACGAGACCTTCAGGACCTGGGCCAAAGCGAGCGACGGGACTGACGTGCCGATCTCCGTCGTCAGAGAGCGTACGAATACCAAACCCGCCCCCACCCTCCTTTATGGGTACGGGTCGTATGAGTTTTCCTTGGACCCGACCTTTTCGACCCTCAGGCTCTCGCTCCTCGACAGGGGTTTTGTCTATGCAATCGCCCATGTCAGAGGTGGAGGAGAGTTGGGCCGGGCATGGTATCGCGATGGCAAGCTCGCGCGGAAGATGAACACGTTCACCGACTTCATAGCCTGTGCCGACCACCTCGTCGCCACGGGAATCTCAGACCGGGAGCGTCTGTGCGCCCGGGGCGGAAGCGCCGGTGGGATGCTCATGGGTGCAGTTTCCAACCTCGCACCCGAGAAGTTCAATACGATACTCGCAGAGGTTCCATTCGTCGACTGCTTGAACACGATCTCCGATCCCGACCTCCCACTCACCGTCACAGAGTGGGAAGAGTGGGGAAATCCCCTCCAATCACGTGAGATCTATGAGCTCATGGCTTCCTACACGCCATACGAAAATGTCACTAACGTCACATATCCGAACCTCATAGTGACCGCCGGTCTGAACGACCCCCGCGTCAGCTACTTCGAACCGGCGAAGTGGGTAGCTAAACTCCGCGACATCTCACCCCATAGCAATGTGATGCTCCGATGCGATATGGGCTTCGGGCACTCGGGCCCCTCGGGACGCTATGACGCGTGGCTCGAGGAAGCGGGCTTCTTTGCGTTATTACTCGCCGCCGTCACAGAGGCCGGAACGCTCTGAGCGCCTTTAGGCGCCATCTGCATCAACTATTGACGAATGTGTAGTTGAAGGGACCGGGTGCGGTGGTTACCGCCACTGGGGTTGAATTGGCAGTGATATGCAGCACTGTTGAATTTCCGGCCCTTAGCCACAAAGCCGAAGAGGTGGTAATCACCTTGGACTGACCCGGTTGAATTACACCGTCCCAGGAGATGGAGCCGTAAGGAGTTTGAGACTGCTCAACCCAGCAGGGAGCCGTCACCGTCAACGTGTACGTGATTGAACCTGCGGGTACCTTGAAGGTAGCCCCAGCAGCAGTCTGTGCAAGCGGAGAGATCACTGGCGGGACGGTAGTAGTGGTAGTGGCAACGGTAGACGACGTGGTGGAGGTCGTCGAAGTGGCACCTGAACCCGCACCTCGGCCCAAGAACTTGACCGCTCCAAATATCAACAGTGCCGCTCCAAGGACGACTACCACACCTGTTCCCAGAAGCTGGCGGGAACCAGGCGCCGAGTTTAGCGACCTCGAGGTCGGGATCGCGCCAGAAAATCGCGACGCAACTTTATCTTGATTCTGAAACGAATCGGACCCCGTGTCGACCTCGGTGTCGCCTCGACTTTCCAATATCGGACTTGGGGTCTCCAGCGACTCCTCCAATAAGGGAGTTTCTACACCCTCATTCTTCCCCGCCTGAATCAACTCCCGAAGGGTCTGCCTCGGAGCCGGCAACTTCGGCAATGGAACCACTTTTGGCTTTATCGTCGTCTTGGTATGGGCGCCCCCAACCTTCCTTACGTGCGAACTTAACACTGGTGGACTGGATTCTAAGTTGGTGGATCCGCGGTTGGCCGCACCACTGATGCCGCCCATCACACCCATGGTACGTCGATGTCTATCGATCGACTTTCGCTCCCTACGCAGCGCTGTCATGGTAGCTCCCGATATGGCAGCCGCCACCACAACAACCAGCGCAATCGTCAAAAGGGCCGTCACGAGGCTCCTTAGCTCCCTGGGTCACCTGCCGATGGGAAGAGACACCATGGTGACCGTCATTTAATCTAGCGATTCGAAATTAAGCGTCTTACCTGTACCCTACAAAAGCGCGCAACTTGCATTTGCATTCTGTGGCTCAAATACCTCTTGGGCAGGAAGATCTACTCGTTCAGTGTCCCGGTTCTATCAGATGAACTCACAACCTGATCCCTAAGATCTATGCTTTCAGCAATTGGCCGGTCTCCGAGGATATCCCTCAAATCAGCGTGACCCAACTCCTCACGCTCAAGTAACGCCTTGACGAGCCTTTCAAGTCTGTCCCTATTCAACCTGAGAATGTTCAGCGCATTCTCCCGCTCGGTATTTAGAATACCGTCCACTAGCTCACGTAGTCTCGAGTCAGACAGCGTTGCGGCGACCAAGTCGGTGTTCCGAACTGCGTCAAGGCTGATCAGCGAACCTACCAAGCCGAATCTACCTACCATCTGTACTGCGAGGTCCGTCGAACGAGCCAGGTCAGAAGCAGCTCCGCTAGAACCTTCGGCGAGGATGAGCTCCTCAGCGCATAGGCCGGCCAAGGAGGTCGCAATCTCGCCCCTCAGTTGAGACTCACTGACCAGGAACTGGTCCTCCTCCGGAGCTCTGGCGGTCAAGCCGAGTGCCGATCCCCTCTTGAGAATTGAGACTAGCTCGACACGACCTATCCCAGAAGTAAACCAACCGACTACTGCGTGGCCCCCTTCGTGAACAGCAATCCTTCTTCGCTGGTCCGAGGAGTATGGCGAGCCTTCTGCCAAGCCAATGCGCAATTTCGCAAGTGCATCCCAGAGGTCACTGGACTCGATGGTCGATCCACCTCGCTGCCAAGCAATGGCGGCTGACTCCTCAACCAGACGTGAGATGGAGGCGTGACTGAGCCCGCCAGTCTCCGATGCGACAAGATCAACAGCACCCAGAATTGAGGCCCCGCAAGGTCGGGTAGCAAGTAGCCCAAGGATGATCTGCCGCCTCTTCTGGGCTGTAGGAAGGTCGAAATGGATCGACCTATCAAATCGACCGGGTCGCACCAGCGCAGGGTCCAACTCTGATGCCCTGTTAGTGGCTGCTATAAACATCGCCTTACCCTTGGGAAGCGGCGGAAAAAGCGTTTCCAGAAGGGTCGCAACCGGCCGTGGTGACTGACGAACCAACGTTGCCAGAAGCTTCTCACCCCTGCCGGGTGCGTTGATGCTCTGGAGTTGCACTAGCAGTTCGGTTACGACTCCGGCCACACCGTCACGATTTCCCGCCGAACCCATCGCGGATCTTGAGGTTCCAATCGCGTCGATCTCATCAATGAATCCGATGGCCGCACCTTCTTTGTCAGCGGCCTTCCTGACGGACTTGAAAAAGCTCCTGATCTTCCTGTTGGTCTGGCCGTAGTACATGGACTGGAAGCTGGATGCAGAGACCACCATGAACGGAACTGAGATCTCCTCTGAGATTGCACGGGCGGCGAGCGTCTTCCCCGTTCCTGGTGGCCCTTCGAAAAGCAGCCCATTTGCTACACGACCACCAAGGTTGGCCTCAAGAGATCTATGCCACCGCAACTGGTCTATGATGCCGGACAGTTCAGTTGTCAAACGCTCCTCGCCGAGCAGTTTGCCGAGCCCGTCTCCCCCTTCGGAACGGTGACGAAAGTGTGGTGATCTGCCCAGACCGAGGTAGGGCAGTACCATAACCAACCCCAGAACGGCGATTAGAAGCACTGAGGGCAGCCAGATCATCGAGCTGGCTGGCAGCGAAAGATGAGGGATAAAAAGTGCATTCGGGAAATAGAGATCACGCAGCACCGCTAGACACAGGACTGCTGCAAGGACGACTGCGCGTCGCCTAGCTTTCAACACCCTGCGCGCGACTCGTGCGCCTACTAGGTCATCAGCACCCACCTCAAGGCTGCGACCCTCGGCGTCCTGACCAACCTGGCCTTGAAAGGCTTTCACCACAGCTCCCCATCCCCGTCACCACTTAACTGAGCTTGATTTTACACTCTCCGTTGAAATAATCAATAGCACCATCACTCAATGCACTCACTCAAGCCTCAGAGTAGGAAAACTACGTCCGCATCGTGACTCTTGGCAGCAGATGCTCGGGGACGTCTGCGAGCATTGGATTGCTTCGGTCTCGCTCAGAAATGACAGGGTCAGCAACTCCCCAATCCGCACCGATCGCTGGGTCGTCGAACTTGATTCCGAGCTCATCGGAAGGGTTGTAGTAACCGTCAACAAGGTATGTAAGCATCATGTCCGTGATCGCCGCAAAGCCGTGGGCGACGCCTGGAGGAATGAAGATCCCTACCTCGTTGGAATCCCCAATTTCAATGGAAAAGGAGTTCAAAAAGGTCGCAGAACCTACGCGTAGATCGAAGAGGACGACCCGAGCCCGTCCCGATGGAACATACCAATAATCAGCCTGATGGAGGTGGTAGTGGAGTCCGACGAGAGAACCAGCTTCCTTGTCAGACCTAGAGCCTTGGACCATCTCCCGGCCCAGCGGGAACCACGACCTTCGATACGTCTCGACAAAACGGCCCCTCGGATCTGCAAACACCTGGGGACGAACTACCAGCACGTCCTCTATCGCTGCGACCGGATCAATCTGAGCCAACTGGTGCCCCCTAGGGATGGAAGTTTCGAGGAGATCCTAACCTAGACTTTCTTGGTTGCATACCACGTAAGACGAGCTGATCGACGCCGCAAAATCGAGATCACCCCAACGATAGCTCCTGCCCCTCCGTGGCTGCGAAAAGATCCACACCGGATCGATCCGCCGATATCTGTAGGTCAGAGACGATTCGGGACAGATCGTCGTCTGAGCGGTCGGGGTCATGATGGAATAGGGCCAGCCTCTTTGCACCAGCGCATTGAGCCACCCTCAACGCGTATTCAAACGTGGAGTGACCCCAGTTCGACCGATGCCGAAATTCTTCAGCGGTGTACTGTGCATCATGTATCAACAGATCCACACCTCGAGCGAGACTCATGATGGCATCCTCAACGGATTCGGAGTCCACGGGCTGCTGGTGGTCGGTAATGTATGCGATTGATGCTGAGGGCGACGATATCCTGTAGCCGAGCGTGATGTCGGTGTGGGGAACGAACTCCGCCCTTACCGATGCTCCCTCTATGCCTATATCTATCTGCCCCGACTCGATCTCGATGAAACTGGCTTCCGCCGCGCGTTCTACAAGACGCTTCGGGAAAAGTGGTGGATCGGATATCGACTGAAGTGCCACGGACAGCGAGAGGTCGGGCATCGGTCTGGGTCCGAAGATCCTAATCCTCGCGTTCGGCAGGTCGAGGATAGGCATAAATGTGAACCCTTGGACGTGGTCGAGGTGCACGTGTGAAAGCAGGACGACGATATCGTCCTCGGTTCGGTTGCGTAGGCTGAACTGTCTGGCTCCAGTTCCCAGATCGAGGAGAATCGGGGCGCTCTGGCCCGACCCGTCACGCAATCTGATCTCAATGCAAGAAGTGTTCCCACCGAACAGACCGGTCTCTACTCCCGGAGACGGGAGGGAGCCTCTCACGCCCCAGAATCGCAGATACAGCATATCAAATGCGAAGATATACGCGATGCTCAGGTCAAGGTCGAGCACGGGTGACCGAGGTCACAACAAAGGGCTTAGGAGTTCACTAGTCCTTTTCTCGTCAATGAGAGTCGAAGATCATGTGCAGAGGTCGCGCTCTCAAGTGCATCGTCTACCGAAATCAGCCCCTCCGAAAAGAGTCGTTCAAGACTTTGGTCGAAGGTCGTCATTCCATAAAACTCACCTTCAGCGATTATCTGGTTGAGATCTGACGTCCTACCATACTCAACGATGCACTGCTGAACACGGCCGTTTGCAACCATCACCTCCACGGCGGGAACACGGCCCTTTCCATCCGGTGTAGGGATCAACCTCTGGCAGACAACGCCCCTGATGACTCCTGCAAGTGAGATCCGAACCTGTTGTTGCTGGTGAGGAGGGAAAAAGTCCACAATTCTGGTGATCGTCTCGACGGCATCGATAGTGTGGAGCGTCGAGAGCACCAAGTGCCCGGTCTCCGCCGCCTGCAGCGCTGCCGTGACTGTCTCAAGATCCCTCATCTCACCTACGAGAATCACGTCGGGATCCTGTCTCATCGCCGCCCTCATTGCAGAGGCGAAAGAGCCAGTGTCAAATCCGATCTCGCGCTGGTTCACAATAGCCAACTTGTCCTCGTGCATGACCTCGATCGGATCCTCGATAGTCACGATGTGGCAGGGTCGGCTCCGGTTTACGTGATCGACCATGGCCGCCAAGGTAGAGGTCTTCCCTGATCCCGTTGGGCCGGTGACCAGAACTAGACCCCGCTGGTTCTCAGCCAAGGTTGCAAGTACTGATGGGAGGTGCAAATCTTCAAAGTTTGGCGGGTCGGTGGAAATTAGTCGCATGACCATTGAGACCATCCCACGCTGCATGAAGACATTTGCCCGGACTCGCAACTTGGTATCTGTCAGGTATGCGAAATCTACTTCCTTGATTCTAAGGAAGTCCTGCCAGACCTTCTCGTCCATAGCCGAACGTGCAAGCTCATACATCTGATCTGCGGTAATGGGAACGCCGGAACGAAAGGGAACTAATCTTCCGTTGATCCGGACGCGGGGCATGGCGTTCGGTTTCAGATGCAGATCTGACCCGCCTCCAAGAGCCGTCTGTGAGATCATTGCATCGAGTATCGCTGTCATCTTGTCATGACTATCGGCACAAATGCCGAATTCGTTTAGCAAACGAACAGCGTAGAACTCAAATCTCCAGCACGTCGCTGGCCAACGGGCGGCCACTAACGATACGGTTAGTCTTCGAGAGGTCGGGGTCAGCGGAGGATCGAGCTGACAGCCATTTGAGAAGGCTCTCCTCGCTTAGAGGTCGAGCGATGTGGTATCCCTGGGCGAAGCTGCATCCCATCGTCCTGAGACGGGAAAGAATCGGCTCCGTCTCGACTCCCTCTGCGACACACTTCAGGCCGAGGTTACTCGAAAGGTCGATGATCGATCTAACAATGACAGAATCTGATCCGTGGGAGAGCATCGCCAGAACGAATGTCTTATCTATCTTCACAGTTGATACCGGTAGGTCCCTCAGGTGTTGAAGGGACGAATACCCAGTACCGAAGTCGTCGACTGATAGCTCGACACCCATCGCTTTGAGTTCACCAAGCACGAGCTGAGATCTTCGATAATCGGACATAACAGTGTTCTCAGTGATTTCGATCTCTAAACGCTCCGCGGGAACACCCGATTTGACTAGGGCGGCCTCAACGAGTCGTGGGAAGCCCATATCGTGGAGATTGCGCGCTGATCCATTGATCGCCACACCGATGTCAAAGCCGAGTTCACGCCATCTCGCACACGCCGTTAGCGCCTCACTCAACACCCACCGGGTCAGGTCAACCATGAGCTCGGTGTGCTCAGCCATGGTAATGAAATCGTTCGGCTGGACGAGCCCCAACACCGGATGCTGCCAACGAATCAGTGCCTCGACACCTACGACTGTGTCGCTGTTCAGGTCCAGCTTCGGCTGATAGACAAGAAAGAGTTCACCGCGTGCAGCGGCATATCGAAGGTCACCGAGCAGTCCAACTTTTGATGGCTGCAGTCGGTCGGTGGCATTCTCAAAAACCTCTACGCCGGTCTTGTCGCTCTTTGCCTTGTACATTGCGACGTCTGCGGCCCGAACAATGGTCTCTGAGTCCGTACCGTGGTCAGGAAATAGGGCAACTCCACAGCTAGCTGACACTCGAAGCGGGAATCCCCTAACCTCAAGTGGCTCACCGAGTGCGTCTCTCAACTTTCGTGCCTCGATTGCGAGCTGAGTTATGCCTGAGATGTCAGGCATTACTACGGCGAACTCATTTCCACCGAGCCGAGCGACGAGTCCAGAACTTGGCCGAAGCCTTGCTACACGATCAGCCACCTGTCTAAGAACTACGTCACCGACTGGGTGTCCGAGACGGTCGTTAATCGACTTGAAGGAGTCGAGATTCAACACCACGTATCCAACGGCTTGATCGTGTTTAGATGCTTCGAAAAGCGCCGAGTCGAGGCCATCCAAAAACTTAGCCCTACTGAGAAGGCCGGTCAGGTCGTCTCTTCCTTGTTCTATCCGCGCCTTCATGGCGCTATAGGTGTTCATCACCAGAGCGGTGGTCACGAGGGAAAGTACTGGCAAGAACCAGAGGCTCCAGGCTAGGCCGTATGCAACCACGGCACCAAGGGACATCAGTGTCACCCCTTGTGCAACGGCCAGCATTGACCCGGACCAACTGCTCCTGCTGAATAGATTGTCTTGGCCGAGGCCGACGACCACTCCCACGATCAGGTGATTGAGTCCGCTGCCGACAACGAAAGCCAATCCGAGTCCGAACAACTGAGAGGGCCCGAACGCTGGATGGGAGCCTCCAAGGATCCGTTGAGCAGAGAACAACGAAAGGATCTCGAACACCGCAAACGTGGCGACTACGGCTTGTCCAGCATTGAAGAGATTGCGAACGATGGCCTTGGAGTTGATTATGCCACTTACGAAGGTTACCCCGGCAACAAAGATTAGGAATGAAGTCTCTGGGAGCAGTAGGGCAAGAGCCGCAGGAAAAGCCCAAGAAGCGGTGTAGTTAAAGCCCTCAAGGTGCTTTGAGGCACCGACGTGTCGGGCGTCGGTGACGAGGTAGGCAACCATGATTAAGAGAGCTTCAGCGGGGCGAGTGCCTAGAGATAGCGGACCGCTCCCACGGTTGTAGATCAGACTGAAGAGTATGGTCAGGAGCGCGACAGCTATAACTCCGGTCACAAACGCCATTTGGCGCTTGGTAGCCATAGAAACTCCGCTTGGTTTTGTCATACCGAGCCCTGGAGTCTCCACACTCTCGCTAGTGCCTTCGTCATCTCCACGCCAATCTTCACAGGTGGTGGTCGGCGCCAAATCAACCGGGAAAAGGGAACCAACGCCGACCCGCCGCCTCTCTGACTTAGAATAACGACCGGTATAGCACCAATCTTTAGAAAATTCTTCGGAAAATCTGACCCAGCGTAGGATCATTTGTTTGGCGAACGAAGACGGCAAACTGCCGCTAGCTGGGCGACTAACGGTCAGATCGGGCCTTGATTGCCCCGCATCTCCCAAAGTTGACTCCACCACGTCACCATGCTCCCCTCACATGGGACTCAACAAATGTTGATTACATCACTGAAATTACCACATTGTGGGGCACGCGCGTCACTATCAAGGACATTTTTGTGATCGGATTCTCACGGCGCCTCGTATCGCGTAAGAATATGGAGTGAAAGTAGTCCTTTGGCTCAGCTGTACTGCGTCAGTTGGATGCCGTGCCCGCTGAGTCTCACGGCAATGCGACAGGGCCTGTTGTGGCACCATTCGAGGCCGGCGGCTCGAAAGTCAGCAGATCGACAGCGCTCGGAATGGAGCTGCCACCGCTCGAGATAAGCACGACGTCGAAGGTTCCGGCAGACCGAACCGGCGTTTCAACTTCGATTGCACCCTGTGCAGGGAAGTAATGAAGCACCGGAACCTGGACTCCTCCGAAAGAGACCGCCGTGACGGGCGCAAGATCGGATCCATAGATCCAAAGGGCCGATGACACCGTCGACTGAACTGACTGAAGATTCATTGACGAAATAGCCGGAAGCATCGCCGGCATTATCGGCGTTGCCGCAGTCGCCTTATTCGCCGACGTAGAAGTAGTAGTAGATGGCACCAAAGTTGTAGATGGCACAGCTGAGGCCAAGGGCTCGTTGAACCCCGTGGTATCCAAAGTTACAGCCGAATTCTGCACCGACTTGGCCACACGAGTCCGCCCACTCAAATGAGCTGCGAACAGCACGCCTATCACTAGAGCGAGAACTGCCATCCCCGCTGCAACTGTGACGCCCTGCCGCTTCATCTGAACTCCCTATTGCGCTCTTAGTTCGAGTTGAACTCTCTTACACACCTAGAGTGGCACATAATCACAGCTTGTGGCAATAGGCGCTAAAGAAAAACTTTAGCGATGCCGATACGGCTACTCCCAGCCGCCATCCTCGTAGGGCCTCTGTCGCGATGGAGCGAACTCAGTCTTCCAAACCATCACTTTCCGTCTGAAGTAGCAGACCTCAAGTCCATTCTGGTTGAAAGCCTTAGTCTCAACTTTTACAATCCCTCTGTCGTTACGCGATCTGGACTCGCTCACCTCGAGCACACGGGTCTCCGCATAGATCGTGTCCCCATGGAATGTCGGGTTCTTGTGAAGCAGTGACTCGATCTCAAGATTCGCAATTGCCGACCCGCTGACGTCGGGTACGCTCATTCCGAGTGCAAGTGAGTAGACAAGGTTCCCCACCACTACGTTCTTCCCATGCACCGACTCATGGGCGGCGAAGTAGTCGTTTGTATGAACGGGATGATGATTCATCGTGATCATGCAGAAGAGGTGGTTGTCGTACTCAGTTATGGTCTTGCCAGGCCAGTGCTTGTAGACATCGCCCACTTTGAAGTCCTCTAGGTATCTGCCAAAACTCCGATCATGGACGGACAATCTCGCTCCTAAAGTGCTTGAAGGGGTGCGGGTCGGGTCGTGAAGGTGGAGATCCACTCCTCCTTGGACTCGCCGTCGATCATAAGTCGCCACGTATACCTGCCGCCTGCGGGCAGTGGAAGTGGACCCATATTTATCGCCAGATTCACCGGAACGTCGGATCCTTCAGGAACACCTTGGGGCGTACCAACTTGGAAATCACCCCTGACTTCGATAGGTTGGGCTCCTTCAGGCGTCTCGAAAACGACCTGGCCACCGTCAGCATCTTCAAGGAACAGCTCCCAGTGGTGGGCCTCTTCAGCAGAGGCCCAGTCGACATCGATCCGAAGAGCGATCGCCATCGGGGCCAAGCCGGGTCCGGTCACCGACCAGCCTCCGCCGAGTATGTACAATTTACCCTCAGCCACCTGGGCTGAGTCGCAGAGCATTATGGAAGCCTTCACGCCTGACCAAGCTAGCGTGAATCAATGGCTAAACATGACCCCCTTGGCCTTCGAGATGATGTATATCGACGTCCACTCGAGACGGCAATCGAGCGGATCGGCCTTCACCCCGGTTCCACCTGCGCAGATGTTGGCGCGGGCGCCGGCGACGTCACGGTCGCACTTGCTGCATGGGTAGGTGAATCTGGACGCGTCTACGCAGTAGATATCGACCCGGTTCGTAGGAATCAGATAGCACGGGCTGCGGCAAACTACTCACAGGTGATCGCCATCACCCAATCAGCGGAGGAACTCGCCCTGCCCGAATTGGTGGATCTCGCCTTCTGTAGGTTCTTACTTGTGGGCGTGATCGATCCAGTCCTTGCGATATTGGGTATGGCGAAGATGGTAAAGCCAGGTGGATGGCTGGTAATCCAGGAACCGGTCACCTCGGCGGGACGAGTCGGCAGGGAATCCATCTCCTCCTCTGCAGAGGAAATCAGGAATCCAGATGTAGGAATGGACGTACCAAAGCTGGTGAATTCGATCGGCTTCGACCTCGTCGATTGCTGGGCTGAGGCTCCCGCCGGTTTTGGCAGTTCGCCGGTAGTCGCCTACCTCGAGGACATGACGGAAACTCCAGTCGATGCAGATGACACGGTTCTGCTTCCGCCACTCATATGCGTAGTTGCACAGCGACCCCAACAATGGTCACCAACCAGCATTCGTCGAGGGTCGGCCGGTGAGGGTCCCAGAAACCCCTATCCCACGGAAGAGTAGTAGATTAGGCGAAAGAGGTCGCCCAGATCAATGTTCGAGACCTCTAAGGATCGGGGCGCCGAACTTTTCCGCCCAAAGACCGATGTCAATATAATTCAGTCTTGCATCAACAGATGCGACAACGCACTCTCTAATCACAAGGTTAGGCTAAGTCCTTTGCGGCCCGTGTGATGGGCTTGACTACAGCGGTTAAACAGTACTAAGGATCGACCAGTGGAAACAGGCAACGCAGAGCTCAAAGATCAGGTTCGCATCGAGATGGAAGACCTCGTCGACAACATGTGCATGGCTTTGAACGATCCCAAGCGTCTGATGGTCCTCTGGGCACTACGTGAGGGGCCCCACAGTGTAGGCGAACTCTCCGATCTCCTAGAATCTCCGCCTTCAAACGTATCCCAGCACCTCGCGATATTGCGGACCCGAGGTCTTGTTGACACCGAGCGTCAAGGAAATTCGATCTACTATCACCTTCGCCACCCAAAGATCATCGTGGCCATCGATCTGCTCCGCGAGGTTCTACGTGACGAGATCGATCGCCGTTCAGGCATCGTGGCCAGCGACTCTCAGGACAGGGGCCGAACTAGGTGAATCCGTCCGTTCGCCTCGGTGACGCTATAACACGCAAGCGCTGAATCCGCAGGGCCACGGAGGCGCTCGCCTGTCACAAGGTCGAAGCGGCTACCATGGGCGGGGCACGCGACCGTAGTTCCATCGATCTCCGATCTAGAAAGCGATACCCCCTGGTGGGTGCAGAGTCCGGTGCAAAGCAGTCTGCCGTCTACCCTCCAGAGCGAAACCACTCCAAGTGCAGGAACGTCGACATCAGCAAGATGGCCCACGCGACCCGCCACTTCGCCAACATCGAGCAGAGGCAACAGCCTTTGCTGCGAGGCATCTCTAGGACGACTTAGCAGACGACGAAGTATCGGTGAAACACTGCCGCGAGTAACGACGACATCGTAGCCAGCGCGTTCCGCGCGTTTCCAGAGAGTGGGATCGGGGACCGCTATCACGCCTACGACCACTATGTCGCCGCCGAAACGCCTTCTGACATCCGAAAGGGCTTCGTCTACGGCCCCTGTGGTGATTGTGGTTACGACGTGGCTCGCCTTCTCATCGCCACCAGTTCCTAGACGGGCATTTGTCCCCTCTAAAGCACGGCGAACAGCCCTAGCCAGAATCTCGTCAAGATCATCTATCGCAACGATCACTACTTCGCCATGGTCAGAACCAGTTGAGTTGTCCACCAATTAGATGAACATCGTTATGTCGGCCTCGGCGGCCATGTTTATGAAAGACGCAGCTCCAATCGGCGCCTCGACCCCCTCGATGAAGTCGTCCTTTTTCAAGCCGTAGAGGTCCATCGTCATCTGACACGGATAGAGTCGAACACCCAGGTCCTGTGCCATTCCGAGAAGCTCGGTCGGACTCGAGACATTGTGCTCATTCGCCAACATCTTGATCATCTTGGTTCCCATCCCACCGAAGTGGATCTTGCCAAGCTTGAGGTTATCGGTTCCACCCCGATCTACCAAGGATTCCGCCTTCTGCATCCAGTTAGCGCCCGTACTACGGATCTCATTTCGCTGAAGAACCCGAAGGCCCCAAAATGTAAAGAAGAGTTCCACTTCTAGCCCAGATGCAGCAGCCGTGGTTGCCAGAATGAGCACCGGCCAGACACGATCAAGATCCGAACTCCAGCAGATCATGGCCATACTCTTCGACTTTTCCAGTTCTTGTTCGTCCACCGCAATTCCCCCCAGTTACTCTCTATGTCCTATGTCCCCCCGGAGCTGCCCACCGCCGCCCGGAAGCTTGTTCTAACTGAAGCAGGCCCAGCATCAGTCACGGGTCCACACAGCGAAAACAGTGGAGCCCGGACTCATCGATTCGTGCTCTGTAGAACGTGAATGCAGATTGAGCATCGACGAGTTCACCTCCTTCCGCTTCACTGGCAACCTGTAGTCGGTAGAACCATCCAAGTCCGTACGGATCCCGATTCGCCAAGGCGATATCGGTGGCGAATGCGCGCTCGTTTGAATCCACGATCTCACCAGTAAGCGGAGCCCGCATAGGCCCGACCCATTTGGCACTCTCAAGGGCAGCAAGCGGCCTTCCACGCTCCACGACCCTTCCCACCGGCTTCCAGCCGATGTGAACGAGCCGACCGCATCGACTCTGGGAGAAGTCCGTCATTCCCACCACCACGGTCCGCTGCGAGACAAAACTCACCCAGGTATCGAAGTCGAGGTCATAGAGCCGATCACTAGGGAATGAGCAGCCCGCCCAGGACAGTTCTGCCACCTCAATTCCCCTCGCACGAGATCCCCGCTGCATCCAAAAAGGCACGGTATGCCTCGACTCCTTGGACCCCGGTCACCAACTCAACCACGTCCTGCTCCCAGTCACTCGGATTTACCCGAGCTATCCACCCGTCGCCATAGGGGTCTGAATTTAGAAGTCCTGGATTGGCGAACAGTGACTCGTTGACCGCAACGATCTCGCCTTCCACGGGACTTGGAACTGGGCCCACCCACTTTCCACTCTCCACCGTGGCGAGACTCTTTCCGCGCTTGACGGCCTTACCGGCCCCTTTTGCCGTCACGGAAATTATTGACTTGGCCATGCTTTGGGCTACATCTGTAAGCCCAACCACGATCTCTGACCCCTCGGGTCTCGCCCACACGTGCTTGTCGACTACGTAGTAGAGCTCATCGGGAAGATTACAACCGTTGACCGACGCCATTTGGACCTCCATCGTTTCCTGTGTCGACCTCCGCAGCATCTAGCACATGTTCACCGATATAGTGGCCGATGAGCACATTTGTCGCAACTGCGATGATCTCCTCGTGATACACCTGCGAGAATTCAGCCTCGTTGAAATTGAGGCGGATCGGCTGGCGGTAGCTCTCACCGCAGGTTGGGCAGCAGACTTCATACGCCCAGTGATTACCGTCAGCTGTCACCGAGACGAGATCTCGATGGTCTTCTGCCATATGGGAGTGCAGCTCCTCGAAATAGCCAACGAAGTCGCAGCTTGGACATTTGACCGTTTCGATTCTCATCCCTGCTCTCCACCTGCTGAGCCTGCACCAACAAGGCGCGTAGCCTCAGCTACGAGCTCCACGATGTCGACCACCTTGATCCTGCCCTCATTTCCCGTCGTTTTGACCGCATCGGAGAACATCACGTAGTCCTTGGGGCAGGCGACGACGAACTGCTCGACTCCCAGTTCGGCGGCCTCCCGCATTCGATTCTCACTCGGTCGCTCAGTCAGTACTGAGTCATCCATCCAGATCCGACCACCACCGGCACCGCAGCAGAAGCTGTTTGTACGGTTCCTAGGCATCTCGACGAGCTCACATCCAGCCAACTCGACCAACCTGCGGGGTTGTTCGAAGATGCGGTTGTAGCGCCCCAGGTAGCAGGGGTCATGGTAGGTCACCCGTCCGCCGAGATTTGCAAGTGCACCCTCGTTTGTCTCCATTATCTCTAAGAGCACTTCGCTGTAGTGAAGAACGGGCTTGTCGAGTCCGTATACCGGATACTCGTTTCGAAGGGTGTTGAAGCTGTGCGGGTCCGTTGTGAAGATCTTGTCGAAATCGGCACCGGCAAATGCGGCGAGATTCTGCTCCACCAGCATTTCGAATAGCCCCTCTTCGCCTACTCTTCGGACATCGTTTCCAGCGTTGCGTTCATCTTCGAAGAGAATTCCAAAGCTCACTCCCGCGTCCCGCAACACCGTTGCCAAGATCCTTGATATCTCTCCGAGGCGCTCGTCGAAGGAGGCAAAATCGCCGAGAAACCACAGATACTCAACGTGCTGTTTCCGCGCATCGACCAAGTCGAAGTCGAGCCCCTTAGCCCACCTGGCACGCATCCGCGCCGACTTGCCAAAGGAGTTCCCCTGGGTGGCCAAGTTCTCCAGAGCGCTCTGGAGAGTCGGATCCATGGTCCCCTCGTCAACAAGGCTCCGCCTGAGCGAAACGATCGTGGGAACGTGCTCTATGCCTACGGGACAGATCTCCACGCATGCCATACAGGTCGTGCAGGACCATAGCGTCGCAGGAAGTATCACGTCACCTGCGAGGCGTCCACCAGCTACAAGTGGTCCAGATGCAGTTGGCCGCTGCTCCCAATCCAGGACCATGGAGAGGCCTGCGCTACGGTCCGCCCACTGCCGGAGGTCCAAAATGAGATCACGCGGTGAGAGCGGGGCTCCCCCGGTTCGAGCAGGGCAGACTGAATGACACCGACCACATTTGGTACACGCGTCTAAGGACAGAAGTTCCTTGGACGTGAAGTCATCGAGCGACCTGTAACCAGGATGATCGAGGTTATTTGCCGGCAAACGACGGGTTGCCGAAGAGTCCCGCACGAGCAAATTCGCCGGCGCAGTCATTATGTGAATCGCTTTGGACCACGGGATATACGCGACGAACGCCAAAGCCATTGCTATATGGATCCACCATATCCACAGGTGGATGGCGGCGGCAGAGGTCGACGAAATGCCAATACCGTGCATCGCACTTGCGATGGCATAGCCCATCCACGTCCAACGCTCGTAGGGGGGGAATCTGCTTGCGTCGATCCGCAGAGCCTGAATAAGAATCCCGGTGACCAAAATCGCTAGCAGGCCGTATGCAAAAAGTAGGTCCCCTGCCGCCATCCTCGCCCTCGAATATCCGTCCTCGGGGATCTGAGCACGTTTATAGTCGAGGGCAATCGACGTGGATCTCGCCCGACGGACAATGAGTCCAACTAATCCAACGAGGGCAGCTAGGCCAGCTAAGTCGAAAATTGCGTTGTAGGCGAGGTAGAAGTGGCCGGTGAAAAAGCTCAGCTCATGGTGGCCGAAGATCCTGGTCAAATTACCGACCACGTCGTAGTCCAAGCTGAGGATTGTCGTAGCCGCTAACAGCCCCAGGAATCCCCAGAACAGCGCTAGATGAGCTAGCCCTACACCTCGATTGCGCTTGGAAACGGTTCCATTCGAAGCGATCTCATGAATCGATCGCGACACTGGCACCGGCCGGGTGATGCCCAGTAGATCCCTGTCGAGGTGTTTGCGGCGAAATCTGGACAGATCTAAAGGACGTCCGGCGAAATACTTGCGAACTCGGAATGCCAGTCCTACGAAGAAGATCAGGATCGCCACGAATGAGGCCAGGTAGAAGACCACCCTCTCCAACCGCGTCTCGCCAGCAAAAATCTGTCGCGTCTCGATCACCGTCAACATGTCGTTCGCGTCTACCCTTCAACCAGTTCGACGAGCTCTGGAACCAGATCGAACAGATCGAGGGTTGTGCCGTAATGGGCGACTTTGAAGATCGGGGCGTTCGGGTCTGTGTTGCACGCGATGATCACCTCGCTCTGACGCATTCCTTCGAGGTGTTCCGGCGCACCTGAGATACCGAATGACAAGTAGACCTTCGGTTTCACCTTCTTTCCGGACTTGCCGACCTGGTGGGGCTTAGGGAGCCAACCTTGGTCTATTACTGGACGTGACGCTGACATCGGCACGCCGAGAGCATCAGCCAGTTCCTGGACCACTTCAAGGTTTGCTGATGCTCCAATTCCACGTCCAACGGAGACCAGAAGCTCCGCAGCAACGATGTCCACACCCGAGGCCTCTGGCTCATGTCGGATTCCCGGCTCGATTGCCAGGCTCCCAACGATGGCATCCAGCGAATGGTTGGAGACCTCGACATCTCCCACTCCCAGCTGGAGTGCAACAGCACTTCCCGGCACCACACAGGCGATAGCGAAGCCGTCACCAAGGTCGCAGTCAGCTAGCAGCTTTCCTCCATAGAGTTGGGATGTCGCCTGGATCCGACCTGCATCTACTGATAGTCCAACCACATACGAAGCCAGCGTCGCGTCAAATGCAACGGAGAGTGCAGAGCATAGGTCAAGGCCAAGAGTCCCTGTGGGGGCCAGCAATAGGCGAGGTCTTATCGCTTCTACCCGAGCAGACAGAGCCGTCACCGCCATCTCCGAGGAGTACCCGATGGTACCGAAATCGACGTAACAGTCGACAATGTCGCAGCCAACCGCAGTGAGAGCGACATCGGAAGCTCCTATTAGTACTCCGACAAGAGGTCCACCTAAGGAGTTGGCGACATCTTTTCCAAGGGAGATGAGCTCAAGACTCACGTCGCTCAAGCGGCCGGCAGTGGCTTCGAGTACTACCATGACCCCGTTGTTCGGTCCACTCATGCCCTAATTCCCCTTCCTCGATCCGGCGACACCTTTTGCCACCAGCACGTCATAGATCGCAGAAGCGACCTCCTTCGGTTTGCCTTCCAGCATCGTCGCCGTTCCGCTCGCCTCCGGTGCATACAGTCGCAACACCTGGGGCGTATTTCCGAAACTCTCTCCAGTCACTGGTACCTTTTCTATGGTCGCTTCTGCCATGACTTGACGGATCCGCGAGATCGGAACGTAACGTGGAGCCTGTCGCGCCGACTGAACGCCGAGCACTAGTGGAAGCCTCGCCCGCGAGACGCTAGTTACCCCACCGCCAAGCTCCTGAGTAATGTGAGCTTCGCTGCCTTCCACTGAAATATTTGTCACCACCGAGGCGTGTGCAACTCCGAGCATTGCCCCAATAGCACCCGCCAATTGACCGTTTAAGTCGTCGGCCGCCTGCACACCGGTCAACACCAGATCGAAGTCGCACTCTCGGATAAACCACGCGAGGGCCGCCGCCCGCTGCCTCGTAGGAATCCACCCCTCGAAGTCGCCCGTCAGTTCAACGGCCCGATCGGCTCCCTTAGCTAACGCGGCGTGCAGGGTCTGGTGAAAATCAACTTCTTCGATCCCGACTACCGTTACCGTTCCCCCGTAGGCCTCCTTGAGACAGAGTGCCTCCTCGAGAGCCGCTTCATCCCACTCGTTCGACACGAATTTCACAAACTCCCGGTCGATGTCGGTCCCAGAAGAGTCGACCTCCAGCTCCTCGACGAGATCGGCCAGCTGGCGCATAGCCACGATGATGTTCATAGTTCCTTACTCCTCAGTGATGAGTTGACCCAGATCAAGTTCGCCGCGTATCGCCGCAAGATCGACGACGTCAGGCATAAAAGGAAAATCTCGAAACTGTTCACTCGGCCGGTACGAACCGTACGGACGGGTGCAGCCGGGTTCGCCCGACTCACCAGGGCACCCATTGGTCATAAAGGCGATGCCCTCGTCAACGACGTCCTCCACGGCTACACGCGCGCCTCGGATACCGATCAGTGCCCCAGAGGCATCGAAATCGAAATCTCCCCTGCTGTATCCGTGCTCCTCAACTAGGCGTTTGGCAAGCTGGATCCTCCGCCAACGTCTGATGGTCGACTTTGGCGCCTCACCAAGACGAGAGTCCGGCTCCGGATTGAAACAGAAGAGGTACGCAAACACCTCCATCCAGGCGAGTCGCCAGAAGATCTCTAGGAGATCCTCGTCTGTCTCACCAAGGCCGACCACGGTGTGGCAGTTGACTTTCCATGGACCGAAGATTTCGCGGGAGTCCCTAACCACAGACCAGTACTTGTCCCAGGAAAGACCCGCACCGCCAGCGGGGACATCGGTTCGATGCTTACTGAAGAGTTCCTCGGTCACCGCATCCAGACCGATTCCGATCATGTCGACTCCCGCCTCAGCGAACCCTTCCAGTTTCGTTCGATTGAGCGTCGGTGGCGCTACCAGAATCGAAAGTGGCGTCGTCACTTTGCGGCGGATTCTCTTGGTGATCTCCAGGGTGTCGCGATAGGCGAATGGGCTGGTCACCATCGAGATACACAGCCTCGTCAACGTCTCTGCCTTCTCGGCCATTCGATCGACGAGGACATCTGTTTCAATCAGTGGCCATTCAACTCGAATGAAAGACTTATCCTCGTAACTACCTGGGCGAGTCCTAGCGAGTCCACAGTACGAACAGTCGCTTCGACATCCATCTTCGTAATTGAGCAGCAAGTTGATGCCGCCGAATGCGAAGTCGCGAGAGAACCTGCCCGATCGGAATGAAAGTGCCATCGCCGATGCAGCAGAGATTCTCACGTACTCCGGGCTCGTCCCTCCCACAATCTCACGGCGGGGACGGAACTTCGGTTCAACACCTACCGTCGTCGTCATCTGGCAAATTCCTCCTCTAGATAGCACGAACCGATTCGGATCGGAGACGACTCACGATCCTCGAACGTCTGCGTAATGGACGCGGCGAGTCCAGTAGCATCCACCAATCCCCGAAACGGAACCACCGCAGTTATCCGGTCACGTAGTGACCCGGGCACAAGTGGCACATACGTGAGTGCCGACTCAAGCTGATTCAAGCCAGCGTGATTTTCGAGAAAATCGGCCGAAACCGACGCCTTAGAAATGATCCCGCCCTGCACCACGAGGTGCAGCACGATCGTCCCCAAGGAGGTCCTATAGGAGACATCGGCGCCTTCGGCAGTGTTTCGTCCGCCAGAAAAGAGCCACTCCTGAGTGGAATAGCGCTCAGTTGCTATCGGTGCAGATTCCACCTTCAGGCTCTCATTGTCACCGCTACACGTCACCGACTCAAGGCTCTTGGCGAACGCACCGACCAGAGCTTCACAGAGTTCGCCTCGGTCGCAACCCCCGTCCACCTCCTCCTGCAGGGTCGTGATGCGCTCCTGCATGGATCGTGCAAATGAGTCCGCATACTTGGCTGCCGGAATTTTGAGGACCGAGCACATGAGGTCTATGTCGATACCCATCAGGATGCTCGCGTGTAGCAGCACCGCACCAGAGGTACTTCGATAAGATCCGAGCCCAGCGATCTTGCGATCACCAACACACAGGTCGTTCTTACCCCGCAAAGAGGCTTCTATGCCTAAAGCTCGGAGAGCATCTGCGAGAGCTTCCGCGAACGCTAATAGATGAACTTTCGCGGGAAGAGATTTGGTATCAGCAACTGCTAGTGCTACTCCAAGTTGTCCACTGCCCATCATGATCGCGCCACCGCCCGTTGGACGGCGGTTGACATCCATACCGAGCCCCTTGGCAGCGAGAAGATCCAGTTCGGCCTCGACTCTTTGGAACCTGCCTATCAGCAGTACATGATCGCGATAGCTGTACAGGCGCAGGGCCGCATCGAGCGATCCAGTACCCACTGCCTCAGTCATAGCCTCATCGAAGGCAAGGCCTTGCACGGCACCGACGTCTCTGTCGTAAAAGAGCGACAAGGTATTCGTCATGCCAACGAGACCTCTGTGAGGCCAGCGCCGGCGTCGCCAGCCCAACTCATCGAACAGCACCACTCATAGAGTTTCGGGGAGAAGCCGCGAGATGCCGCGTAGCTGATCGACCCATCTGCGGGATAAGCGATTCCATTGAGCCCTATATCTATTGCGGCCTGATCGAGATGGACCTTCATCTCCCCCATAGGACGTGCGCATCCTAGGTTGATTCGCGCCTTGGGGAGTTCAGTCCTCGCTGCAGCGAACAGTCCCGCAACCTCCTCTACAGATGGCGGAGCTACGTTCTCCATCGGCGTCGAGACGAGAGGAGTAAGAACGACAATTATCAGGGTCTCAATTCCGTGTCGCTTGATCATGTCCAAGGCCTCGTACTCGCCGAGAAAGCGACCATAATGCAGACCCGCAATGATGTGAGGAATTATCCTGAGCCCGGTCGAAGATAGCAGTCCTAGTGCATCATCGAAGTCCCTCGTCGTAAGGGGAAGGTGGTATACCTCCGAAATTGTCTCGTCCGCACCGATGATGTCGAGCATCACACCATCGACACCAGAATCTGCAAGTGAGGCCGCAAGGCGCGGCGTCACCACTCCAGAGTGCGCAATGACGGTCATGCCCAGCTCATCTTTTATTCGTCGGACATATCGGAGGTGGCGCTCCAGCGGCACTGCACCGTTTCGCATCGATCCGCCCGAGACGAGCAAGCCCTCACTGCCACGTTCTTGTAGCTGCTTGGCTACATCGAATAGGTTTTCTCCCATACGCACAGAGATCATTGAGGACAGTACCTTCGTCTGGCAGTGATCGCAGTTGAGCGCGCACGCCGAGCCAGTTACTGAGACCGGCAGGAACCGCTTCGCGTTCTTCGGCTTCCATTCCGATGTCTGCCAGGACTTCAGACCCGGAGCGTAGAACTCGAAAGTGTCCCCGAAGTTCTCTCTTCGAGTCTCGAGATTGGACAGGATCGACGTCATTGTGCCAGCACGCCCATTCTCCGATACTCTTCGACGCGCTCGAAGAAGTGATTCACAGCCGCATCGCCAGTGAGCAGGGCTGACACCTCGTCCTTCGGCACCTCCTCGATGGTCACGAGCCACGTCCTGTACGGGTCACGATAGAGCAACGACGGTTGCGCTAAAGCCTCATCGTTCAGGGCAGATATCACCCCGGAAACTGGCGCAGAGATCGGGCCGACGAACTTCTCCGCCTCAAGCGTCCCCATTGGGTCACCTTGATTTACCCGAGTGCCTACGCCGACGAAGGCAAAGTGTGAGAGTGTTCCATTGACCTCTAGGCCAAGAGAATCGAATCCGACGCGGTAGCCAGAACTGGTTGGCGCCAACCAGTAGTCACCCTCCTGAGGGTACCAAAGCTCAGTATCGATACCATAAGACCCTCGTACAACCAAACTCATCTGACGGTCTCCTTCTGACCCAGTGCACCGACACCTGCTAAACGTGCCTCGACTCCGGCGGCTGGAATCCCCATCGAATGGAGCACCTCGATAGCGTCGAAAGGAGGTCGCCCACTGACCTCCACCACGTCACTGGCTACCCCATTGCGCAGGATCACCAGCCGCTCAACAAATCCAAAAACCACCGTCAGGACGTAGATCGGGGACCCAGCTAACGGAAAGACCGCGTAGACGCCCGATCGAATCTTGATAATGTGGGGCTCTATCGGTTTCGCAGGTGGGAACTCCGGCAAGAGAACAGACTCCGGTGCGGACAGCTTCTGGTCGAACTCTTCTATCGAGCGCCATTCCGAATCGGAAACCACCCCTCGATAGGATTCGAGTTCAAGAGCAGCACTTAGCGATATGGATGCGGACGTTACGAAGTCAGCTTGCTGCCCAGTTGGTCGTGTCGATGCGACAAATCTCCCCATCAGTTCGGACAGGACATCGACGACCATCGGATGAGGAGTGGCAAGAACCGAAGCGGCGGTGCTTGCGTCGAAGTGTTGGATCAGGTTCCCGACAACGGCCATTCCCCCGTCGATCTCACCTGCGCCATGACCGCACACCTTGGTATCTCCGACAACAATCTCACCTGTGGAATCCATCATTGCGTCTAGACCCACCGCCGCATACGCTGCAAGAAAAGGGGTGAGTAACCGATTGATGACCGCAGACCGAGCCCCACGGTATCTGCCCAAGGGGGCAATGACCTGGAAGAAAAGCTGATCTGCATCAAGATAAACCGAACCGCCACCAACCATGCGTCTGATGACACCGATGCCCATCGACTGAATCGCCTCCCAGTTCAGCTCCTCATGGCTACGGTGCGCCCCGATACCGACATAGGGAGCTTCCGGACTCATGAATGCCAATGTGGTCGGAGTCGTCGGCTCGGCTGCCGACGTGAGCCCGTGCCAGATCGACTGAGAGCGAAGGGGTGAAACCACTCCGAAGTCGATGACCCGCAAGCCGTCCATCAGGCGACAACTTCTTCGCCAACGGGTGCCATCGCAAGCTCGAGGAGCTCGGCTATGTCCATCACTTCGAGATGATCGTTGCCGGTCGATTTGGCCGCATCTTCAAAACGGGATACTTCATATGGACAACAGACAGCCAAAACCTCTGCACCTGTATCGACGGCTTCACGCACGCGACGCTCAGACAATCGTTCACTCAGGTGGTTCGAGTTAAAGCCGTCCAACCACATCCCACCACCGCCGCCGCCACAGCAGTATGCGTTCTCCCGACAACGTCCCATTTCGACGAAGTTAAGTCCTGGAATTGCATTCAACAGGGTGCGTGGAGCGTCATACTCTCCGTTATGCCGACCTAGGTAGCAGGGATCGTGAAAAGTGACAACCTTGTTTATCTCCCGCGATAGGGGGATTCGGTCGATCACCTGTGCGAGAAGTTGTGTGTAGTGTTGAACTTCGAATACGTGACCCCTCTTGGGGTACTCCTTGACGAGGGCATTAAAACCATGGGGGTCCGGCGTGACAATGCGTGCAAACTCGTACTTGGCCAGCGTTGTGACTACGTCTTCCATCAGCGCCTCGAATAGACCCTTTTCGCCGGCAAGGCGCTGGGAGTCACCTATGGTTTTCTCCTCTGCCCCGAGAATCGCAAAGTCCACGCCAGCCCGATCGAGAATGCGGACGAATGAACGCGCGGCCTGTTGGCCGCGTGGGTGGTAACTCCAATAGTCCTCCACGTAGAACAGAACGTCGACAGGTGACGGATCTGACGAAAGCACCCTGACCTCGACACCGGCCTCCTTGGTCCAGCCGTGGCGCCTCCGGGGGTTTTCGCCAAGGGCATTGCCATAACGAAATGTCTTCTCGAACACAACCTGGAGCTCTTCTGGAACCGATCCAGCAAGAACCGCAGCTTCCCGCACGGCTGGCATGATCTCGATCATGTTCACTTCCTTGGGACATACCCTCAAACAGTTCGCGCAGGTCGTGCACTTCCAGAGGTCGTCAGAGGTGAAAAGATCCATCCCCGTCTGCACCTTGCGATGCAGCTTCCGGGGGCCATACTCCGATACCAGGTCGACCGGGCAGACCGGTACACATTTCCCGCACCCATAGCAGTATTCGAGGCTCTCGCCTCCCTCTAACGCCGCTACCTTGCCTAGTCCCTCGTAGCTGTAGTCCGTCAAGACCCTTGACTCGAGCATCCGATTCCATTGACCTGAAACATCCCAGGCTCGCCCGGAGAGGGTCGATGTAACGCTCGCCTCCTCCAGTTCGTGGACGATTGGCGCCTGCTTCCTACCGCCGATTGGCACGTGCACCCCCCTTCGACTCGTAAATACCCAGCACTCGCTCGGCGAGTTCACCGAGATTGGGAAGGATCTTGGTGAACTCTTTGGACATTCGCATCTCGAGCACGCTCGTCATGTAGACCCCATAGACGAGGCCGAGGAAAATATCCATTGACCACGGTCCCGAATCGGCCCACCGGACTCTCCCGCCGAGCATGGTCGAGTGCAGATACGCGATAACTGAAGCGGTCTTCGCTGCCCGTTCATCCAGGTCAGCCCCGTAAAGGTCCACACCTTCGTTACAGATCAGTGCGAGTGCTCCACTTTCGGTATCGGGATCGAAGACCCACCTTGAAAGCAGTGGTGTCCCATTCGGATCTGCGAAATGGGCGAATTCAAACGGAAGGTCAGCAACCTTCTCGCCGACGCGCTGACAAAGCACTCGCATTGGCGAAGTCCGTTCGGTCAAACTAAGCGCCGATGGAGCGAGCGCCGTCAACGCTGATGCAAGTTCGTCAACTTCTGCTACGACTAACAACTCACGCTGGCTACGCCTTGACAGGTTCGAGCACCCAAGCAACTCGGATATACACTCTCCAGCCGTGTCAGGGTTGCGTGTCAAATCGTCGATAAGACTCCTGATCGCAGCGGATTTTGCAGCGGCACGCAGTTGTGCCCGGTCGATGAAAAGGTCATCGACACGAGTCGAAATGGCATCGGAGAACTCCCGTATAGCCTCTAGATCTGCCTCCTGACGCCTCACTGCAGTCACCATCGTGTTCACTCAAACTCCCACACCGGCGAGGGAGATTGAAGCTGCCTTGGCTCCAGCAAAACCGCCAGTCGATACACAGTCCTCGAGATCAGCGGGCCCAAGTGCAGACCCAACAGCGAAGATGCCCGGACGGGAGGTCGAAACTGTGTCCAAAGGAGGATTGACAGCCTCGATAAAGCCGTACTTATTCTGCGCAATCCCGAGGACACCGGCCATGGCCCTTGTACCCTCCGAAGGTTCCATCCCGACCGAGAGTACGACGAGGTCCATTGGCACCTCCATTGGCCTGCCCATCGTGGTGTCCTCACCTCGAACTAGCAATCGACCATCCTTGGGCAGGACCTCAGTGATGATGCCCTTCACATACTGCACATGGTGTTTCTCCTGTGCGGGCCAGTAGATCTGACTCTCCCAATAGCCATACATGCGCATGTCGATATAGAAGATGAACACCTCGACACCTGGGACCGCCAACCGGACCTCAATCGCCTCTTTGGAGGCGACCCCACAGCACACCTTGGAACAGTACTCATTACCGATCTGACGATCACGGGACCCGACACACTGAACAAAACAGACACGCTTTGGCGCTTCGCCGTTCGATGGACGCACTACCTGACCGCTCTTGAGCATCGCCTCCAGATCCTGGAGGGCGATAACATCATCAAATTCGTAGTATCCGTACATCTGGGTCTCACGCCCCGGGTCGAAGTGCGAAAAACCAGTTGCGACGACGATCGAAGCTGCTGAGAGTGACTCCTGCTCGCCTCGGTGTTCGATGACGATCGAGAAGTCCCCCTTCTCTCCTGTACAGCTGATCACTTTGCTCTCGTAGCGCACCGAAACGTTGCTCATGGCTAGCAGGGGACTTACCATCTCGCCGATCGCCTCTTCGGCACTGCGCAGATATGGCGTCAACGAGGCGTAGTTCTCCTCAATCGGTCGACCTCCCAGATATGCCAGGCGTTCTACAATGACGACATCTACTCCGAATTCGGCGGCGGTGCGCGCTGCAGCTATTCCCGCTGGACCGCCGCCTATGACTACGACTCTCCCGTTTGGCACCGGTGATTCCCCTTCCCTCGTGCCCATCTCATTTCGATATGACTAGACACCGACATCGGCCCAGGTCAGGTATTGCTGCTCATTTGCTTCGAGCTTCTTGAGATCCTTTTGGAAATCGGCCCAAGCCGCCTCCCAGTCGATACCCATCTTCTCGAGCAGCGGCCGGTAGTTGGTAGAGTGCCAGTGCAGTTGCGCAACCTTGAACGGGTGAGCACCCATGGAGATCGCTGCAAACTGAGCCTCCGACATCACCGGTACTCCCACGTTGCGATCGTGGGCTTGAGTTGCAAACTGGCTCTTGTCTAGTGCGGTGACACAGCCCGTATCATGCGTAAGTACAACGTCCGGATCGGCCTCTGCCTTCATTACCTCGATCTTGCGGAGAGTGGCGAAGGATCGCGTGAAATCCCGCTGCACGAGAATATGACGGAAACCGAAACCGCAGCAGTCGAAGAAGGTTGAATAGCTACGCAGGTCCGCCCCGAGTGCCTGGACTAGCCCAGAAACCGCAGCAGTGCGCTGGCCGTGATAAACGTCAGGATCATAGATCGCGTCGCCCTCAACTAGCTTGTAGTAGTGGCAGGCCGGGTGCACCGTGACGGCCACCCCCGATAGGTCGAGGATGCGCGCTGATGCTATCTCGTCCTTCATCGCATACAGCCATTCGGAATAGTGGACGATCTCTTCGGGGATCACCATCTCCTTGCCGAGTTTGCCGAGCACCTTGCGCACTTGGGCACGCAAGTCAGCGGAGTGAAGTAGTTCTGACCGAACCTCTTTGTAGTGGCCATAGGACGTACCGCAGTGGATCAGCGGAAAGTACCCAGTCTCATTCGCAGCAGCGAAGTTCCGCAAAGCAACCGCTGCCTGAGCGGCCTGATTAGAGGTGGCACTGGCATAGTAGTTCCACGCCGTGCAGCTGGTCTGGTCACGAGGGTCGCTGTAGTCGTAACCGAGCTTTCGCATGATCCAGAAGATAGATGTTGAGTATCCCGGGATATGGCCGCACTGTCCACAGGATTTGTGATGCCACAGGTGACCCTTCTGGATCTTCTTTGGTAGACCGTATTTCGTCGAGACGTTCACATAGTCACCGGTAACACGCTGGACGATCAACTCACCTGCCGCCTCGAGTGCAAACAGTTCTTCATGGAAGTCGGCGCTGCGTCGATCGGGCGTTCGCTCGAAACTCCGCTTCTTCGACAAAATCACTCCGACCGCATCGCTCATAACTCGATCCCCTCCTCTTCGAGGCGCTCCTCCATGATCTCTTCCAGGATCATGTGAATGCCACTGTCCACCTCTTTGATCATGTCTAGGGCCCCCGTCTCCATCCAGATCACATAAAGCTCCAAGATGGTACTCTCAGCCACGTCCCACCCAGTAGATGTAGTGTGGTGTGTCTCCGGCGGGAGTGCCCTACGCCAGAGACTCAGGTTTTCCGAGACATCTTTCACCTCTGGCCCCCAGTCGGGGAATGCATCGGGCTGGAGCATGTCGGGCGAGACCTGAGTTCCAGTGGACATGATCTTGTAAATGATGCGTGAGTAGCCTTCAAGTGCAACTTTTGCACTTCGCAATCCGTTTGTAACCGCTACCTCTCTCATTATCGTGATGATGCCACCGGGATTGTTGCCTCTCGGACAGCGAAGGCAGGAGAAGCATTGCGAGCACTCCCAGACGTCCTCTTCAAGTTGCTGAAAGAGGAGTTCAACGTCGTGTCGAGCCGCAGCTTGGGCGATACGACGTGGGCTGAAATCGTAAAATCGTGCGCTCGGACAGGCCGCAACACAGATTCCACACTCGTAACAGCCGTAAAGATAAGAGGGCATCCTAGGGTCTGCGAAGACCTGCCCTATAAGGCGTTCCTTCTCAGCATGAGGAACGTCTGTGTGCCCTGCAACACTTTCGACCTTAAAATATGGGTGCGTGGTGACAGTTGCCATTTCAGAAGGAGATCACCGCATCAGCCGACATCGCTAGATCGTTGAAGGCTGCTCCACCGATCATCTCGACACCGTCTATCAAAGACTCGTATGTGAGGTCGTTTAAGTCCAATGAAGGTTGACAGACCCAGAGTCGAACCCCAAGGTCGGTGGCCTGGCGAATGAAGTAGGACAGACGCTGTCCACTATCTCCTTTTGGACCGATCTTGTCCACGACATCGCGCTGTAGCAGAGTCGGGCCATACATGGTGAAGTAGATACCCACCTCTGCCTCCATGGCAGCAGCAGAGGCCGCCAAGAAGAAGGGAGTGGCAGAGCGACCAGGGTCGCTGACCCCATGTGTCTGGACATAGAGGACCTTGCCCTCACCGTCATTGTTCCACATTTACTACCCCCTCGCAGCCGCGGCCAGCTCGAGTGTTCTCGGTGCTTATGAGTATTTCAATTGTCACAGATGGGCGATTAACCTCGACCGCCTTAGCGGAAGGCGCTAACGAATAGTGCAAAGTACTCATCAGCGCGTCTTGCGAAGAAATACGTGGAAAACCTGACCATCACGCTCAATCTTGATGAGTTCATTGCCGGTGCGCGATGACCATGCCCGCATGTCGGGCTCAACACCTGGATCAGTTGCCAATAGCTCAAGGACGTCACCGACCGAAAGCTTCTTCATCTCTTGCGCTGTCTTGACAACTGGAAGTGGGCACGCTAGCCCCTGACAGTCAAGGACGCGGTCCGTTGCAAACTCCGACATGTCCCCCCCGAAACACGGCGGTCACCTACGGCACCGCCAATCGTCGAACCACCTCACCAACTGCGAATCTATATGCGTCCATTCGCAGATACTGAAGTCGAATCTACAGTAACATAGCGACAGTTGGATTTGGGGCTTAACCTATACTTTTTTCGAATATCTCATATTTCTTTTTATCAAATGGCTGAATACGCCCAGATGGGAGCTATATGACCTGGATCCTTGTCACCGGAGGATCTAGCCCCATAGGGCAGGCCATCGTGACTCGCATGACAAACCAAGGCATGAGCGTCGTCCTTCAGTGCAATCGACACCAGTCGAGGGCGGTCGAGTTCGCTTCTGAACTGTCGGCGCGAGGCAAGGAGGTTGTCGTCATCCGACAAAGACTTGACCGATCCGGCGACCCCCTTAAGTTGGTACAGCATTGCCTGGTTGATGTCGGACCCATCGATCACATTGCACACGTTGCGGCTACGGGGGTGATGCGCTCAGCTCAGGACGTCAAATCAAAACATCTCTCCTGGTCTGCTTCGGTCACCGCCTACGCCTTTGTCGAGCTGATAGTCGCGCTACGGCCGCAGTCCGCGGTCGCGATTTCGTCCACTGGTGCCACACAGGTGGTCCCGAACTACCTACCCGTAGCCATGGCCAAGAGCGCCCTTGCGACCGCTGTCCGCTATCTCGCTGTCGAACTGGCGCCTGAAACCAGAGTCAATGGCATCGTTGCGGGTCTAGTCAGAACGCCTTCGGCCCTCCTACTAAAAAAAGATGCAGGGCGCTTGCTGGAGGATGCGGAGCAGGCAACTCCAATGAAACGACTTGTCACACCGTCCGACATCGCTGACGTTGCTGCATATCTGCTTAGCGAGCAGGCATCAATGATTAATGGCGCGAACATCGACGTCGACGGGGGACTATCGCTTCGATGGAACAGAGAGGTCCACGCACCAGAACCGCCAAGATCTTCCCCTCCAGCTTTGACCACTTAGTCGTTTAAGCGGGGTTATGTGGTACGAAGACTCTTGAAGATCGAAACTGTGGAACCTGTCTCATTTGATAGTTAGAGCCGCTGAGTGATCGACTCCAATTAAACCTTCCCAATTGGTAGAATTATCAGCTATGCCAACCCCAGACATGCAAAGAGCAGCGGCCGCCCTCGAGATCGGCAAAGTCGCAATCGAGACCGCCATCACGACCCTTAAGTCAGCCGATGACCTCGATCATCTCCAGGTGGTCGCCTACGATCTTGCGCATGCCGCCTCGGGAATCGAAGCGGGAAGGTCACTTCTGGACTACGGCGCAAAGGGCTCGGACGAAGCAGCGATTGCCTGTGCCTTTATCGCTGACGCTCTCTATGACCTCCAGGTGAGAACTCTGTCCCGCGAATCGCTCTTCGACCTCACTCCGGGCTTCCTGACAGCTGCCGACTCATTCATTAGGGAGTTCAGAGACCCAGCTTTCGTTGCCACACTGGCCAGGACGCCTGGGAACAGGCACCTGGACCCTGAATTCGAAATGGTCCAAGATGCATTCCGCCGTTTCGCAAATGAGAAGATAAGGCCAACAGCCGAGGCGGTGCATCGGTTGAACTCGGACGTCCCGGAGGAGATAATCTCCGGTCTCGCCGAGATGGGTGCATTCGGGCTCTCGATACCCGAAAGCTATGGCGGATTTGCCTCAGATGAAGGCAAGGACTACACGGCAATGGTTGTGGCGACCGAGGAACTTTCACGAGGCTCCCTCGGAATTGGGGGATCTCTCATCACGAGGCCCGAGATATTGGCACGGGCGCTCTTGAGGGGCGGAACCGAGGATCAAAAGAACCGCTGGCTGCCAAAACTTGCCTCTGGAGAGGCGATGAACGCTGTTGCCGTTACAGAGCCAGACTTCGGCTCTGACGTAGCAGGTATCACCACCTCTGCGGCAAGATCCGGCGCCGGATGGATTTTGAACGGTGTCAAGACTTGGTGCACCTTCGCAGCCAGAGCGGACGTGCTTATGTTGCTGGCTCGAACCGATCCCGATAGATCCAAAACACACAGAGGACTTTCGCTCTTCGTCGTCGAGAAGGAGCGTCGATCAGGACACAGTTTCGTCCTCGAGCAGCCTCCGTCTGCCGAAAACACAAATGGCGGAAAGATAGAAGCCAGGGCGATCGACACCATTGGCTATCGAGGCATGCACTCATACGAGGTTTCTATTGAGTCTTGGTGGGTACCGCAGGAGAATCTGATAGGTGGTGAACAAGGTCTGGGGAAAGGGTTCTACTTCCAGATGGAAGGATTTGAGAACGGAAGAATCCAGACCGCTGCAAGGGCGATTGGACTCATGCAGGCCGCCTATGAAGCTGCCCTGGCTTATGCCGAGGGCCGTAATGTATTCAACAATCCGATCATCGACTATCAGTTGACCCAGGTGAAGTTGGGCAGGATGGCCGCAGTCATACAGGCATCACGCCAGTTCTCCTATCACGTAGCGAACCTTATGGCAAAGGGGCAGGGATCGATGGAGGCATCGATGGCCAAGGCATACGTGTGTAGAGCAGCCGAGTGGGTAACCCGGGAGGCTATGCAGATCCATGGTGGAATGGGTTACGCCGAGGAGTTCCCGGTGAGCCGGTACTTCGTAGACGCTCGTGTGCTTTCCATCTTTGAGGGTGCCGACGAAACCCTCGCACTAAAGGTGATCGCACGCAAGCTCATCGATTCCCAGCGATCCTGATCGCCACTTGCGCCAATGAATACAGAGACTGGCTGCAGATCCCTCCCAGAGTAGAGGTCAGCCGCGGCGTGACCACTCTCTAAGGTGTTGTGTGATTACTAACTAGATAATCGACAGGGAAGCGACCGACCAGTAAATGGGTGGGTCTTAAGCAATTCGCCGAAGCAACCGATAAACACATCTATCCCTAGACCGGAGGGGAGCTATGGGAGTAATGAGACGATTCGTGGCCGGCCTGCTTGTAGCGATTGGCCTTATTTTCGGCTCCCTTGCAATCTTCATCCATTTAACACAGTTAAGTCTGCTCCAACCTGGTCGTCTTCAACAAGCCGCCTCACAGTTGATTGCCAGTCCTGCGGTACGTAATGCACTAGTAGGTGCAACAGCGACCGGTATAAATCAATACCTGCCTCAGGGTACCTATATCCCCACCCAAGAGGCGTCAGTAGTCGTTGACAAGGTGCTGTCAGACCCGACAGTTCAGGGTGAGTTCGCAGCCGCCATGGGCAATGCCCAAGCCCGACTGTTGGGCCAAACTAATCAGCCCATAGTCCTGACTGGTCCTGCATTCACACAGGCTGTAGTCACCGCTCTCAATCCATTCTCTCCCCAGGCCGCCTCCGCCGTGGCGAACTCCGGCATCACCATACCGATACCTGGTGCAAATCTGCCCAACCTCTCCAAGTATGTAAGTTGGGCTCCACGACTGTTGTCGCTGTTTAGGGCTCTTGCGATTCTCCTGTGCGGGGTCGGTTTGATCATTCACCCGGCAAGGATGACAGTCCTATCCCGAATCAGTCTCTGGTTGATCGGGATCAGCCTGCTCAACGCGCTGATTTTCTGGTTCGCTCCGGCGTATCTGCTTCCTTCAATCGGAACTAGCTGGGCTGCGATTGCCGCAGTCATTCTCAAGGCCGCATCGGGCCCTGCCGCAGCTTTCTACGCCACACTCCTCGGTATTGGTGTCATCGGATTCGTCTCCACGAAAGTTCTCGCGAAACTTTAGCCAGATCCCGTTTAACTACTGGTTCCGCTGATGTAAGCCTGTCGGCCAGAATCAGGTTCAGGATCTACTGCGACCAGCACGCTCTCCACGACTGACGAACTTTGTCGCCATCTTTCTAGAAGCCTCATCGATCATCTCATCGCCGAACATCACAGCACCCTTTCGGTCCCCCTCGGTCGCCTGATGATAAGCGTCCAAGATGTCCCAAGCGCGGTCGAACTGCTCCTGCGTAGGGCTGTAGACCTCATTGATAATGGCGACTTGATCGGGATGCAGCGCCCACTTGCCGTCATATCCGAGAGTTGCCGTTCGCCTGCAGTAGTCCCTAAGACCGTCCGACTCCTTAATCTTGAGATACGGTCCGTCTATTACCTGCAGTCCATTAGCTCTTCCGGCCATAAGTATCTTTGAAAAGACATAGTGAAAGTGATCGCCTGGATAATCAGCTATCTGGACGCCGCCAGTGAGAACCGGCATCTCCATCGATGCCGCAAAGTCAGCTGGGCCAAAGATGATCGTCTCGAGGCGTGGCGAGGCGGCGCAGATCTCTTCGACATTAATGAGTCCTCGAGCCGTTTCGATCTGAGCCTCTATTCCGATGTGACCCACCGGCAGACCGCAGTTCCGCTCCACCTGTGTAAGAAGCAGATCAAGCGCTACCACTTCCGCTGCACTTTGGACCTTCGGCAACATTAGCTCATCTAGGCGTTCACCAGCATTTGATACGACCTCGATCACGTCACCATATGTCCATGGCGTGTCCCACGCGTTGATCCTCACACAAAGTACGCGATCGTCCCAACTCTGGTCACGAATCGCCGTAACAACCTTCTGTCGGGCTGCTTCTTTCTCCAGAGGAGCCACTGAGTCCTCAAGGTCGAGGAATGTCATATCCGCTTCGATCGTCAGCGCCTTGGCCAGAAAGCGCTCCGAAGAGCCCGGAACCGATAAACACGAACGACGTGGCAGATTTCTTGAGCGTTCAGACATGGAATTCAAAGATAGTGGACCGCGTGCGAACTTCAACCAAGTTCGCTACCCCACAACTGGTTAAGGAAAAGGATCATCACCCTGAACTGGGGCGCTAGATCTGACTGCGAATTGTTACGGACCAGATATCAGGAAAGATTCTCCTCGAGAAATGCAACTACCCGGTCCCACGCCTGAGCCGAAGCCGAAGGGTCATACTGGCCCGGCCTCGTGTCGTTGAAAAATCCATGGACCGTGCCTGGATAGATGAAGAATTCCGCCTCTTTGTCCAGTGACAGAAGCGTCGCTTCAAGCAACCTCACAGTCTCCTCAGACGCAGAATGGTCATGCTCGGCATAGTGGCCCTGAATTGCCGCTTCGATCCTGGAGTAGTCCGGTACCGCATCGGCCCAGGGGATCACTCCATAGAAAGGCGCAGCTGCTTTAACCTTGTCCGGACGGAGTGCTGCCAGCACCAACGCTAGGCCACCACCCATGCAGAAGCCGATCACTCCGACGCGGTCCGAGCCCGAACGAGTGGCGACCTCATCTACGGCTCCACTCATCTGACGAGCAGCCTCATCGATCTTCAGGGCCATAGCGAACTTCCCGGCCTCATCTGGCTCCTCGGTCTTCTCGCCCCTATACAGATCTGGAGCAAGTGCTACGAATCCTGCTGCTGCAAGTCGGTCACACACATCCTCGATGTGGTCTACTAGACCCCACCACTCCTGTATGACCACAACTCCAGGACCAGAACCAGTGACCGGCAACGCAAGATAACCCGACTCTGAGCCGCTTGCACTTTTAAACTGAATTAATTCACCCACAAATCGAGAACTTACCACGGCAAAAACCCAATCAGGTAGCCCGGCACCTTCTTCGGTAATCAATCGCTAACGGCTGGACCACTCCGCACCATTCCGATCAGCCGAAGTGGGACCTCCTTCGTCCCGTACCCAATCGGGCAGGTAGGGGCATCATAAGTTCGGATGACACTTGCCCGAACGCGAACGGCGGCACTTGCCACTGGCCGTCCATGTGAACTCCTCCGTGGAGCGACAGCGGCATACTTACAAGTTCCAGTCCGGCCGAGGATGCGCTCTGAATGAATCGGTCGAACATCGGTCCAGGCAGTCCAAACCAGCCACAAGAGAACAGTTCCCGATCGCCGGAGTCTCCATCAAAAGGTACGGACAGCGCAAATTGCTCCTCGGATATGGCCATCGGCACAACGAGTCCCCTACGCACCACCGCTCTCTTTGAGCGGGAGTCATGAAGCGGACAGTCTTCGAGGTGCTCCTCGAAGGAGTTTCTCACCTCGAAGAGGTCCGCCGCCAGTTGCATTGAGCCGACTGTGGCATTGAGGGCGGACCATAGTTCAGCCACACCCGGCTGGGACTGGAGAAGTCTCTTTGCACTCGCAAGCATTTCCGATCGATCCGATGAGATTTCAAACAGAAGGTCCAGTGCCGTAAGGATAAGGTCACCGGAAGATCCCCAGTCCGCCTCAGCGACCCACCGCAGCTGCTCGATCGTATTCATATCGCGAATCTAGCAGTGTGGCAGGAGTTGCAAACTGCCAGATTAGGTCCGGTAAGTTGAAACCACTACTTGATGATCCCACCCTTTGTCATCGCCATTACGTCAAGAGCCTTATCTACCTCTTCAACCGACATGAGCCCCTCCTCCAGAACCACGGTTCGGATGTCTTTCCCTTCCGCAAGGGATTTCTTAATCACTTTGGCGGCCATTTCGTATCCAATGTAAGGATTCAACGAAGTACCGATCGACGGAGACGATAGAGCGTAGGTTCGGCACCGTTCTACGTCTGCCTCGATCCCCGCGACACACTTATCTGCAAGGGCCACACTCACCGAGGAAACCAGCTCTATCTCTTCGAGCAAGTTCCTAGCGATTACGGGCAGCATGACATTTAGCTCCAAGGTGCCGGCAGCACCTCCGAACGCCACGGCTGCATCACACCCCATCACCTGAGCAACAACCTGACACACCGCCTCTGGCACGACCGGATTCACCTTGCCCGGCATGATGGAACTTCCAGGCTGGAGGTCGGGTAGATGTATCTCGCCCAGACCACATCTCGGCCCGGATGACATCAACCTAAGGTCGTTAGCGATCTTGTAAAGTGAGACCGCCACTGTCCTTACTGCACCTGAAAGCTCCACTAGGGAATCGCGCGCACCGTGTGCCTCGAAGTGATTTCGGGCCTCCCGCAGCGGTAGTCCAGTTTCGGCTACGAGACGGCCGATCACTCCAGGGGCGAAACCTGGCGGACAATTAAGCCCCGTACCTACCGCAGTTCCTCCCAGCGGGAGCTCACCAGCCCTAACTAAAACAGACTCTATCCTCTCCACTCCGTAGGCGATGGCGGCAGAGTATCCGGAGAACTCCTGACCAAGAGTGACTGGCGTTGCGTCCATCAGGTGGGTACGTCCAGACTTCACGACGTCAGCGAACTCGTCAGCCTTTGATCCAAGAACTTGGCTCAGGTGTCGCAACGAAGGTATCAATCGCTCAACAGCTAGGTAACTTGCCGCAAGATGGATCGCTGACGGGAATACGTCATTGGATGATTGGGACGCGTTCACATCATCATTCGGCTTAACCAGCCGTCCCAACGCCTCCGAAGCCAAGTTGGCAATCACCTCATTGGCATTCATGTTTGATGACGTTCCCGATCCCGTCTGATATACGTCGATAGGAAAATCATCGTCGTAGTCGCCTTTGGCCACTGCCGCAGCCGCATCCGAAATCGCCCTACCCACATCAGCGGGGATTATCCCGAGCTCGGCGTTTACCTGAGCTGCCGCACCTTTGATCTGGGCAAGCGCCCAAATCAAACTCCTCTGAATCCTCAAACCTGAGATTGGAAAGTTCTCTACGGCCCGCTGGGTCTGGGCGCCCCACTTCGCGCTCAACGGTACTTCTACGTTCCCCATCGAATCGTGTTCGATGCGGAAACCGGACTGGTTCAGTCTTGTTTCACTCACACCTGCAAAACTAGCCAGAATTCCAATGCGATGCTAAATATGCTGATCTGGGTCCTATACCCAGCCTGAAAAATTTTCGACCAGTACCGGTAGACAGACCGCATACGCGATCATGACAGTAGTCTCACAACTGCGTGAACTGCACCTTTGGCTAAGGGGTGACAATTTCTCTGCCGATAACGTAGCGGAAGCGTCCTCGATCGGGTAGGGTCTGGAAATTGTGAAACGGCACGGAACAATAATCACGGCCCTGAAATTCCGGAGAAACCGGAACTTCAAAGCGGCACTATTGATCCCACTTATCGCAGCGATAATTGCCCAGTTCAGCTTTCTGATTATCCCGAGTGGCTCAGCATCAGCCGACCAGATCAGCTCCGAGAAAGCGCAAGCGGCCCAAATAGCAGCGAAGATAACCCTACTGAACAATCAGGTCAGTTCTCTTGCTGAACAGTACAATCAGGCGAACCTTCGCCTTGGACAGATACAGAGCCAGGTCAGCAAGACAACTATCGAGATCGGCATACAGCAATCAAAGGTCGACGCACTGAAGGCGAAACTAGCCAACGAGGCCATAGTGCAGTACACCCAGGCCGGCACGGCATCGGGTCTCATATCTCTGTTGCAAGGCACAGTCACAGACGCATCAATCAAGCAGGTCCTGATAAATACGGTGAGCTTCTCCCAGCAGGATCTTGTCTCCGCTTACCAAGTGGCCAAATTTTCCCTCCAAAGCCAGGAGAGCCAACTCGCCCAAGAGCAGGCGCAGGCCAAGGCGACTGTAGACCAGATTGCAACTTCTAAAGCTCAAGCCCAAACTGCAACACAGCAGGAACAGCAGCAACTGAGCCAAGTAAATGGAAATATCGCCGTCCTTGTTCAACAACAGCAACAACTGCTGGCACAGCAGGCGGCTGCTCGAGCCGAGGCACAGCTACAACAACAACAGCAGCAGCAACAACAACAACAACAACAACAACAGGCTCAGCCAGGATCGGGCGTAACGAGCTTCATTCAACCTAATTCGGTGGTACCTGCATCTACAGCGGCATCTATCGCGCTCTCATATGCCCGACAAGAGTTGGGCAAGCCGTACATCTTCGGAGCGGCTGGTCCGGGTGCGTTCGACTGCTCGGGCCTCATGAGCTACATCTTCGCAAAGGCCGGGGTCTACCTTCCCCACTCCGCTGCAGCTCAGTATGACGTAACCCAGAGGGTCTCTTACTCTAACCTGCAACCCGGTGATCTTGTCTTCTACTACCAGCCCATCGATCATGTGGGCATCTACATCGGAGGAGGCGACATAATTGTTGCTGACAACCCTTCGGTGCCGGTAAAGATCGACTCACTCTACTGGGACGGCGTACCAGTCGGTTTCGGTCGCGTCGCTTAGGCCGGGAATCATCCAACTCATTCGGGCTTGTATAGATTACATAACCTACTTCTGGAGTAACCACTCGAACTGAGATGCTGGACCGAGTGCACCCCTAGGTGTCTTCCCATCGCCGCTATGCTACGGTCATGCAAGCAGTCCTAATTACGGAACAGGAAGTCTCGGTCTCCGAAACGGATCGGCCAATCCACTCAGACACGGAGTTGCTGGTCAAAGTAGCATCCGCCGGCCTAAACGGCGCCGACCTACTCCAGGTCAAGGGCAACTATCCGCCTCCTCCTGGCTATCGACACGATATCCCGGGTCTTGAACTAGCCGGCGTGGTCGTCGAGGCCGGGGCAGGCGCGACCAGGTTCAAAGTCGGCGACCGGGTAATGGGTATAGTGGGCGGCGCGGCTCAGGCCGAATACGCGATCATCGAAGACGCCGTTGCAATGAGGGTTCCAGACGAGGTGGATATCACCACGGCCGGAGGTTTCCCAGAGGTCTTTACGACATCATACGATGCACTTATCCTCCAAGCCGGCCTAACACTGGGAGAACGGGTCTGCGTGCATGGTGCAGCGGGAGGTGTGGGGCTAGCCGCAATACAACTTGCCGTCGCGGCGGGAGCGGAAGTCATTGCAACAACCAGAAATACGGAACATCGAGACGATATTGCCGGCCTCGGCGCCACCGTGATCACGCCAGAGGAGTTTGCCAACTCAGGCGACTACGACGTGATACTCGAACTAGTAGGAGCCCCCAACATGTCGCAGAACCTCAACCAGCTGCGAATCGGCGGAAGGATTGTCGTAATTGGAGTGGGAGCCGGAGCGCGATTCGAGATCGACCTTCGTCTAATGATGGCAAAGCGGTCAAGGATCCTTGCATCCACTCTTAGAGCGCGTAGCGTAGCCGAGAAGGCAACGATTACCAAGGCGATGGAATCCCATGTGGTTCCGCTATTACGTGAAGGACGCCTGCAGATTCACGAGCATGCGAGCTTCCCGCTTACTCAAGCCCCCGAAGCCTACAACTCCTTTGCAAGAGGCGGGAAGCTCGGCAAGGTCATCCTTTTCAACGCGTGACTTTTAGCCTCCAAAATGGCACGATCGGCTAGTAACCAGCCTCCAGGTCGACGAGCCCATCGAGTTGTTCGCCTTTGAGCCAGAGTGCAAGTTGCGAGCGCATCCGCACCACAGCATTGCCCGTGACGTTGGGTGATGACCAACTGTGGTGCGGATAAACCGTGACACGCGGATTTCTCCAAAGTGGCGAATTCTCAGGTAGAGGCTCGGCCTCAAAAGCATCCAGCAGAGCGTATCCAACCTGACCGGAATCGATAGCCTCTGCCAAAGCCACCTCATTGAAGATGGCACCCCTTGCCGGGTTAATAACTGTTACACCCCTTTTCAATTTGCCCAACAGCTCAGCATTGAACATCCGTCTGGTCTTCGTTGTAAGAGGTACGCCGACAACTATGTAATCTGCCAACTGCATCTCATCTGGCACATCGTCACCCCAATAAAACTGGTCGACACCCAGTACAGGTTCTTGTTTCCGAGTCCTGCTCCATGCGGACACCGACATGTCAAATGGTGCCACCATCGCTGCCACTAGTCTGTTGACCGACCCCAGTCCTACCAAGAAAAGCTTCTTTCCGGCCAACTCGGTCAGCTCTAAAGAAGGATCCCAGATTCCGGATTGGCTAAGGGAATGAAAGTAACCAAATCGCTTCGCCGAAGCGAGAACGCCCATCACCGACCACTCGGCCATAGGTCTAGCGAAGTTGCCTCCTCCATTTGTGAACTCTATGCCGCAAGCAGCCAGCTTGTCAATGGGCATCGCGTCAATTCCAACGAAATCGGAATGCACCCACTTGAGGTTCGGAAGCGATTCGATGGCCCTATTCACCCAAGCTCCGGTGAACCTACCATGGCACCAGAGGAACTCCACTTGGTCGGCGCGGCCAGAATCGCTATCCTGAACACGACCCTCTCCATCGAGAAGCACCGTTGTAATCTCCACCCCGAAATCTCGCGCAGCCGACCGTAGTTCCCCAACGGCGGACTGTCGACCAGCTGCAGAGAACTGCGACCTAAAGTGTTCATCCCTATGATCCATCTGGAACTCCACCAACCCCTTCTAAGTCCAGTTACTCTACCTAAATATCGAAGCTGACTTTCGTTAACTCGCTGGACACTTCGAACAGACGCCTAGACACCACGGTGTCGGATGCACGCTTGACAAATGGAACCTCTCCTACCGGCCCCTTGAGGCCAAAAGCTCCAGTTGGTCCGTAGTAACCGCCGGGCTTGACATCTTCGGACAGCGCTGCAAAAAGCAATGACTCAGCCCCGTCAGAGGCCTGCTGTGCCATCATCTTTGACGAAATCTCCATTACGCCTCTCGTCGCTGACGAAACAGCTGCTGGATCTGGTCCATACATTAAATTCGTAGAGGAGTACCCGGGATGGGCAGCCATTGCCATCATCCCCCGACCTCCCGTTGCCAACCTCCGGGAAAGCTCCTTGGTGAACAGCTGGTTTGCCAGCTTCGACTGTGAATAAGCCCGGTACTGCCGGTAGTGGAAATCAGATTGAAATGACGAGAAGTCGATCCGGCCGAACCTAGCCATTAGAGACGAGACCGTGACTACTCGCGCCCTCTTGGCTCTCCGAAGCGCCGGCATCAGCCTCGCAGTCAAAGCAAAGTGGCCGAAATGGTTCACCCCAATTTGTGCCTCGAATCCATCCTCTGTTGTGAAATAGCTCCCCCCCATGATTCCAGCATTATTCACCAGCACATCTACCGACTCAGACAGCTCTTGGAACAGAAACGCGAAATCTGCTATCGACTCCAAAGACGCCAGATCGAGTTTCATGACCTTAAGCGTGGCATCTGGAAGAGACTCTTTCACAAACGCAGCCGCAATCTGGCCTGCTTTCACATTTCTTGTTGCCAAGACAACTTTGAATCCCTCCTGAGCTAGTCCACGCGTCACATAGCGGCCCAGTCCACCATTCGCTCCCGTGACTATCGCCCACCTATCGGGAACTTCATCCGGATTACTCATTTGACATCAGCAGCGCGACTCCATCTACAATCCCAAGGAATTCTTCAATCCCTAACGCCTCCCATAAAAGGATAGGACCATAAGGAGAGGTCGGTCGATGCGAAGATCTCATGTCAGCGTCCATCCTCCATCTACTACCAGAGTCTGTCCGATCATGAAACTCGAGGCATCTGAGAGCAAGAAGATGACCGCACCATCCAGTTCGTCGGCTCGACCCGGACGATTCAACGGTGAGCGTCGGGACATCCAATCAATTAGCGACTGCTCGGCGAACATGGCCTCGGTCATCTCCGACTCGAACCAGCCCGGTGCAAGTGCGTTTACCCGGATTCCTAAAGGTGCCCACTGAACAGCGAGGTCACGTGTCAGATTCACGACACCCGATTTCGAGGCCGTATAGCTGGCAAGTGGAATCGTCGTGGCGATAGTACCGAGGACTGAGGCGACGTTAACGACGACTCCTCCTCGTCCAGCTCCGACAGCTCTATTTGCGAACGCCTTGGATGCAACGAATACGGAGACGAGGTTAGTTTCAACTACCGACCTAAAATCATCTACACTTTCCACTAGGGCTTCTGCGGACTTGGAGATTCCCGCCACGTTGAGCAGTCCATCAATCGGGCCGAATGCGTCCTGGCCGATGTCGAGAGCCCGCTCGATCTGTTCAGGATCACGGACGTCGCACCGGACCCGGACAGAACGGGGCAGGTCTCCGGATTCGATCTCCATCTTTTCAAGTCTCCTTGCGGCCATAACCACGTTGGCACCCGCCGCAGAGAGGATCATTGAGAACCTCCGTCCAAGGCCCGAAGATGCACCGGTCACAACGTAGTTTTTACCCCGCACCGAGAAAAGCGCCTCCGGATCGACCATGCCAATCACATGGTTCTTGACCAATTTCGGATCCATACCGTCAGATTACGTGTCGAATCCGTGCAGGCTGCATACGCCATCACCGGAGGGCGATACTTCGGTCCGATTTGTCAGCAGATGCTGAGAGAGGAGCCTCACACAACCCCCAGACATACAATTTTTGGACAGAACCCGTCACCACCGCATAAACTGTGTAACGATTCCGCTCTCCAGAGAGAACTCGGACTGAAGGGGAACCTTGAAACCGATACCCGTTGATTTTCACATCGGTCCACTACAGATCCACACCTACGGGATCGGGCTCGCAATAACCTTCTATTTTGCCTACCGTTATTTCGACCGGAGGCTGAGAAACAACGGATACCCCAACGAGTGGCTGTCCACCTCGGTACTTTGGATAATCGGCGCTGCAATCGTTGGAGCCCGCATCGTACACGTTATTGCGAATATCAAGTATTACTCGGGACACCCAATTGACGTCTTTGCCATATGGCACGGCGGACTCTCGTCCTTCGGTGGATTGGCAGGGGCGATACCTACAGCGATCTATCTCATGAACAAGCGGGCACCGGAGATCCCGAAGTTGGTCGCGATGGATCTGGTCTCCCCAGTTCTCCTTGCGGCTTGGTCAATGGGGCGCCTATTGGGGCCACAGCTCATGTATCAGGGTGGCGGAAGGCCGACCAACGCTTGGTATGGACTCCAGTATGCTGGCCAGTCCGGATACAGAATCCCCGTTCCCCTCTTCCAGTCAGCGGAGGATTTCATAATCTTCCTCGTCCTGCTCCAGTTGGAACGCAAATTCCTGAAAATGCACGCCGCCCCGGGCACATTGCTTATCTCTGCCGTTGGCCTGTGGGGTGTCGAGAGATTCTTCGATGAATTCCTCTGGCTAGCTGTTCCAAGACTATGGGATGCCGTCGAGGTGTTTTCTATCATCTTGGTAGTTTCGTCCCTGGTCGCGATGCTCCTAATGGCCAAGAGGAAGCAGGTTGGCGATAGGCGCGAGTTATCGGTTTAGCCTTTCAATCCAGCGGTGGTGGATGGAACTAGGGTGGACCTGAGTAGCGGGACGCAAGGTGCCTCGCCTCTGCCTATGGCGGGGACGGCACTACTGACCGACAGGTATGAACTAACCATGCTCAAAGCCGCTATCCGTTCTGGTGTCGCAGCCAAGCCAGCAACATTCGAAGTCTTCTCGCGTCACCTTCCAGAGGGCCGATCATACGGAGTAGTTGCAGGCATCGGCAGATTACGTGACGCTATCCAAGCATTCAGGTTCGATGCCTCCCAGATCGACTTTGTCAAGCAGTCCGGCATCTCCGACAACGAAACACTCACATACCTCCGCGATTTCGAGTTCAGCGGGTCAATCGACGGATACCCCGAAGGCGAACTCTACTTCCCTCACTCACCGGTACTCACAATTCACTCAAGCTTTGGCGAGGGACTACTCCTTGAGACACTGATACTCTCAATTCTCAACTTTGACTCGGCGGTAGCGTCAGCGGCAAGCCGGATGCGCTGTGCAGCAAAGGGCCAGCGGCTGATTGAGATGGGCAGTCGGAGAACACATGAGATAGCGGCTTTGGCAGCTGCCCGAGCTGCGTATATTGCAGGTTTCGACTCGACTTCCAACATGGAAGCTGGCCGATGTTACGGCATACCAACAGCGGGAACGGTTGCTCACTCCTTCGTACTCGCCTTTCCGACTGAGCGAGAAGCATTTAAGGCGCAGCTAGAAGATCAGGGTACCTCGACCACAGCACTCATCGACACCTTCGACATCCGCCAGGGAATCGAAACAGCGATTTCGGTCTTCGGACCAGATCTATCTGCGATCAGGATCGACTCCGGTGACCCAACCTATGAATCCGTTGCCGCACGAAATCTGCTGGACTCCCTAGGGGCGAAGAGCACGCAGATCGTGGTTTCGGGAGATTTGGACGAGTACAAGATCTCGCAGTTGGCAAATTTGCCAATCGATGCATTTGGCGTCGGCACACGATTAGTCACCGGTTCCGGTTCAGGGACGGCCAATTTCGTCTACAAACTTGTCGAGATAGATGGGCCTTCGGGGCTCCGTTCAGTACAGAAGAACTCAGAGTTCAAGGGCAATCGAGGTGGTGGCAAAGTAGCCTTCCGCCAACTAGATACAGAGGGTTACGCCTCAGCAGAGATAGTGGTGTATCGGGGAGAGCAATCGACACTTCCAGACGATCACACATTCCGACCACTCCAGAGAAGGTTGATTCACTTAGGTGAATGGGTTGCCGACACGAGCCTTATCGACTGCCGAAACCTGCTCCGTCGTTCGATCGAGGAGTTGTCACCGCCGGCACGAGGGATCTATGGTCCAACTGCAATTCCAACCGAATTCAGGTCGGGTCAGATTTACACCCCGCAGTGATCCAAGATCGCATCGGACAGCCTCGGCCAAAGAGACACGGCCCACGGACCAAACGCAGTCGATGAGAGTGAGCCAGCAAATACCTGGTTGACAGGGTCTATCCATAGAAAGGAACCAGACCGTCCGAAGTGGCCAAAGGTTTGTGGCGAATTTCTCGTACCTGTCCAATGTGGCGACTTGTTGCCACGAACTTCAGCGCCTTGTCCCCACGGACATGGGTCCATCAACCCGTACCCAGGAAGTACTCCCGGAATCTCGGGGTGATGAGGGGTGCTCAAGCTAACGCGTGAAACCTCCGCGAGCGGTGGCCCCGATATGAGGGCACCGACGAGTGCAACCAGATCGGATACCGTTCCCCAGAGACCAGCTGCTGCTCCAGTAGGTCCCGCCTCGGGAAACGTAGAGGGGTCCAGACGGGCCGAGTCTGCGCGTATTGGCCGTAACACTGCCTCTGTGAGATACTCTCCGAAGTCCATTCCAGATGCTCCGGAGAGTAATGAGCCGAGCAGGTCAAACCCGACATTGGAGTAAACGCGCCTCACTCCTGGATCTCGAATAGGTATATTTCTGTCTCCGGGTCCGATTACATCTGCTCGAAGTCCAGAGCTGTGAGAGAGAATTTCCGCGACAGTCGCCCCATTTGAAAGTATCGCCTCGGCTGGTTTCAGCACCTCTTCTTCTATCGCCACATGAAATGCCACAGCGCTGAAGAGCTTGGTGACCGATGCCATAGCGAATAGACCACCCGATCCGAGTCGATCAACCACTTCAACTCGACCGTCAATTATCCGGCCGTAGGCCAGACTCCAATCCGAGGGGAAAAACGGCGTCAGTTCGGTCAATTTCCCGAAACCTCCAGCCATATCTATCCGGATGCTCCCTCCTGGGTCAAATCTGGCCCATCGGACCGCGGAGCCACCGCCGAATCAGAGAGTCCATCAGCTTCAGGCACAATACTTAGGGTAGTCATGGTCTGATCGACGTGAAAAGGAGTACTAGCGGGTTCGGGATAATCGAGTCGGAAGTGAGAGCCACGCGACTCAGTCCTGGCAGCTGCGCCACGCAGCACACACTCTGCAAGCAGCGCTAGGTTGGCATTCTCAATCTCGAATCGGTTTTTGGAAGGGACCGATCCCATCCTCTTGATCTCGGCAAGTCCTCTTTCAAGATCGCTCCCAGTCCTGACCACTGAACAGGTCTCGGACATGATCGACTTAATCTCAGCTCTCCGGTCTGCAGCGATACCCATCGGTATGGGAAAATCCACAACGGGATCCGCAGATAGGTCGAGCTCTTTTACTGCCGCAGTGGCGCTACGGGCTCCCATCACAAGACCTTCCAGCAAAGAGTTAGAAGCGAGCCTGTTGGCGCCGTGCAAGCCAGTGCTGCCCACCTCGCCGGCCGCGAATAATCTCCTTACGGCTGTGTGACCATCACCGTCGGTCCTCAGGCCACCCATCTGATAGTGGACCGCAGGAGCCACGGGCACCAGATCCACAAATGGATTGAGTCCGAGCGATAGCACTGATTCGTAGACCGTTGGAAAGTGATCGGCTAGCCCTTCGACGGGCCGCAGGTCGAGGTAGACGCCACCGGAGTTCATGGCCTCCTCATAAACAGCCCGGGCAACAACGTCCCTAGGCGCCAACTCCCAGGACCTGTCGTACCTCCCCATAAATCGATCGCCATCTGAGTTCACAAGTATGGCTCCGTCACCCCTGCACGCTTCAGAGATGAGGGTTCCGTCTAATAAGGCGGTGGGATGGAACTGCTCGAGTTCAATATCTCTAAGAACGGCCCCGGCCCTAAGACCAAGCGCCACCCCATCGCCTGTCGCTTCGGTAGGGTTGGTTGTTACAGTGAAAAGCTGACCAGATCCGCCGGTAGCCAAGATGGTCGCGAGGGAGCGGACAAAGAGCAGTTCCCCACTTTCATCTATGGCGTAAGCACCCGTTACCCCCTCGTCGTCCACATGGAGACTGTAGACGAAGTGCCCCTCAAGGCTTTTGACCCTACCTCCAAGCTTGGAGTGTAGAAACTTGAGCAGCATCAGGCCACTTCGGTCGCCCCCGGCATGCATCACCCTTGGCTTGGAATGGCCACCTTCGAGCGCCAGGCCAGGATCAAACTTCATGCCGAGATCGACCAGCAACCGCAGGTGGTCCAATGACTCCTCGAGGATCTCCGATGAGATACCTTTGTCGCTGAGTCCCCTACCTGCTTTCAAGGTATCCGAGAGGTGAGAAGCGATGTCTGCGTCACCATCAGGAAACGCTATGCCTCCTTGAGCCCAGGGCGTCGAGCCCGAAAGAAGCGCCCCTTTGGTAACCAAGAGCACGCTCGCACCGAGGTCCGACGCAGTCAGGGCCGCATATGCACCCGCAACTCCACTCCCGACAATGAGGAGATCCGTCTCTACCACGGTGGCTCGCCCCATATCAATCACCCAACGAGGAGCATCGCATCAATTGCTCGTCTTGCCTTGGCCGCTGTCTCAGGGGCAACGGTCACCACATGTTTGGTTTCGAGCAGCGATGCATGGATCTTCTCCAGCGTTATCATCTTCATGTATTGACACACCGCTGTCTCTTTGACTGGGAAGAACGTCTTTCCACTTGCCATCTTGTTCAACCGATGAATTATGCCGACTTCGGTAGCAACCACAAACTCTGACTTCTCAGAGGACTGGGCAAATCGGACCATTCCCTCAGTTGAGAGCATCTTCGCGTCGGGCTTGAGGAAGAGGCAGGAGCTACCGCAACTACATTCAGGATGGATCAGGAACTCTGCGTCGGGGTGGGCTGCAAGAGTCTCTTTGATCTCCTTGTCACCAATTCCCGCGTGGACATGGCACTCACCCATCCACACGTCCATCTTCATCCCCGTCTGCTTCTCGACGAATGCCCCTAGAAACATGTCCGGTAGAAAGAAGATGGGTCTGTTGGGGTCAAGGCCCTTAACGATCTCGACGGCATTAGCGCTCGTCACGCAGACATCTGCTAGGGCCTTGACTTCAGCAGTGGTATTGACATAGGCCACCACTTGCCCATCTGGATGGTCGTCTCGCCATGCCTGGACATCCTTGGCGGTGATCGTGTCAGAAAGCGAACAGCCAGCCTCCTGATCCGGTATTAGTACCGTCTTGCTCGGATTCAGAATTGCTGCGGTCTCCGCCATGAAATAGACACCCGCGAACACTATTATCTCCGCGTCGGTCGAAGCCGCAAGTCGCGAGAGTCCAAGCGAGTCGCCAACGAAGTCGGCTACATCCTGAACCTCAGGTCGCTCATAGGAGTGCGCAAGAATGATGGCATTGCGTTGCCTTTTGAGCCTGTCAATATCCTGCGCCAAATCCGGCACCGTCAAAGTCATATGATTCACTACCTACTACTGGTCTTACGAAACGCTCAGTAGCCCTATTTATAAGATAGGGCAGTGGCCGAACTATCGGACAATCCCAAACTCAGCAACCATAAAGTACAGGTAACCAAGCCTCTAGTTCACTATCGATATGTCAAGCGACACATCCAGCGCTGGCGACGAGTGGGTCAAAGCCCCCACCGAGATGAGGTCTACCCCACAGGCGGCAACCTCTCCGACTCGATCGAGAGACATGTTTCCGCTTGCCTCAACTGGAACCGATCCAGCTATCCGGAGCACAGCCTCTGTCATCTGTGAAGTCGTCATGTTGTCCAGCAGAATCGCGCCCGCCCCACAAGAAAGTGCTTGGTCCAACTCCGCCATCGTATTAACCTCAACTTCGATCACCAAGGTGTGCGGAGCAGCAGCCCTCGCCCGGGTTACTGCGTTCACCACTCCCCCGGCCGCAGCAATATGGTTGTCCTTGATCAACACACCGTCAAACAGTCCGAATCGGTGATTTTGGCCGCCTCCGACCCTTACTGCATACTTCTCTAGATACCGCAGTCCAGGGGTCGTCTTCCGTGTATCGAGGATCTTTGCCTTGGTTCCCTCTGTCTTTTTAACGAACTCCGCTGTCTTGGTTGCGATACCAGAGAGTCTCTGAATCAGATTCAGTGCGAGCCTTTCCGCGGTCAGAACCGAGGATAGGTGACCAGATACAGTTGCAACAACCGATCCAACGACAACCTTCGAGCCGTCTGGATACAACTCTTTGAACTCGAGGCGGGAATCCACCGCTCTGAAAACCTCTGCCGCCGCCGGAAGTCCAGCAACAACTCCGGCCTGCTTAAAGATCAGCTCTGCCCTTCCGACCAGTTCACTATCGATGGTCAACCTGGTTGTCACGTCGCCGAAGCCAACGTCTTCCCCAAGCCAACGCTCGACGTCAAGTCTGAGCAAGTTTGGATCGATTCCCTGCATTTATTGTGTTCGAACTCCTCGAATGAATAAGCGAGAGGAGCCGCGGCATCGATGTCTGCAACAGCTTCACTCGAAACAGGATCCCAATCTAGTCAGCGGTACCACTGGACTATCCGATGAGCCTGTCTGCCGCCTCGAACAACTCCCGCTCAGCCATCTCTCGGCCGGTCACATCACGTACATACGCGGCAACTACTCTGGTCGCCTCCTCAACGTCCCACACGTCAACATCTTTGGCACGGCGGATTCTGCCTAATGCCTTCAGCGCATACTCAAGAGGAAGCTTCTTGTTCTGTATCGAGGCGATCACCGAGTGGTAGAAGCCGGGGTCTCCCTCAATTCCACTTAGTAGCTGCACATTTGCGGGATTTATGGTCGCTGGCAGTGGCCCGACGGCGGGCAACAGTTCCACCTGCTCCACCTGGTTCCAGATTACATCAGGCACTTCCTGGTCAGAGAAGGCGGTGAGCCAGGCTACCGGCGCGGCCAGCTCAACCACCTGCGCCATGTCTGAGTGCGATAGCGTCTCTGCCCGCACCGGCACGGCTTTGACGTCGATCACCTTTTCGAAGTGAATGAGTGGCAGGTTGGGGTTGGTCGCCAGCGAGCGCCACTGCGTAGGACCCAGATCCACCCTCTCGATTGCCATGTTAATGAGATCCTCTGTTAGGACCTCGCTCGCAAGAAGCTCGGATGGAAACTCATTCGCTTCCTTCCTGCTGCCATACCATCTGGCATCGGCGGCTACCTCGACTCTTCCAGTTAACCAAGGTGGTGCATGGTGCAAGTCGCAGTCGTAAAAAGGAGGAGCCGCTGGGAGATCGCAGTCTCCCCCCCAGAAATAGTTGCACGGTTTAGGATCCATGGTCACGTTCCCGGATAAGTAGTCAGAATCATCTACTTAACATCGACAAGCTTTCAAAATACCCTGAGCCCTACAGCAATTAATTGGCCGCGACTGTATCAATATTTGGGATTCAATTCCGCCACGTAATCACTAACCAACCTCGTGGCCTCTGCTATATCCCATGTATCTACTTCGCTCGACTCCCTCAATCCGACCAAAGCCCTAAAGGCTAACTCCACCGGAGCGCGATTTTTTTGAATAGCCCTTATTAGCGAGTGATGAAACCCAGGATCGCCCCTGAGGTCACAAAGGAGCCTCAGGTTATCCGGGTTCACTGTGCCGGGCACCGGTCCAATCACCATGTGGAGGACCTCTGAACAGATCTGTCGCCAGAGCTCTTCAGGCACATTCTTGTCAGAATAGGCCGACAACCAGGCAACGGGGGGTGCAGTTTCACGCAAGTCAATCATCTCGGGTTCGGTCAGCTTCTCCGCTCGCTTTGGAACAGACTTGACCTCCAAAACCTTTTCGAAAAGGTCCATCGGCAGGTTTGGACTCTTAGCGAGAGATTTGAGCAATTTCACTTTTAGTTCTAGATGCGAGACTGCGTTAGCAATCATCTCCTCGGTGACCATGGGGTCCTCGAGAATCTCCTCAGGAAAGTCGATCTCCTCTTGGACCTTCGCCTCCCAATGCGAGCCTCCGCCTGACTTGCCATGCCCGCTGAACCAGCTGGGCGCGTGGTGTTCAGCACAGTCATAGCTAGGCGAGGATACGAGGAGTCGACAATCACCACCCCAGTAGCGGCTACAGATCATTTCCGACCAATGAGGCAATTCGAATCTTTTCGTACTTGATCAATACATCCACCGTCTGCAGTGTCAACAGACCAAGCAGACAGCCCATCTCGAACATCTATCGGAAGTTCCAAAGATCAACTGAACAATCACTACAGTACGGATCGAACAAGTCTATTTACACACCTCCGCCACTTTCAACACATGTTGAAGTTAATCAACAAAGCTAGTCGCGATGAATAGTCAAGGAGTGGCATTATGGATACGGAGTGGTCAGACGTCTGACCCGAGATCAAAATGGGCGTGGCCCCAGCTCAGGCCCCAGCTTCGTCGACCCTGCCGAAGACTCGACTTGCCCTGATGTCGAGTTCGTCAATTCTCATTAGATCCGACTTCGTCAACACCGTCTTTTCCGAGTTGAGGAGTCGGCTTGCCTGTCGGAGTCGAGATCGCTCGAGGGCATTTCGAACACTCCTTGCATTGGCAAAGTGTGGACGCTCCCGACGCAGGGTGAGATACTCTGCAAATGCAATTCGAGCATCGTCGTCTAAGTAGTAGCCCTGCTCATTCAGGATCAGCTCCGCGATCCTCTCTAGCTCTGCATCGGAGTAGTCGGGAAAATCGATATGGTGTGCAATTCTAGAATTCATACCGGGATTCGATTGGAAAAAGGTCTCCATCCGGTCACGATATCCCGCAACGATCACCACGAGGTCGTCACGTTCATTCTCCATCACCTGAAGAAGTATCTCGATGGTCTCTTGGCCATAATCGCGTTCATTCTCTGGTCGATACAGGTAGTAGGCCTCATCTATGAATAGAACTCCACCCATCGCCCGTTTCAGCACCTCACGGGTCTTCGGTGCAGTGTGTCCTATGTACTGTCCGACCAGGTCGTCACGAGTCACCGCAACTAGGTGACCTTTACGCAGGTATCCCAGGTGATGAAGTAGCTCGGCCATGCGTAACGCCACTGTCGTCTTTCCCGTACCAGGACTGCCCGTAAATGACATGTGCAGGTTCGGCCGAGATGATCCAAGGCCGAACCTGCGTCTCATTTTGTCCACAAGCAGCAAGGAGGCTATATCTGCGATCCTTGACTTGACGGGTAGAAGCCCCACCAACTCCGAATCGAGTCGAGCCAGCACTTCCACGACCTTTGAGTCACTCCGCTCCAAAGAGAGGTCAATGACATCGTCTTCGGCTAGTTCGGACTCGGCAGAGTCGATCGATGTCGAACCTGCATCAGCAGCGGGGATGTTCTCCGTCCCTGATGAGCGGGGTGGCCTCAGAGAGAACTGCCTCGGGCCGCCTTCGCTGCTTTCTGCCATTCAGCTTCTCCTAGCCTTGATAACGCTGACCCACAGGAGCGTCAGCCGAGTAGGCACGAATCTGGTACCTGACCTGCCTATCCGACAATTCAGTCCTATCGAGTCTGAAGCCTGGCTCCGACTCGGGACGATTCACTATGAACGATAAAGCCGTCGTCTGCCGCCCATAGGAGGCGTCGTATGCATTCAGTCTCACATAGTGCTGTGGGTAGGTCTTCTTGCACTCGGCAAGTTCCGCCATCACCGCTGCAGCATCTTGAAGTTCGAACATAGGCAGACCCCACATCTCCCAGTAGGTGTTACGAGGGTGTGGGTCGTCAGTTACTTCAATAGCTATCGACCATCCATTGGATAAGACATATTCGATCTGTGCCCGGACCTCTTCATCGGTCAGTTCGGGAAGGAAGGAGAACGCTCCTTGGGTGACTCTCATCTAACTCCAGTCTCTCTTTTCAATTGAAATCCGTAGTTCCGACCAATTCGAAACCGACCAATAAATGCTCTCCTTGATCAGTTTGAAGGAGTGGGCGTTCCATCCGGAGTATCGGTGGACTCATAGTTGAAACTTATGCTGCCCCAGATATCGAGTGCAGCATTTAGTTCAGGCGATCGCTTGGCTGCGTTTTTGAGAATCGACTCACCCTCTCTCAGGAAGTCCTTTCCCTCATTGCGAGCTTTGACCATCGCCTCGGTTGCAACGCGGTTTGCCGCAGCACCTGCAGCGATTCCCATCGGGTGGCCGATCGTACCCCCACCGAATTGGAGGATCACATCTTCACCGAGATAGTGAAGGAGCTGATGCATCTGCCCAGCGTGAATCCCTCCCGAGGCGACCGGCATCACACCTGGCATGGAGGCCCAGTCCTGCTCGAAGTAGAGGCCCCGAGTAGGGTTCGGAGCTATCTTGTCCAGCCTGAGCGTGTCGTAGTACCCCTGAACGGAGTTCGGATCACCCTCGAGTTTGCCCACAATGGTACCGGCGTGGATATGGTCGACACCTATGAGCCGGCACCACTTGGCTAAGACTCGGAAGTTCACGCCGTGATTCTTCTGCCGCGTATAGGTCGAGTGTCCCGCCCTGTGGAGATGTAGCAGGACGCCGTTCTTCCTCGCCCAAGTCGACATGGACTGCATCGCCGTGTAGCCGATCGTCAAGTCCATCATTACCACGACGCTTCCAAGCTCCTTGGCGAACTCGGCCCTCTCGTACATCTGTTCCATAGAGCCCGCAGTGATATTCAGATAATGGCCCTTGATCTCGCCGCTTTCTGCCTGGGCCTTCTGAACGCCCTCCATACAGAAAAGAAATCTGTCTCGCCAACGCATGAATGGTTGCGAATTGATATTCTCGTCGTCCTTGGTGAAATCTAGACCACCCCTGAGGGCCTCGTAGACAACACGCCCATAGTTCCTGGCCGAAAGGCCCAACTTCGGCTTTATGGTTGCCCCAAGCAGTGGCCTACCAAACTTGTTCAGGTACTCCCTCTCCATTACGATTCCGTGAGGTGGACCTTGGAACGTCTTTGTGTACTGCGTCGGAATTCGGAGGTCTTCCAACCGAAGTGCCTTCAGTGCTTTGAAACCAAACACGTTACCAATGATCGACGAAGTCATGTTGGCAATCGAACCTTCCTCGAAGAGGTCCAGATCGTAGGCGATGTAGGCGATGTACTGGCCGTCGGTCCCTGGAACTGGATCGACCTTGTAGCACTTGGCTTGGTAGTGCTCATAACTGGTGAGCCGATCCGTCCACACAACTGTCCACGTCGCCGTCGAACTTTCCCCCGCAACGGCCGCACCGGCCTCCTCCGCTGGAACTCCGGGCTGCGGAGTTATTCTGAACGCAGCAAGAACGTCGGTGTCCTTAGGGATGTAATCCGGCTGCCAATATCCCATTTTGGTATACGGGATTACCCCAGCGCCCCAGCGCTCGGTCTCGGCTTCTGTAGGATTTCCGTCCACAACCCCTCCATCGTTTTACTGATATCACCGACTCAATTCAGAAGGTCAGCTCACAGCGTTCGAATCTAGGGAGACGCAGGACAGGATTCAGTTGAGAAAAATAATGGATTTCCCCTGTGATACTCAAGTAGTCTCTTAACTATGACTTCCGGCCAGCTGAAAACGCTTATAGCCGTGGTGGATGCAGGATCTATAAAAGGTGCAGCCCAGAAGCTCGTAGTGACCCAGGCAGCGGTCTCGTCCGCTATCGCTGGGCTCCAAGACGATCTCGGGGTCCGTCTATTCGACAGGGATGGGCGAGGAATCCGAGTCAATCCAGCCGGGCTGCGCCTATACGGCTACGCACAGACGATACTTGGCCTGATTGAGGAGGCAAAAGAGGCGACCCTCGCCGAGGCCGAACCGGATAGGGCGATCCTAAGACTGGCAGCTGTAACAACCGCAGGCGAGGTACTGGTTCCGATCTGGCTCCGGGACTACTTGGTAGAACATCCGACGCTGAGGGTAAATCTCGAGGTCGGCAACAGGGAGAGGGTATTCGAACTCCTGACGTCCCATCGTGTCGATCTGGTGGTGGGCGGACGTCCGCCAAACAGGGGGGGCATGGTATCGCTAGCTCGACGACCTCACGAACTAGTTCTCATCTGTGACGCCCAACACCTGAATCAAGTTGACCAAATAACCAGGGAGGTTGATTCCGACCCAGGAGCAGTACGGGATTGGCTCGACTCCGTCACCTGGCTCATAAGAGAGCACGGATCCGGAACCCGCGAGACCGCAGAAGAACTGATGGCGGCTCTCGGTATAACTCCGAAGCAGTTGACAATTGGCTCCAATGGCGCCATAGTCGATGCAACCGAGGTGGGCCTCGGCATCGCTCTCGTGTCAAAAGATGCCGTCCGGAGGCAGATCCGAGAGGGATCGCTCGGCTACATCGAGGTTGCGCCACTGCCTCTGGTGAGAGATTGGCACCTCATCGCAAGGGACACTGAGGAGTTGCCACCTCCCATGCAACTATTCCTGGACTATCTCGTCGAGTCGGGTCAAGTGTCAATCACCCCACAGCTCCCCCGCTCGGTGGAGCAGACTCACGCTTTGGATTATTAGCCTGCAGTCAAGTGGGAGTCGCACACCTCAAGAGTGCTAGGTCTTTTCGCAGGGAGGTCGGAACAGATGAATAGCGAATTTCAAGCGGAACTAGTCGAGACAGCACAGAGGTTGGTTTCGCCGGGCAAGGGAATCCTTGCAGCAGACGAGAGCAGTCCAACGCTGACCAAGAGGTTCGAGAAGCTCTCAATCGTGTCCAACGAAGAGAGTCGCCGCAACTGGCGTGAGATGCTCTTTTCTGCCCCGGGCTTGTCGAACTGGATCAGCGGGACCATTCTTTACGATGAAACGATCCGACAGAGCGTCTCCGGAGGACGCCCCTTTGCCGAGTTCCTCAGCGATCACCAGATCATCACCGGCATTAAAGTGGACACCGGAGCCAAGCCCTTGGCCGGACACCCCGGCGAGACCGTCACAGAGGGACTCGATGGGCTGACCCAAAGGGTGGACGAGTACTACCAGATGGGTGCCAGATTCGCCAAGTGGCGGGCCGTCATACATATCGGTGATGGACTTCCGACGACTGGTTGCATCGAGGCAAACGCCCACGCCTTGGCTCGTTACGCCAAGATATGTCAGATGGGCGGATTGGTACCAATCGTCGAACCGGAAGTACTTATGGACGGAGACCACTCGATGGAGATGTGCTACGCCGCTACCGAGAGGACACTTCAGTCAACTTTTTCCGCGCTCAGGAATCAGAGGGTCCTACTTGAGGCGATGATACTCAAGCCTTCGATGGTGCTTCCCGCCGCAGACTCGCCTAGCCAGGCGTCTGTCACCGAGGTCGCCCAGCAGAGCGTAACTTGCTACCTGAGGAATGTACCCGCCTCCGTCGCGGGAATAGCGCTCTTGTCGGGCGGGCAGCCGGAGGACGTAGCCACTGCCCATCTAGCGGCTATGAACGGGCTGCTTCGTCTCCCATGGCCTATCACGTTCTCGTTTGGACGAGCTCTCCAGGACGGACCGATGAGAATCTGGAAGGGCCAAGCGGCAAATTCAGACGCAGCCCAGAAAGCTCTCATCCAGTTATCTGAGGCTAACTCAACAGCAAGCGTTCCGAATCTGGACTAGGCGGAACTTGCGATCAAACTGCCCTGGGAAGCCGCACAGTAAGCCTGGTTCCCTCGCCCATCTTCGAGTAGACCTCGAACGCTCCGCCGACCAGTTCCGCCCTCTCTCTCATGCCGAGTAACCCATAGTGGTCGTCGCCGTGCTCCTGATCGGTGTCGAAACCGATCCCGTCGTCTGAGACCACGAGCACCACCTCACCACCTGTCTCGCGCAACTTCACGTGTGCGCTGGTCGCCCGGGAGTGCTTGGTGATATTGGCGAGGGCCTCCTGACAGATCCGGAAAAGGGCTGTCTCTGCGTGAGGACTAATTGAGATCGAACCACAATCCACACTCACAACTACGGTGTGGACCGACCTAGCGATCGACTCCAGTGCAGCCGAAAGTCCCAGATCATCCAGAACACCGGGCCTCAGCTTCCAGATCGACGCACGAACCTCGCCAAGAGTCAGGCGGGCCAACTCTTTGGCCTTGGCGATCTCCTTTACCACTACGTCTGGTTCATCGGGCGAAGCGCCTTCTGCCGCATCAAGGTGGAATAGGAGTGATAGGAGTCCTTGACCTATCCCGTCGTGAATGTCTGCGGCAATCCTTCGCCTCTCGGACTCCTGCGCCTCGATAGTAAGGCTTGCAAATCGGGAGAGCTCGGCCTCACGCTTCGCCAAGCGGGCGAGCAGCATCGAATTCTCCATCGACGAGGCAACCAGCGAGGCAACCACACCGAGCACCTCGGTGACTGGACCGAAATCCTTCAGGGGAAATGCCCAGTGGACGTTGATCACACCGACGACTTCGCTGCCCCTCTTCATGGGTACTGACACGAGTGATGCGAAATCCTCGCCCTTCAACTCGGGAATGTATCGATACCGCTTGTCCTCCCACTTGTTCGCCACGGCCGCAGCGACACCGGTACGGGCAACGTCACCTGCAATTCCGTCACCCATCGCCAGTTCAATTTTGCCCCTAAGGCTGTCGAAGGGTGGGGTCGCACCGATAAGAGTCAGTCGACGTCTCTCTGAGTCGACCATGTGGACGAAGCACACGTCCGCCTCGACGGATTGGGTGACCACCTCCGCCACGTGCTGGGCCACCTCCTCGGGTTCGTTACCGATGGACATAGCTTCTGCAATTGACCTTATGAGTCCGAGCTGATCAATCGGCGAAAGCATCAGTGGAAGATCCCTTCTCTCATTGCAACGGCCACCGCTTGAGTCCTATCTCTAACCTCAAGTTTCCTGTAGATGGAGCTCAAGTGGGTCTTTATGGTCTCTTCGCCGAGAAAAAGCCTCGCAGCGATTGACTTGTTGGACATACCCCTGACAACCTGCTCGAGTACCTCACTCTCCCGTTTTGTCAGACCAAGGTGGGCACCCGGCCAGAACTCCCCCGAATGCAACTTGGCTGCAAACAGGGCGACCCTTCCAGCAATTGCAGGATCAATGACGATATCGCCTTGGACAACCCGCTCCAAGTATCCGATAAGTTCCGTCGAACTCGCCTGCTTCAGCAGAAATCCCCTCGCACCGAGTCGCAGGCCCTCGAACAGATACTGCTCATCGTCATAGACCGTGAACAAAACCACCGGGATTCCTGGGTGACGGAGAACCACCTCTCTGCATAGGTCGATTCCCGACTCGGCTCTCAGACGTATATCTGTTAGCACGACGTCCACCGAAGTTCTATCGAGCCAAGCCATGGCTTCCCGTGCGGTTCTCGTCTGGCCCACTATCACGGCCCGATCGGCGTGCCTTTTGAACATTGCGCTCAATCCGTCGAGGATTACCTCGTGATCATCGACCAGAAGTACCGATATGGGACCCGACCTGTCGACACTTTCGCTTTCCTCAGGAGTTGTCACCGACTCGACTCTAGCGAAATTCGCCGATCCAAGAGGTAGGTTCCGGGTATTGTCGCTCTCCTCTGCAGGTTCACACCCGTTCTCCCCCCAAAGTGGGATAGATACGCCCACGCATCCAAATAGCTTCTTATTGGGAACCGTGACTTTCGGTACTCAGGACGAAAGATGCGAGCGAGAGGCGGGATCGGTTGATTGCGACCCAATCTGCGGAGTCTGAACCTACGGTAATGATCGTGCCGTCAGTCCTGCCGGCTGACTTTTCACGACTCGGAGCAGAGTGTGAGAGGCTGACCGAAGCCGGTGTCGACCGAATCCAGTGGGACGTCATGGACGGCAACTTCGTACCGAACCTAACTTTCGGACCAGACGTAATAGCAGCGTGTCGCCCCTATACCTCGCTTTTATTCGAAGCGCATTTGATGATCGACAGGCCAGAGGAGACGCTAGGTCGCTACGTCGACGCCGGTTGTGAGCTGATCATCATCCACGCAGAATCAACCCGCCATCTCCACAGGACTCTCACCAAGGTCACAGAACTGGGAGCTAAAGCAGCTCTAGCACTGAATCCGTCTACCCCAGCAGTTGTCGTGGAGAGCGTCCTGGACCTACTGGACATGGTCCTAGTCATGACCGTGAACCCCGGCTTCGGCGGGCAGGCATACATCTCAACGATGGAGCCGAAGATCTCGGCGATCCGGGAGATGATCAACAACTCTGGGCGTACAATCGACCTCGAAGTGGACGGCGGCATTTCCAATCGAACCGTGTCAGGAGCCGCCTCCGCAGGTGCCAACGTGTTAGTTGCGGGAAGTTGGCTATTCAGCCACACCGGTGGACTCAAATCCGCCACAGATGAACTTAGAAAATTGGCTAACGAAGCAAGAAGGCGGGTGCAATGAGTCCGACCACAAACACTGCCGGATTCGATCAGGTTGACAGGCTATTTGTCGACACGATCAGGCTCCTCTCTGTTGATCAGGTAGAAGCGGCCAAATCGGGGCACCCAGGTTTACCTATGGGCCTGGCACCAGTCGCATACACGATCTTCAGCCGGTTTCTGAAGTTCGATCCAAGTTGGCCGGAATGGCCGGATAGGGACCGTTTCGTACTTTCGGCTGGCCACGGCTCAGCCCTGCTCTACTCACTTCTCCACTTGTATGGATATCCGCTGACGATCGACGACCTAAAGCAGTTCAGGCAGTGGGGTTCACTCACACCCGGTCACCCCGAGTTTGGCCATACCGCAGGAGTGGAGGTTACAACCGGGCCCCTCGGGCAGGGACTTGCAACCTCGGTCGGCCTAGCTCTGGCTGAGCGCATGGCGGCGAGCAGGGCCAATATCGCCGGCCACGCAGCAATCGTGGACCACCACACTTTCGTCCTGGCATCTGATGGTGACTTGATGGAGGGAGTATCCCACGAAGCCGCCTCCCTCGCCGGCCATCTCGGACTTGGTCGACTGATCGTCTGCTTCGACAATAACGACGTCACAATCGACGGTCCAGCCAGTCAGGCATGCAGCGACGACGTTCTCGCCCGCTTTTCGTCGTACGGCTGGCACACCGTTTCAGTCGGAGACGGAAACGATCTGGACAGTATCTCAACGGCAATCAGTGGTGCTGTAGAGGAGACCGATAGGCCATCTCTGATTGCGGTCAAGACAACAATTGGGTTTGGCTCGCCCACCAGGGCAGGAAAAAGCTCCGCACACGGCGGGCACTTCGGCAAGGACGAGACTGCGGCGACGAAGACCTATTTCGGGTTTTCACCAGACCTGTCCTTTTACGTACCAGACGAGGTCAAGATCAGGGCTGCAGAACGAATAGCCATCGGACACGACCTTGCCACAAAGTGGAAAGAGTTGGCGAAAAAGCAGAAGTTCGAGACTCCGACCGTTGCGGTGTCAGATGACAAGTTGGCAAAACTGATTGAGTTCGAACCCGGATCGCAGCTAGCGACCCGAATTGCATCGAACCAGAACCTCAGCATTCTGATGGACGAGATCGACTCACTCGTTGGCGGATCAGCCGATCTGAGCGAATCAACTGGCACCAAACTCGCAGTGCAGCAGATTTCGAAGGGTAAATACTCCGGCCGCGTAATCAACTATGGAATCCGAGAACACGCCATGGCGGCGTGCTCCAACGGCATGTCACTACACGGGGGGTTCCGCCCATTCTGCTCGACCTTTTTAGTCTTTTCCGACTACATGAGGCCGTCCATGCGCCTATCAGCGCTGATGGGACTTCCCGTGATCTACATCCTGACGCATGACTCGATCGCTGTCGGCGAAGATGGACCCACACATCAACCGGTTGAGCATCTTGCAGCCCTACGCTCCATTCCAAATCTGGCGGTCATCCGACCCGCAGATGCCAACGAGACCTCAGAGGCGTGGCGATGCGCACTGAAGAGGACCGATGGCCCGACTGCTCTGGTGCTTTCACGCCAGGCCTTACCGACCCTCGATACCGCAGAGGCGGGGTGGCTGAGCCAAACTGGTGCTCGCATCGTCTTCGGAGAAGAGAACCACGACCTTACAATCTTGGCCACCGGTTCCGAAGTTGGACTTGCCATCGAAGCAGCGAAACGTCTCGGGGAAGATCATTCGCTTGCGACTCGAGTTGTCTCGGTGCCATGGAGGGAGAGACTCCTTTCGTTAGATATGGATCATATTGAAGCACTTGCCGGCAGAGCCGATAGAAGGTTCGTCATCGAGGCTGGTTCGCCACTCGGTTGGGACGCACTAGCAACTGGACCGAACAGGATCATCTCGATTTCCACTTTCGGATCGTCGGCACCTGGTGCACTCGTCTTGGAGAAGTACGGCTTTTCGGTGGATAAAGTTGTCGCAAGAATCCTAGACAGCAAGTTGAACCATGAAATTCCGGTCGACGAAGATCCTTCATCGCCGATCTCTTTATTGCCTACACTCATTCGTGCCACCGTGGAAGCTGCAGTTGCTTGCCAACCATACGTTGGGGGTGGGGACAAATCGGCCGCCGATCTCGCGTGCGTGACGGCAATGAGGAACTCTATGGCAGAGAGTACGGCCGAAGTGACAGTCGCAATCGGTGAGGGCGTCAAAGACAAGGCGCCAATGCTGTTCGAGGGGGAGGTGCTCGGAACTGTAGGTGGGCAGCATTTCGAGATCGCCGTGGACCCGCTCGAAGGGACGAACTACTGTGCAAAGGGGCAGGACGGTGCAGTTTCCGTCGTAGCGGCGGCCGAGAGCGGATCCCTGTACGCAACAGCCGGGTTCTATATGGACAAACTTGTCGTACCCGCTAAAGCACGTGACGCCATCGATATACGTCTGTCTGCAACGCAGAACCTTATATCCATCGCAGCGGCTCTCGGCGTCGAGGTTTCCGACCTCCGTGTAGTTGTGCTTAGCAAGCCGCGCCACGAAAGACTGATCTCCGAGATCCGTGACACTGGCGCCAAGGTTATAGAGATTCCTGATGGCGACGTGATGGCGAGTCTGAAGGTTATGTTGCCGGATTCAAACATCGATGTGCTGATGGGGATAGGTGGAGCACCCGAAGGCGTCATCACCGCGTGCGCTGCGAAGATATTGGGCGCCGGCATGCAAGGCCGCCTGGCACCCCAATCCGACGAGGAAAGGGCAGTACTTGACCTGGTTGAGCGGGAGTGGGGTCGCCGGGTACTCACTGCAGAGGACATGGTAAAGGGCGAGTCCGTCTTGGTGGCGACTGCCGTCACCGACTCAGCACCACTACGAGGACCGCGAAAGTCGCCTTCAGGTCTGACGACCCAGTCCGTGGTCATCGCCCAGGGTCGAGTCACTTACGTTGAAACAACGGTAGGAAATCCCACCCATGTCGAGCGGACTGGAGTCAACTGATGCCCCACCGAGTCGCTCTGCTCGAACGAGTTCGCGGCGAACAGAATCGCGGCAGACACGTTCCCATGCTCGCAATCGCTGGCGACAGCGCTTCCGGAAAGACCACATTGACCAGGGGACTGGTCGGCGCACTCGGCAGTGACAAGATCACCTCTATGTGCACCGATGACTATCACCGTTACGACCGCACTGAGCGAAAATCACTTCCGTTTACACCTCTAAACCCAGAGTGCAACTATCTAACCATTATGGAGCAGCATCTCCAACTCCTTACCTTGGGCCAGCCGATCCTAAAACCCGTATACAACCATGCCCAAGGAACCCTCGATAGGCCGGTGCTCCTCGAGCCGCAGGAGTTCGTCATAATCGAAGGCCTGTTCCCCCTCTATTCGAAACTGTCCCGTGCATGCTTCGACGTGACCGTATTTCTAGATCCGCCTGAGCCTCTGAGGCACAAGTGGAAGGTGAACCGAGACACCAGCCAGCGCGGATACACCGAGGAGCAGGTTCTGGCTGATCTGGTGCGAAGGGAGCCTGAGTCTGCCGCATTCATTAGGCCCCAGAGGAAGCACGCCGACATCGTGATCAGGTTCAAACCCACCTCCGATGACAATGGAGACAATCTGAACGTCGAGATCCTACTGAGGCCAACCATAACGCATCCTGACCTGAGCGATATCTTGAGTAGCGACACCCGCGAGGCGATTCACCTCAAGCTGATCCGGGACGAGGATGGAAAACCAGTCGATGCCCTACACGTCCACGGCGGAGCTCCCCAAGGAATGACTCGCGAGATCGAAGAGGCGATCTGGTCCCACATGAACATACCAACTCCAATTCCGGAATCGATAGGTTCAGTCGGTCCCGCAAACAGGAGCGAGCCTTTGGCTGTTGCGCAGTTGGTGCTCCTTTACCACCTACTGGCGGCGAACTCCTAGGCGAAAGGACTAAGCGGTCAGGCTAAGCCAATGGGCTCTTTAGCCCAGAGCCTTCGAGATCGGCATTGTCTCAGATGCTGGCGGCGGAGTCACGTTCACCGCCACACCGAAGTTAGACAGGTTCAGCTGAATAGCCACCGTAGCCTGCGCAGAAGTCGGTAGGCCCGGTCCGGACAGGGACATACTCATGGTCATCTGTCGCAGAAGCCCCGAGGAGTCGACCCACACCTCGATCGGTATCGGCTTGGTTCCCAGCACCGATTCGAGCTTTGCTAGAGCCGTAGTCGATGCCGACTTGGCAAGGATGCCCGCCACATTTAAAGAACCTGAGTATTCAGTCGTCGGAACACCGTCGATAGTTGCAGTTGCCACCTTGGTCAGGCCGCCGCCAGAAAGGTTCTTCACGAAACTCAGTATCGAAGCGGGATCTGCAGTTGCCCCAGACAACGGATTTGCGGCATTGGATCCGAGAAAGGAAGTCGCAACCTGCTTGACATTGATCGAGAGCCACTTGATTCCAGGCGGAAGTGCCGCAGAGAGAGTTGGAGGCGCCCCTATGTACTCAGTACCTCCAACCAGGATCGCATCGACCTTCCCATTCAATGGCGCCGGCAGAGTGGTGACGAACTCCGCTACTGGCGATCCCGAGCCTACGGACTCTGAGCCGGAAAGTGAAACGTTTTCGGATGCATGTCCCGCGATACTGATCGACTCGACGAGATTGACGTCGAAACTCTTGGCCCCGAGCGTCTTTGTGTAAGAGGCGAGCACGATCGACTTCGGCGAGACACTCTGACTTGGACTTGACGAGGAGCCAGAACCTGTGGACTTGCCACTTGAACTAGCTGATAGAGCGGAAGAGCCGCAGGAGGCCAACGCGACTGAGGCGATAAGAAGTGATGAAGCTGTAAATGCGCTCCGTCTTGGGGTTTTCACTTTTGTCTTGAACATCGACAATCTCTCTTCCCCTTTGCCGTGAACTACCAAACACGGCACCACCGGACAACTCTAACCCATGTCGAACCGGAAGGTGTTATGCGTCATGCAGATCGGCAAATATAGCTAAACGCCGAGATCAGCCACCGAGTATTACCCTAGGGCCTCGACGCCAACTCAGGTAGTGCCAAGTCCAATTCAAAAGTACCGACAGTCGGTTCCTGAAGCCAAGGAGCGTGAAAAGGTGGAGTATTAGCCAAGCGAACCAAGCAAGTCCACCGGTCATATCGACCCCATTAGCCAACTTCACCACTGCTGCATGGCGCCCTATAGTCGCCATAATTCCCTTATCTTTGAACTGGAATTCAGTCGTCTCGCCACCGGTCATGAGCGACTTGATCTGCTTGGCAGCGTGCATTCCCGCCTGGATCGCAGGCTGCGCCACCTGCGGAAGTAGCGCTGATCCGTCCTGGGTTGTTGCAGCCGCAACGTCACCGACTGCGAACTCGAAATTCCGACCAGTGATGCGCAGGTCATTGTCCACCAGAATACGGCCACCCCTTCCCTGCGGGAACCCGAGGTCGGCGATCACCCGGTCGACGCCGACACCGGCGGCCCAAAGGACCATACCACACTCGATCTCTTCGCCGGAACCGAGGAATACCCTGTTCTGCCCGATCTCCTTGACGGTTTCGTCGGTCCTCACCTCGACTCCGCGCTTCCTGAGTTCCCTACGGGCGTAGTCCGAGAGTCGATCATCGAATACCGACAGAAGCCTCGGCTGCTGCTCGATAAGGATCACCCTTGCCGCGCTGGGATCGACCCCTTTGTAATCGTTGGCAAGGGAGTTTGCCCTGAGTTCTGCAAGTGCCCCGGCCATCTCCACTCCAGTGGCTCCCCCACCCACCACTACAGTGGTCAGTTCGCCGTGTCCCGTTCCCGTCGCCTCCACCCTCTCGAGCTGGAAGAAGAGTCGGTTGCGGACGCGCAGCGCATCGTCCAATGTGTAAATTGCGTGGCTGAATTCAGCCGCACCTGGCACACCGAAATAGTTGGTGGTGGCACCGATTGCCAGAACGAGATAGTCGTATGGAAGCTCCGTATCATCATCAAATATGAGTCTTTTGGCGTCATGGTCGACACGCGCGATCGAGCCATTCCTGAAGGTCGTATTCTTCATTCGACGAAGAAGCGTTCGAATCGGGAAGACCACGTCACCGGGGTTGAGTCCAGCCGTCGCGACCTGGTAGAGAAGCGGTTGGAAAGTGGCATAGGTGTGCCTGTCGACAAGGGTAATCCTCACCCTTGCATCTTGGAGTTCGCTCACAGCCGATAGGCCCGCGAATCCTGCTCCAACAACAACCACGTGAGGAATAAGGCCGCCTCGATTTTCCATATGCCTGCTCCCACATCTTTCCTGTTTCCCCGAGCCGGGTAGTTCGGAATAGCGATCGTCACGCCACCATTTCCCACAATCCCGGCCCACAAACATGTCTATTCGAACAGCCGCATCGGCTCCAATTTGAGTGCCTCGACCTCACCAACTCAAGGTAATTGGCCCGCAGGTGGTAAGACATTCACACCGAAAAGTGGCCCCGCATTCCCAAGCCTAGTTTGACCGCCATCGCATCTCGCAATAAGCAGTCTCGCACTCGGTAAAGGTACGGTGAAACTTTTGCTCATCCACCGAATCAGTGCGTGCCGGTCGCTCAGCCGTGAGCTGCCTTCACCCGATACATATCCCGATCAGCTCGATCGAGCACTTCGAGCGGGCTATCTAAGCCGGTCGAAGCGGCGAAGCCCACGCTTGCATTGACCGTGACTAGGCGATCTCCGATCCGGAAGGGCTCCTCAAACGTGGCCAAGATCCGTCTCAAGAACCTTCGCTGCTCCGAGGGCACAAGCGTACGCTCGGTCAGAACAACGAACTCGTCTCCACCAAGCCGGCCAACTAGGTCGGCGCTCCTGACGGACTGTAGCAGTCGTCTGGCCAGTTCAACGAGGAGCTCGTCGCCTCCAGAATGACCGAGACTGTCGTTGACGTACTTGAAATCATCGATATCGATGAAGAATATTCCAACCCCATTGTTTCCCGTGGAGTCAAGCGACCTCTCCAGCCTGCTGTAGATCTCCAGTCGATTGGCAAGACCAGTGAGTGAGTCGTGTCTCGCCAGCTCGTGCAACTCCTTTCGAGACTGGACTAGGTCGGAGATGTCCGCGAACATCATCAACAGGCTCGTGTCACCGGTGGAATCGCTAATCACTCGATACTGGAGGAGAGCCGGGATCAGCTGGCCGTAATCGGTTCGTAGCTCCACCTCAACTTGGTGTGACTCGAAGTCAACCGGCACGATCCCGTCTATCCCAATCCTTTTGATCGCGTCCCCGTTCAGATGATTGGACAGTAGCGCATCATTGGGCTCTTTCTGGCCGAGCAGTTGGGACATCCGGCGGTTCATGAACAGAGTGCGGCCACTCCAATCGACCTGCCAAATACCCTCTCCTGCGAGTTCAACGACGTTTCTATACTTGGACTCCGAATCCCTCAGCGCGAACTCCATGCTTCTTCGTTCGGTCACGTCACGACCGATCACGACGAAGCCGCCGACTTCATGGTCGTCTATTGGGCTCCCGACTACCTCTAGCCATGCAGTTCCGTCTTCACATCGGTCGCAGCCGAGCTGTATCCGAAACTCAGCGGCTCCCACTGACCCATCACGCTCTAGACGCCTCGCCCAGTCAGAAAAACCGGTCCAATCGTCAGGATGGAATATGGACGTTGCTGAGATGCCAATTAGACGCCCGGGCTCTTTGCCGAGCCTGATGTGCGAATCCGAGGCAAAGCGTACGATACCATTCCCATCTACAAGCAAGACGAAATCATGCATCGCCCGTCCTACTGACGCAGAAACCTTCGTTGTGCGGCTCTGGCGGATTCTGAGCTGCTGGACCTCGCCCGCGTAGCTGAGTCGGTCCATACAAGACCTGACCTGGCCCTTTACGAACGAAGTGACATCAGCATCCAGACCAATCCAGGTGCCATGACCGCCAAAAGCGAGCAAAGCTACTGGGTCCCGCCGCCTTGCCGTGAAGATTGGTATCCGGATCTCCCAGTCGCAAGCCTCGCCGAGCAGGACTGGAATCACAGAGGGCTCGTCCTCGCTACCTTCCAGATTCTCGAGCCAGCGACTGTCCACACCCTCTGAACCAACCAGAAATGAGATAAACCCGACTTTGTCGAAATGTTCTGGCGAGAAGATCCCTCGGATCCCCTCCTCGGAACCAACGAAATGCATAAACACTCCGAGTTGCACCGGGAGTCCAATGCTCTCAAGTGAGACGATCCACTCAGCTACATCGTCGGGACGGCTGATGGATGTTCCAACCTTTGCCCACGCCAACAGTGCCTCTGCACCTGATGAATACCCCTTGATCATCGTCGTCAACAAGCTCCATATCCCTCATGCTGGCGGACATCCAATCGGCGATGGCCCCGGCCCTGAGGTGTACCAATTCCGCAGTTCAGCCCATCGGCCCAAACTGACATTCAACAAATCAATCGGCACATCTGCATACGAGTTGAGCTAAAGCGATCAACAAAGCGCGCAATGAAATTCAGCTGGCATACTCTTGGGTAGTTTGTCCTTTGAGAGGACCACCCGAGCTACCGTGCCTGGAGGATCTCAATAAGTTGGGGAACCACCTTAGAGGCGTCTCCGACAATTCCAAAGTCGCAGATCTGGAAGATCGGCGCTTCGCGATCCTTGTTGATGGCGACGATATTCTTCGAGCCCTTCATACCCACCATGTGCTGAGTTGCGCCGGATATACCGACCGCAAGGTACAGATTTGGCTTCACGGTCTTACCGGTTTGACCAACCTGGTATGCGTAGGGCACCCAGCCTGCATCCACAATCGCCCTTGACGCTCCGGGTGCTCCGTGCAACAGCTTGGCAAGACTCTCGATCATCTCGTACTTTTCCGGCTGGCCCAATCCCCTTCCACCGGAAACTACAACGGCCGCCTCATCCAACTTCGGACCGGTCCTCTCCTCGGCATGGGAGGCGACTACGCGTGAGTCGTCAGTCCTTCCCAACTCGCCCGGCTCAACCTTCTCCACTGCGGCTGGTGCACCGCCGGACTCCTCTGCAACGAACGACTTCGCCCTGATCACGAAGATATGAGGTGCGCCGGATGTGAATCGGGTTGTCAGAACCTGCTCACCTCCGAAGATCGCATGCTCGGCGTGAAGCTCAGATCCGACGGCGAGCAGATTGACTACGTTGGTGATCACGGAGAGACCGAGCTTTGCCGATAGCCGGGCCGCTGCATCTCGTCCGTCGTAGCTAGCTGCAAAGAAAATGGCGTCGGGCGCACCGTTGGACTCAATGCTTTTCGCAATCGCTGAAGCTACCTTTGCTCCCGGTAATGAACCTTCGAGCGAACCGATCGAAAACACTTTCTTCGCCCCGTAACTACCTAGCACGGCAGCATGATCTGCCCCAGAAGCGTCCGCTACGAATACCTCAGTGAGATCCGCGAACTGTCGTGCGGCGGTCAACAGTTCGAGAGACGAGGTCGTTGGCTTGCCATCGCCAACTTCAACTAGTACCCAAACTTTTGCTAAAACCATTTCAATTCCCTCCAAAAAATGAACGTCGACCGTCAGACAAACTTGAGCTGCTCTAGATACTCAACGAGTTGCTGGGCTCCAGTTCCATCGTCTTCAACGATGACCCCGGCCTGGCGTGCCTCGGCTTTTTGAACTGACACGATCTCCTGACCAGCCACCGCTCCTCCTGCTGCCCCGACTAGACCAAGATCTGCGAGGGAGAGCGTCACCACCGGCTTGGATTTCGCGGACATGATCCCTTTGAAAGACGGATACCTCGGCTCAACTACACCTGCCGTGACGGTGACCAGGGCTGGCAAGGGGCAGATGACCTCGTCATAGCCAGCCTCGGTCTGCCGATCAACTTTCACAACGGAGCCGTCTATTTCAACTTTCTTTGCGAAGCTGACCGATGGGAGACCAAGTAGCTCCGCAATCTGCACCGGTGTAGTACCTGTATATCCATCAGTAGATTCAGTTGCTGCTATTACCAGATCAAATTCAGTCGTCGCAATCGCAGCCGCCAACACCTTGGCTGTTGACAGTGCATCTGAACCAGCGAGCTGATCATCAGTGACAAGAATCGCCTTGGCTGCCCCCATCGCAAGTCCAGTTCGCAGCCCCGACGTCTCATTGCGCGGCGCCATGGAGACCAGCGTGACCTCTCCCGCTCCCGCCTTGTCCACGAGTTGAAGCGCCATCTCCACACCGTAGGCATCAGAGTCGTCAAGGATGAGTTTGCCCTCCCTGACGAGGTTATGCGTCGATGGATCCAGTGACCACGGCGCTGCTGGATCGGGTATCTGCTTTACACAAACTGCAATGTTCATAGTCCTGCATCTCTCCTACGGCTCATTGGTTGCCAGTTCCACGCGACATGGCCGAATCTACCGCCCGACGAATCTCAGTAATCTTATTTGTGATGATCACAGTTACCGGATGGTAACTTAAATTTATGGCTTCGGATTGACTGTCAACCGTCCAGACCGCCACGGACAGACCGTATTTGGAAATCGTATCCAAGGAATGTTCAGTGGCCCGTCTTCGATGGATGTTCACGCCACTCAACCCAAATTCACAAGCCCGTCCTATTGCGGCCCTGAGAGGGGTGGCATAATTCACTAACAGAGCGACATTGGAGTCGGGAGAGCGTAGCTTCATAATCTCCATCATCGACCAGTCGAAGGAGGAGAAAAGTATCTCAGGACTGTTCGATCTAGGTCCCAATTTTTCCAGTACGGTATCGACGAAATGCTCCGCCCTACCGCCAGGATCGGGCTTGAGTTCTAGGTTGTATAGTTGATCGCCACCGTGGATGAGAAGATCGTCAAGCGTGTCTAGGAGGCACAGGACGGGATCGGACAACCGCTTGGCCTTGGTCAGTTCACAAAGCGGGGTCCGTCCCACCAGAGGATCATGACTTAGGAGCACCTCGTTGTCTGCGGTAAGTCTCAGATCCACCTCGACTCCATCGGCCCCGTCAGCCAATGCCGCCTTGACGGCTTCGATGCTGTTCTCGGGTTCCGAACTGTGCGAGCCACGGTGACCGAGTATCAGTGGTCGCTGCCTCGGCCCCGACGACTCCACGCTACGTTGGAGGAAGCTTGCACTCACTCATCTGGCCCCTTCAGTGGAACAGATACAAAAACTTCGGCTCCAGGTCCCATCCTGATGTTTATAGTACCTGATAGCTGGCTGACAACTAAGTCCCTCACGATCGACAGACCCAACGACGTGGTATTCGATAGGTCGAAATCGTCAGGAAACCCAATCCCATTATCGGAGATCCGAACCTCGAGCCTGTCATGTTGCCTCACCAGATCTACATTCACTACCAGATCTGATTCCGATCCAATCGGTGCCCGAGCGAAGGCGTGCTCGACCGAGTTCTGCATAAGTTCTGCCATCACAACCGCCAGTGGAGTCGCCACTGAAGCGTCCACCTCTCCAAGTTCACCTCGAACCCTAAAGATCGGATTAATCCCCGCCGGGGCCGATTCAGTCGCGAGCACTTCTATCGCCTCGATCACCTGTCCCATGGGCGCCTGCTCGCCGACCTCCCTTGAAAGTGCCTCGTGGACTAGCGCTATCGACCTGATTCTTCTTTCCGCCTCATAGAGCGCCTGACGGGCACGCGGCGACTCGATGCGACGCGCCTGGAGACGAAGCAGCGAGGATATCGTCTGTAGGTTGTTCTTCACCCGATGGTGGATCTCTTTGATGGTGGCATCTTTCGAAAGAATGAGACGGTCCTTGCTTCGCAAATCGGTCACATCTCTCAGCAATACCAGAGTTCCGGTAGGTGTGCCCTTGTCGAGCAGCGGAAGACTTAGGAAGGTAACAACTATCCCTCCCTTCCGCTCTATCTCATCCAGTTCTGGTCGACCCTCTAGAGCCGCCCTGGTAGGGCCGGTCAAGGGAAGAGCCATCTCGAAAAGGCTCGCCCCACGTCTCGGCGAGCGGCATCCAAGACGGTGCAGAGCGCTTACGGCGTTCGGAGACATGAACTGCACGGCGCCGTCTGCACCAAGGACGACGACCCCGTCGCCGACCCTAGGAGCCTCGATGAGGTCATCACCCGCGTAGGGGAAGTCACCGTTGTAGATCATCTTTGCAATTCGCTCGAACAGTGAGACGTAGGTAGCCTCGAGCTCTCCCTGTACCCGTTGCGGATTTAGTAGAAAGTCTCTGACGAGCACCGCAACCGTCGTGCCCTCATATGGAACCGGTAGCGCCTGAGAGACAACTTTGTGCTGTCCAGACTGATCGAGCCGCTCTTGAAAGCTCGGACTGTTGGTCAAAAAGCTCGAAAAGACTGAGCTCGCCGACTCCTTCGAAAAGACAGCACCGACCATGTCCACTTGATGGACCGTAGATGCCGTGGTCGGCCTTATCTGAGAAACCACCACTACCCTCGTCGGATCGGTCGGGTCCTTGACGTACATCAGAAGATCAGAGAAACAGAGGTCGGCAAGAAGTCCCCACCGTCGGACTATCTCGGCTACTTTGTACTTTGCACCTTCGGGGATATCTGCTGGGAGATCTTCGAGCAAAGTCGCTTCCTACAGTTCAACTGAGAACGGTTTGCGTTCCGAGTAGGCCATCAGACTCTTGTAACCCGCCTCGATCACGTAATCCCGGATGTCTGCGGTTCTGAATCCAACGTGATCTAGGCCGTGCGAGTCAGATGCTGTTGTGATGGGTACGCCGAGGGCGAAAAACTTTGCGAGCAAGAGGGGTGCTGGATACGCCTCTTTGGCAGGTTTCCTCCAACCCGCAGACGACACCTCGGCGGCCATGCCAGCGGCTCTCGCAGCTTCCGCCATCCGATCATAGAACTCAGTCGGTAGTGCAGGGCGATGGCCGGCCACTTTTGCAAGGTCTGGGTGAGCCAAGACATCGGTCACCCGGCTCGAAGCCAGTTCTTCCACCGCCCTCGTATACTCTGACCAGGCGCGTTCTACTCCATAATGGTTCCAATACTCCATCACGAATGGATCCGATATATGGTCGAATGGCCAGTCATCGATCCAGTGAATGGAACCAAGGACCACGTCGAGAGGATAGCCAGAGATCAACTGGGCCACCTTGTCCATCTCACCTCGGTAGTAGTCCACTTCGAGACCGACCCGCACCGGAAGTCCAGCAGACTTCGCTTCAGACGCCACTTCAACGTAGACATCAAGGTCTGCCTTGGAGTGGGAGTGCCAATAGTCGTACATCAAGCTACGCATCGGTGACTCCGGGAACCTAAGGAAGTAGTCTCCCAGAATCGCCTCGGTCTGGCGGAATCTGAAAAGGTGCTCAGTTAGAGCAATCTCCCTTACTCCTTCGGATTGGGCCTTCTCGCAGTATGCCCCTATTTCATCGATACTCATCGGTCTGTCGGCCTGACCGTGTGGCCACAAATGGAGGTGATAGTCCAGCACCGCTTAATAGTAGGAGCCGACTCAGCTCCAGAGGTGCTCAAGTAGTCCGGATAGTTGTTGTAATGAGGCAATATCGTTTCGCATCTGCGGGATCTCGATGATGGAATCACGATCTGCCCCAATCCGGGTGCGCTGGGCAACTTCGGTGCTGACTTGTCCGCTTAACCCCCGATAGCAATTCTCGACCTCGGAGAGTACTCTCGAAAATATGGCGGGAAGCGCCAGATTCAGCTCCTCCTCCACATCGGGATGCTCACGACGGAAGCAACTGACCAGCAGTTCAGTCGCTTCCTGCGCTGACTCCTCGAGTCTGGCCGCAGCATTCACCACTTCACGATCGGCGAGTTTCTTGGGTAAAGTTCTATTCACTATCACCGCTGATAGGGGAAGATTTCTCTCCACGAGTTCAGAAATCAGGAAGTTCGCCTCGGTCACCGGCGCTTCTGAGGGAGTAGTCACAACTACGAAGGCTGACTTCTCGGACTTTATAAGCTCAGAGACCGCCTTTGCCCTGATGAGGAATCCATCCTGCATCCCCTGGAAGTCCACGAAGAACTCTGCAAGCTGGGCCACGAAATCTGACCCTAGGATCCTCTCTGCAACCGCATTGAACGGCTTGAATGCCGAAACGAAGACCTTCGACCGGTATGGGGCGATCAACCATTTGAGAAGTTTTGAACTGAAGAACTCCTCCATCCGTGCAGGAGCATCCAAAAAATCGATGGCGTTCCTCGACGGAGGCGTATCAACCACGATCAGGTCGAAGTTGCCCCGATTGGACAGCTCGAACAGTACCTCCACCGCAATGTAGTCGTGACTCTGGACGAACTGTGATGAGATGTTCTGGTAGATCGGGTTTGCAAATATCCTCTCCTGAACAGCGGGGTCAGCACACCTCTGCACGATCTGATCCCAAGAGTCCTTCATGTCCACCATCGCTGCAGACAGTCTCCCCTTCGCCTTGATTGAGCCAAGGTCGACGTCGACTGGCTCGTTTCCGAGCGAGGACACTCCCAAGGCGTCTGCCAGTCTCCTCGCCGGATCGACCGTTATGACAAGCACTGAGAGTTCGGTGTGAATCGCCAATGAGACGGCGAGAGCAGCCGAAACGGTGGTCTTGCCGACTCCACCCGACCCACCGATGAATACCACTTGCTTGCTAGCTAGTACGTTGCCCAGGCCGGCATTGGTCACGATAGGCCCGCCTCGATCGATTCCGCCACCTCATTTATCAGTCCGAAGCCGGCTGGAACCGATATGACTTCAGAGACCTCAACGAGAGGTACCGAACCGGCAACCTCGGACCTCAGCCGCTGCACGTACCTTTTGTTCATCGACGAGATCGAGGACCATAGGTCGGCCGCCTCCACAAGACCATCCCAGCCCTTTCCAACTGCCTTCTCGATCACACCCCTTTGATCATTGGAGTCGAGCCACTCGAATATCTCGCCCTCTGTCTTCGAAAACACAGATGGGAAGACGCGGTTCGCCACGACCAGGGCAAGTGAGATATCGGTCTGGTTCTCCAAATCCTCTGCGAGCTCGATCGACTCCTGAACTGGAGTCTCCTCGGCAGTGGAGACGAGACAGACCCCTGACCTCTTAGGATCGGAAAGGATCTGGGACATCCAAGTAGTTTGGTCGGATACCAGCCCGACCTTGAACAGCTCTCCCACGCCTTTTGGTGATGCAAGTTGGGAAACCACGTGTCCCGAAGCCGCCGAGTCGACGACAATGATGTCGTAGTGGTCTTCGCGAACTTCCCAACAGAGCTTTCCTACAACGAGTATCTCCCTGACACCCGGCGCAGCATTTGCAACAAAATCGAATGCCTTCGCGAGGGGGCCGAGCCTAGGCATAATCGGCATCCGCAGGTAGATCTTCAGATACTCCTGGAGCGCGGCCTCAGTGTCCATCGTCATCGCCCAGAGATTTTGCCGTAACCGCTCGGGTTGGAAACCTATGTGGCCGTGGCCGAACATACGTTGGAGGTCACCTTTAGCATCCACTTGACATAGGAGGGTTCTTAGATGCCTGCTAGAGGCGAGCCACGCTAGTGACGCAGCAACCGTCGTCTTGCCTACGCCGCCCTTGCCTGTAACGAAGAGCAGCCGCTTCGAAAGGAGTGAATCTAGCTCACTTTCAGCGGGACCTTCGGTCACAGTGCCCCGAAGCCGACCCTGCGCTCTTCCTTGGCGGGACCAATCTCGACATAGGCGATTCTGCTGGAAGGAATGCCGACCCGCTTGCCCTTCTTGTCGGTGAGCCAGAGTATCGAGTCACTCTTGGATAGCGCCTCGGTCACCATCTTCTCGATGCTCTCCTGGCTCTCTCCCTCTGGAGCTTCCAATACAAGCTCCTTAGGCGAGTCGGAGATACCAAGACGAATGTCCACTTCTGCCCCCTAAAGCACTTAGCCGACCCGTCGGGTCCTACAGCCCACAGCCTAGCCACTACGCCGAAACTGGCACTACCAAACTATCGGCATAAACGTTACGCGCACTGCGACCCCAAGCCGTCAGACTTGGGTCCCGTCCTGCTCTAAAGCTGCGGTGTGAGTCCCTTTTCCGATCCGGAACGCCATCGAACTCAGTGATCCCCTATGTTTGGCTACCATCAGAAGGTGTCCAACAAATACCAGACCCATAAGGTAGAAGCCCAGATCATGGACGAAGGTGGCGCCTTGTCTTGCATAGATCGGAAGTGGAATGTACAGACCCATAACCAAGCCGGTAGCAAGCATGGCTACTAGTGCAGCCAACGAGAACGCACCGTTCAACTTCTGTCCGGCATTAAACCGCCCGGTCACCGGACCATCTAGACGCGGTAGACGTCTCGTCCACTGCCGTTCCACACCTCCCCAGCTGGACAACTCCCTCAATCTGGATCGCAGCGGTAATGCGGCCGGAGTATATAGCAAGGCAAGCGACAAAGGTAGAAGGACAAGAAAGCCGGCGTATATATGAACCTCCACCAGAATCGCCCTGTCTCCAACCAGGGGAGTTAATGCCGGAATGTAGAGTATCGCGCCAGTCCCAAGAAGGATGACAAAGAGTAGCGCCGTGGACCAGTGGATAAACTTCTCGGAAGCGATGAACCTGGTCTCGTTCTCCGAATTAGCACCGAACCCGAGCGCAGCACGGGCATCTCTACTCGATGTGCTCACAGCACGCTACTGCCAATTGTTGCGTCCACTGGGTAGCCACGCTGCTCCCAGTAGCCAGGGGTGGCGGACTTGACCACCGATATCCGCGAGAGCCATTTGATCGACTTGTAACCGTACATCTTCGGGACAAAGAGACGCACTGGACCCCCGTGTGCCTGAGAGAGCGGCTTGCCGTTCATGTGTGTCGCCACCAACGCCCCAAGGTCCCTCGCCTCAGTCATGGTCAAAGACTCGGTATAGGCTCCATCGGAGGAGTAGAACTCGATCGAATCACCCTCATTGATGACGCCCACCATCGATAAGATGTCAGCCAGCGCCACGCCACGCCAATGCACATTCGGGACTATCCACCCCGTCACACATTGAAATTCGCTTACCAACTCCGTCTGGGCAAGGCCGGTGACCATCGAGTAGTCGATCGTCGTTGGTCTGCTAACCCGCCCTCCGACCTCGAGACGGAAGTCAGCAACCTTAATCAGCGGGTACCCACCAGTTACGGTGTAGTACCTGAATCCTCCGCCACCCGGAAGGAGGCTTGAGAGCGCTGACACTCCGGTCCCTGATGCAATCGCTCCACCCACATTCGAAACGAGTCCCTGCAATGGGGCACCTACGACCACCGATCCCAAAGCAACCGCGCCGCCAATAAGGAGGGCTCTTCTGCCCAAGCTATAACCGGGATCACCATCCCCGTTAGGCGTGGCCTCTGGCTCTCGCAATGTTTCAGTTCGCA
>JABEUN010000008.1 GCA_013044385.1 Acidimicrobiaceae bacterium
ATGGAGTCATCAGGAGAGTATCGTACAGCGTTGTCAAGAATATTTGCCAGAACTTGAATTATTAGAACCGGGTCCACATAGACCTCTGGCGTATTTGGTGGAAACGACCACGTAACTCTCTCCTCACTTATGCCGACCAACTCGGTTGCTGCTACGACCAACTCATCAAGACTCGTGGCGGATTTCATAAGGACAAGTGCGCCGGCCTGGATGCGCGTGAGGTCCAGGATATTGGCGACGAGACGGTCGAGTCGATCCGCTTGGGCTTCCACCAAGCCGACTAGTTCACGTACTCCCTCGCTCTGCAAGTCTGTCCCCGGATCCAAGATCGCGCTAGTGGAAAGCTTGATCGTGGCAAGGGGTGTACGCAGATCGTGGCTAACCGCACCCACCAGTGACCTTCTCAGCAAGTCGGCCCGCTCTAGCAGCTGGGTCCGGATAGCGGCCTCCCTAAGCCGCGATCTTTCGAGTACGACTGCGAAATGATTTATATATGCACGAAGAAATTCATCGGTATTCCAGGAGGACTTGAGCCCCTTGATGATTAGCGCTCCGATGGGTTGGCCCGAAGCTGTTAGAGCGATCTTCTGGATCTCGTCACTCTGAATCAATGTAGATGTTGTGTGAGACGGCGAACTGGAAATCTGCATCTCGGAGGCGGTCATGGCCGTGCCGCAGGACGCAACCAACTCCAGCTCGGCATCTCTTTCCAACAGGAGCGCGACTGCCTCTACGGAAAATGTGGCCCGAACTGACTCGACGATAGCATTTAGGAGGGAACTCTCATCGGCCTCTGTTACCAGCAACTCGGAGAGTTCGAAAAGGGTCGAGATCTCCTGTGCCCTCTGCTGTGCCTCCCTGCGTGCCGCTATGACCTGAGAGAACACCCTTGCAACTACGACCATGACGGCAACATATACAACGATTGCCACCCAGTTCTGGGCAGCTCCCACCGTGAGTGTGTAATAGGGCGGTATGAAGACGAAGTCGTAAACCAAAAATCCCAGGATTGTCGCAATTACACCAGATGGAAAGCCGCCGACGGAGACTCCGACAACCACCGGAATGACTAACACCAACGCTGCCGTCGCAATGCTCAGGTGTGATCGGAATGGAACCATGGCGACTGCCAAGATGGCGATCGAAAGCGCCGAGACCGCCGAACCGGTATAGAAGTCCCTGCGGATTGCGTCCCATAGGTTCTTTCCAGTATTTAGTCGGGCGGTCCTAGGTGCGCCACTGCCCTCGAAATGCCCCGGTTGGGAAGCAGACCTGGTCCTGTTCATCGCAGATCCTGATTTCACGCTCCGGTAGTTGTCCTTTCCTTGCAGAGCCCAATCTACTTGTGGGCCGAGGGTCGGACGTATCGACTCCGGATTAGGACTATCCGGGCGCAGCAAGTTCGGATATCGGTTGACTCGATAGGGCTGGTTATTCGAGCTACTGCACCGGTATCGGCGGTTTGTAAAAGTCTGCGATTTTTGTGTTAAACGTTCCGCAGTGCCGTTGCAGCTTCTGTTTTCAAGTGTTATCGTGATCCCGACAACGGAAAGCGTGGAGTATCGGACACGGGGGGCTGGGTTCCGCATTGCGGGAGTCGGTGTCTACTGTGGAGTTGCGAGTCGTTTGGTTGAGACGGTTCTGTTACTTTGGGGGTCTGGAAACAGCTATGGGTGCTCAAGTTGACGTGGGTAACGAGAGCACAAGTCGTGTCGCGGCCGGCGCGACCGATCATGACGGCAGAAGCGGTCACCTTGCACTCGAGAACGTTACGAAGCGGTTCTCGGACTTTGTTGCGGTCGAAAACCTCGATCTAGCCATCAGGTCAGGTGAGTTCATCTCGCTGCTCGGCCCGTCCGGATGCGGTAAGACGACCACGCTACGTATGTTGGGAGGCTTTGAAGAGCCTACATCGGGGAGAATCCTCCTTGATGGCGTTGAGATAACTGGTCTGCCGCCGTATCGTAGGGACATCAACACGGTCTTTCAGTCCTATGCACTCTTTCCCCACCTGGACGTCTGGGAAAATATTGCATATGGTCTTAAGCGCAAGAAGATCGCCTCTTCTGAAATTAATACTCGGGCCGGTGAGGTAGTTGAGCTAGTTGGTCTGAGCCAGTTCACAAAGCGTAAACCTCGCGAACTTTCAGGGGGCCAGCAGCAGAGGGTTGCACTGGCAAGAGCCCTGGTGAACAGGCCGAAAGTGTTGCTGCTGGATGAACCACTCTCAGCTTTAGACGTGAAGTTGAGGAAGCAGATGCAGCTCGAATTGAAGCGGATTCAGCGGGATGTGGGGGTTAGCTTCGTCTTCGTGACTCACGATCAGGAGGAGGCCATGACCATGTCCGATCGTGTCGCTGTCATGTCTAAAGGTCGACTGGAGCAGGTCGGCTCTCCACAGGAGATCTACTCGAGACCTGAAACGGAGTTTGTTGCCACATTCTTAGGCGCTGCGAACCTACTGCGTGGAACATTCATATCCAGTTCTGCCGAGTTCTGGAAAGTGAAGCTTGCTAACTCGTCTGAGATACTGGTACCCGCTACGGGCAAGCGTGACGGAGTTGAGGTAATTTTCGGGGTAAGACCAGAGAAGATATCTATTTCCAAGCCGGGCGAACGGCGCTTAGCAGACACTACCAACCGGATTGCGGGCAGAGTTTCTCAGGCTGTTTTTTTTGGCGTCGCATCGCAGTATCAGGTTGTCCTGACTGATGGAACCGAAGTGTCGGTGTATCAGCAGAACTTTGCTGATGGGGTAAGTCACGTTGCAGGAGAAGAAGTAGAGCTGTGTTGGCAGGCTGATGCCGCATTCACTCTGTGAATACGCGGGTGGCCAGTACGGAATCTACGCAGAAGAGGGATTGAGTTTCAAAATGAACTTGGGAGGAGAACAGATGGAAAATAGGGACGATAGGAAAGTATCAGGAGAGTTGGATCAGGCTCTGATCAGGGGTCTAACCGAATCTAGGATATCAAGGCGTGGGGTACTCGGACTTGCGGGTGGGGCTGCTCTGTCTGGGCTACTTGCGGCCTGTGGAATCGGTGGGTCCTCGTCGTCATCGTCTTCGAGTGGGTTCAACTGGGCCAGCCAGAAAAAGACAGGCGTGCTGAACTTCGCGAACTGGCCCCTTTACATCGATCAGAACACCGTCAATGGTAAGACTGTTTATCCCTCGCTGGAGAAGTTCACCAAGGAGTTTGGGATTAAGGTCAACTACAGCGAGGCGATTCAAGGCAACCACTCCTTTTTTGGAAAGATCGAACCCGAGCTCAAAGCGAATAAGTCCACCGGATACGACCTGATGGTCATTACAGATGGAACAGTGCTCAGCTCGCTTATCGACTTTGGTTGGCTAATTCCGCTCGACCATAGCCTTCTTCCGAATTTTGCGAAATACGCGTCGCCCGCTGTCAGTAATCCCTCCTACGATCCCGGGAACAAGTACACCGTTGCATGGCAATCAGGTTTTACCGGTATCGCCTACAATCCGGAGCTGACTGGACGGGAGATCACATCCATAGCGGATCTGTTCGACCCGGCATTCGCGGGCAAGGTTGGCATGCTCAACGCGTCTGACACTGGGAATCTCATGATGATCTACCAGGGCGTTATTCCGTCTAAGTCTACGGTTGCAGACTGGAAGGCTGCGGCAAAGCTGCTTATTGAGCAGAAATCAAAAGGGATCGTTCGCAAGTATTACCAGCAGGACTACATAAGTGCTCTGACTAGGGGCGATCTGGCCATTTCCATGGCGTACTCCGGCGATATATTCCAAGCAAACCAGTCGACGTCTGGCCTTGGTTCCAAGCTGAAGTTCGTAATTCCGAAGGAGGGGATCGTCCAGTGGACCGACAACATGTGTATACCAGCCCAGGCTGCAGATCCTTTGAGTGCCATAACTTACATGAACTACGTCTACGAACCACCCATCGCAGCGATGCTGACTGAGTACATCAACTACATCACTCCTGTTCCAGCCTCCAAGTCGATTATCGCAGCGAGTCCCGGCAACTCCTACCTCGTCGATTCGCCACTCATCTTCCCGGATTCAAAGGTTCTTTCTAAGGCCTACTACAACGTGGTTAAAAATCAGGCTCAGGAGCAGGTCTGGAATTCGATATTCCAACCGATCTTCCAGGCGTGACAGCAACCGCCGAGATCAGGCCGGCAGGAAGAGTAGGTAGGCCGGAGCGACACCAGCGATACAGCGAGAAGTCCAAACGAAATAGACGGCGATTGACAATCATCTTCTTGTTGTTGCCGGGCTTGCTCTGGCTAGCCCTCTTCTTTGTGCTACCGATAGTGACTTTGGCGATGATGTCGGTGTCTACCGGGAACGTGGGCCAAGGCTGGTCGGTCGTCGGTGATCTTTCAAGCTATCAGCAGGCTTTCTCGGGTTATCTGCCCGAGTTCTTGCACTCGCTCGAGTTCGGAGTAGCCTCAACGGTCCTCGCCCTTTTGATCGCCTATCCCGCCGCCTACTGGATAGCTTTCTATGGGGGTGAGAAGAAGACTGCCTATATCCTGGTCGTTCTTCTTCCGTTCTATGTCTCCTCTCTAATCAGGACTATCTCCTGGCAGTTCGTTTTGGCGGATAATGGGGTGATCTTCGGGCCACTTCGCAGACTGGGACTGTTGCCTTCAAATTTCCATGTGCTAGCTACCCCGGTGGCCGTTGTTGGCGGTTTGACCTATGCGCAGTTGCCATTCATGATGTTGCCGATCTTTGCTGCCCTCGAACGAGTGGACCCCGGCTTCCTCGAGGCCTCACGGGATCTATATGCCTCTCGCTGGGAGACTGTAAGGCGTATTGTCGTTCCACTTTCTATGCCTGGGATTTTTGCTGGTGTTTTGCTTACGTTCATATCCGCTACCGGTGATTACGTAAATGAGATACTTCTTGGTGGCACCGGTACGGGCGTGGTGGGCGCGGTTATAAGGTCGCAGTTCCTCGTAAATCTTGACTATCCGTTAGCGTCGGCTATCTCGCTAGTACTGATGGTTGCGTTGCTAATTGTGGTGCTGGCGTACTCAAAAGCACTTGGAACCGATGACTTGATGGGCGGTGCAGCGGTATGAAAACTGCTAGCGCAGTGGTTCCAGGGGGTGAAAGTACTTTGCCTAGCAAGGCCACTTCGAAGTTCAAGCGTCCGGATATGCTCCACATCTACACCCTTTTGGTGATGGCATTCTTGCTATTGCCGATCTCGGCGATGGTTCTGTTTGGATTCAACAACACCCGGGGAAGGTTCAACCTCCAGTGGCAAGGCTTCACACTTAGGTGGTATCGAGACGTCTTTGCAATTGGCCAGCTGACAGGGGCACTCAAGGTTTCGCTCTTCATCTCAGTTCTGGTAATGTTGACCGCCACGATAATGGGGACTTTGATGGCGGTAGCCATCCAGAGGTACAGATTCTTCGGTAAAGGAATCATCAATGCGGTCCTCGTGATGAATATATCATCATCGTCGGTGGTCATAGGTTCGTCGCTCCTGAGCCTGTTCGTCGCCGCAAATGTTGCGCTCGGCCAGTTCACGATCTTCGCCGCGCAGGTGATGTTTTCGATTCCATACGCAGTTATAACCATTCGAGCCAGGCTCGCAGTGCTTGATCCCGTTACGGAGGAGGCAGCGGCGGATCTGGGTGCGACACCGCTGAAGACCTTCTTTACGATCACCCTTCCCCAGCTGGCGCCGGGTATCTTCGGAGCGGCGCTTCTTACGTTCGCGCTTTCAATAGATGATTATGTGATCACGTCTTTTGTTTCAGGGACAACCCTCACCTTCCCGCTCTGGGTATACGGATCCACAAGAGAGGGCACCCCGCCACAAGTTAACGTGATAGGTACATTGATTTTCATGATTGGACTCCTTGTAGCCATCGGGTCCGGCGTCGTACGTGAGCGTCGAAACCGGCGAAGGCTTGCCGTCCTATCGGCCAACTAGGAGGATTGAGGGGTAATTCGCGCAGTCTTTGGTCTACTTCCTCCTCGGCTTCACGATCCATCTTCCACCACGGAATCCAGTGTCAGTATGCAGCTAGTTATAGTACTTACCGCCAAGTCAAGGCCTGATCGCAGCGCTTTTCTGCGATCATCGTTGGATATAGGAAGTGAGTCAGTTGCTGTACTTTCAGGCCCCAATCCCAAGAACTTACGAGCCTGGTACCTATCAGAAGTGGGGCGCTCAGTCTGTCCAAGTGTGGCGATCTCCCAGTCGAGTCCGCCCTCTGCGAAACTCTGTGCGAGGCTCCAAAGTTCCCCCGAGATCCATTCCCGCGTAGCTGTGTATGCGTCGGTGCCGTAGCGTCGATCATTTTGCTGGCCCTTCTCGCTGTGTATGGAGTTAAGTATCGAGTGAATCTCCAAACATGATCCAGCCACAGCTCGCGTGCTTCTTAAGATCTGATCCCGCTGTCGAAGCGGAATAGCTGGTCTTTTGGGCTCGTTTGCGATTCGATCTAAGGATGCCTCAGCGGCGATTCTGGCAGCTCGGGCGTCGATCAAGAGCTGGCTCAGCTCAGATTTATCAGCTTCTGCTGGATCTGTAACTGCGTTCAAAAGGGAGCTTACATATGCCCGTTGGGCGAGCAATAGCGCCGATATCCGTCCAAAGACTTCGTTTTCACCCCAAGTCGGCCAGATCCGGTAAGCGGCGACGGCGATGGCTCCGCCGATACCGGTATCGATTAAGCGTGTGATAGCAGTGGCATGGGCCGATATGCCGGCTATGTCAAGAAGCACTACCACAAGGGCAGAAAGTAGTGAAACGAATATCGTGTAGTTGGCTGGGAAGAGGGAGTAGGCGGCGGAACCCAAAAGCAGAAGAACTATTACTAGAGATGTTTGGCTCATTTGGAGCTCGACTAGGAGTAACAAGGCGATCCCTACCCCAAGGATCGTTCCGGTAAGTCTCTCGAAAGTTCGTCTGAACGTTGTTGTGTAGTCGGGCTTTAGGACCACTGAGACCGTGATGACAACCCAGTAGCCGCGTGAGAGACCTGTCATTCGAGCAAGCGCAACGGCGAATGCAACCGTAGCCGCGGTCCTGAGAGCGTGCCGTCCATAATCTGATCTCAGGTTCAGATTGGCGATAAGTACATTGAAGGCTGCTGCAATCTGTACATACGCTCGCCGCCAGATCGATCCGTGACCACCATCGATGCCACTAGTACCCTCTGATGTGACCGATGAGGGATGTTCTTTCCCCAGAAGTTCCAAGTCGGAAAGCAGATCCGGAAGTACTGTGCGTGCAGCTGGATCTATCGCTGCTAAGAGGGTTTCGTACGCCTGATGGGCATCTAAGCCGAGTTGGACATTTATCCTGACCGATCTGTTTGAACCACTCCATCTGATTGATTCCGCAGAATGTTCGAGCAGTTCGGCGAGCCAGCTAAAGATCATCTCTACATTTGGTCGCTGAAGTTCTTCGCTGTTGATATGCGCAAATAGTTGTGCAAGGCCAACGAGTTGAACCCGAATGTGTTCTGCGGAGTCAAAATAGCTTCGGATTTGCTGACTGGTTTTGGTGGATGCAAAAGGGTTCGGATCATCAAGTACAGAGTGATAGTCCGGGAAAAGCGGTGGACTGACGTCATTTGATTTTGCGACAGTTCTGCAGTAGCGCGCCAGAATCAGAAAGAGCGAGCCGGCTTTGTCGAGCTCTGCTTGACCAGGCTTGCGTAGCCAGGAGAGGACCACGACGGCGCCCTGAGCCAAGACTCCAGCGAGAATATATGCCGATCGCACCGCCGCCTGCTTGGCATCTGTCGGCAGTGCAGATGCCACGGCCATCAGTAGAAGTGTCTGTTGCATTGTAATGCCAACGAGTGGTCCCAATGAGGACGACAGTGCAGACGCTCCAGCGGTGAGAGAAATTGCCAATGCAAAAAGAGCCGTATTTGATCCAGAAATCGATCCTAGGTATCCAAAGCCGACCATAGTTATGCCACAGACGAGAACCGCTATCAGTCGGCTGCGGTAAGCACCCTGAAACGTGATCATCCCCGAAAGCAGTGCCGCGACGGAGGCCATGGACCCGTCGATTGGGTGATGGAAGGCAATGCCCAAAGCGAGTGGAAGGACCATCGCAAGTGCGGTGGAGATCCCATGGAAATAGCTGGATGCCGCAAGTTCGATCTTGAATGTCTGTTTCAGTATGCCCTTTGCCTGAGTCAGCAGACGCACGTTCATTCCTTTGCGAGTCTGGGCATCACCATTCATTAGACAAGCTAGGCCACCCAGAGGCGACTTGATACGTTGAATTCTCGCATTTGCGCCATAGTGGAGTATCGATTCTGAAACGAGGTTTCGAAAGTTTCATGCGCCGTAGAATCTTGACGTACATGTTGGGTTGAAACGGGGAGAGCGGATATGACAGTGGTTCCCAGAGAGTGGGATGCAGTCGAGTACGATTCGCTTCCCCTGCCTCACCTTGAGTGGGGTGACCGAGTACTTGCGGCACTTTCGTTGGAGGGCAATGAGACCGTGGTCGATGTCGGCTGCGGTACCGGTCGGGATACCGAGAAAGTCCTGAAACGACTCCCGTCCGGAAAGCTCTTCGCCTTTGATGCGTCTGAAGAGATGTTGAAGCAGTTCAAGTTGCGAATTGGGGACGATCCCAGGGTGCAGACAGTTAAGGTAGACATCTCCAAGCCGATGGCGATCGAAGTTGGCGCCAATGCGATAATGTCTGTCGCGGCATTCCACTGGATATCTGACCACGAGGTACTCTTCGAAAACCTATCTCGAATCGCCCAATCCGGTTGCCAGCTCGTGTTCGACTGCGGTGGTGTGGGAAACATCGACAATATTCGCAAAGTGGTTGACGGAATAATAGGTGATGAGTATCACGAGCGTCCCTGGTATTTCGCAGATCCGGATTCTACCGCTTCGCTCCTCAGTGCATCGGGCTTTGACGTCCTTGAAGCGAGCATCATTCCTTCACCGATCCAGATTGATGACCCGAAAATATTTGCGCGTTTTCTCAGATACGTCGTGCTTGGTAGCCAGATCGACTGGATAGGTCCCGAGCGAGCGGACTGGCTGGTAAACGAGGTGGCTAGGAATCTAGAGGTACCAGTTGTCGACTATGTACGACTTTTTGTGAGGGCATCGAAATTCTGATCGACGGGGAATTCGCGCTGCTCATCGTAGTGGGGCCGACTCTCTATCAGCAAAAACTAAGTAAATTGGCTTTTAATTCCTATCCGAAGAAGCAATCATCAGTTGGGCGAGTGAGTTGAGTGCACCCGGCGGAGAGAGTAGTTGAATAATGAGTATTCTACCAGCAAAGATGGGCGGAAAAGGTTCGGCTATCGTCGGTGTCGCGGCGGTGGTTGTCGGTGTGGTAGTGATCACTTCACTTCTGCATTTTGTAGGTCAGGTCATCTTCTTGGGAGTGGTTGTGATCGTCATAGGTGGTGTCTTCAGGCTCCTAAGGGGCGGCAATCGCCGACGTCGATACAGATAATGAAGCTCTGATTTGAGCTGATCGGGTATTTGCCGCATGGCCTGATTATCCAGACCCTCAATCTTCGACGATGATTACATCAGGGCTGCTCTGGCTTAGGGCACCCACTGAGGATAGGGGGGGACGTGGCCTTAGAGGCTTCAATAATCGATGAATTGCAGGTCCGGTTCGGGCCGACGAACTTGCTCGTGGGTGACCGAATTACCGAGAACTACCGCAAGGACGAGTCGATCGGTACAACGCCCTGCGCCCCTCTTTGTGTGGTATTCCCCGAAAGCACAGAAGATGTCTCGGCTGTTCTTTCAATTGCGTCCCAATACTCCGTACCGGTGGTTCCGAGGGGAGCAGGAACTGGTCTTTCTGGTGGAGCTTTGCCGAAAGCAGGATCTCTGGTGCTGTCGACAGAGCGAATGAATGCAATTTTGGAGCTGAATCGGCAGGACTCAACGGTAAGGGTTCAAGCGGGCGTCACACTCTCGCAGCTCGACGAGTACCTAATGCCTCTCGGCTATGTCTACCCCGTCTACCCCGGAGAACTTGGTTCGACCATCGGAGGCAATGTAGCTACCAATGCTGGAGGGATGAGGGCCGTCAAGTATGGGGTCACAAGGCATCAGGTCTTAGGTCTCACTATTGTGCTGGCAGACGGTACGGTGATGCACTCCGGAGGGAGTTATGTGAAGTCTTCCTCGGGATACGACTTGACGCAGTTAGTTATTGGCTCGGAGGGCACTCTCGCCGTTGCATGTGAAGCCACCCTCCGGGTCTACCTGCGGCCACCGTTCACACAGACGATTCTCGCCCCTTTCGCAGACCGGGATCACGTCTGGGCCGCGGTGCGAGGCATTCTCGCAGTCCCTGATCCACCGATGATCCTCGAATATGTCGATGGGGCTGCCTTGCACGCAATGGCTGCACAGTCCGGGCTAGAACTTGGAATTCCCCAAGGGGCGAAAGATTCCGCTGCGGTCTACCTGATTGTGGTGCTGGAGGCTTTCGCTGAGGCAGTCTGCGATGAGCAAGCGGAAATTGCAGCTGCGTGCCTAGAGGACGCCGGTTCCCTGGGCCAATACTTTCTCAACGTGCGCCAAGGCGAGCTTCTCATTACCGCTCGCGAGTCGGCTTTTTGGCTTGCTAAGTCTGCAGGTGCGAACGAGATTATTGATGTGGTTGTTCCGAGGTCATCAATCGGACAGTTGATGGACGAGGTCGCATCCATTGGTGAACAGACCGGGTCGTGGATCTCTGCTGCCGGCCACGTTGGTGACGGGAACATCCATTTCTCGCTATTCCAGCCGGATTCTACCCTTAGGGGCGAGGTGATGATGGCGATCTATACAGCGGCTGGGAACCTGGGAGGCGAGGTCTCTGCCGAGCATGGAATAGGGAGCGTTAAAGTGCCCTACTACATTGCGACAAGTGATGAGGCTAAGTTGGAACTTATGAAGAGCATCAAATCAGCTTTCGATCCATCTGGGATCTTAAACCCGGGAAAGATTTTCGGATGAAAGGGTCGCGGGCGATCCTTGAGTCACTCCTGATCGATGGGGTCAAGGTCTGTTTCTCAAATCCGGGCACGTCAGAGATGAATTTTGTCGCAAGTCTCGATGATGTGCCTGAGATGAGGGGGATACTTACTCTGTTCGAAGGGGTCGCGTCGGGGGCGGCCGACGGTTATGCAAGGATTGCGAACCATCCAGCTGCCGTCCTTTTACACCTTGGGCCTGGTCTTTCGAATGCGGGTGCGAATTTACACAACGCCCGGAGGGCGAATTCGCCGATAGTGACTATCGTTGGCGACCACGCCAGCTTCCACCTACACCATGACCCACCATTGGCTTCGGACATCGATTCGCTCGCCTCGCCGATCTCAAAAGTAGTCCTTCGAGCTAAGGACCTCTACTCACTTCCCGAAGTCACCTCGGATGCAGTAATAGCTTCGATTCAAAGACCAAGAGGGCCGGTGACGCTCATCGTCCCAGCCGACTTTACTTGGCTGGAAGCGGATTTCAATTTCGAGCCGGTAGAGCTTCTTGACAAGCAAGAAGCTAATCCCACAGATGTCGACTTCGACCCGGCCATAGCGGCTTTGAGGTCAGAGGGACGGGTGGCGTTCCTTATCGGTAGAGAGGCAATGTCGCAGCAAGGTGTTACCTCGGTAGAACGGGTTGCACAGCGCTATGGTGCACTCGTACTTTCGGAGACATTCTCTTCCGTGATCGATCGAGGAAGGGGAGTGCCGAATCCGGACAAACTGTCCTACTTCGGAGAGGGTGCACTTGCGCAGTTGGCCGGAGTGAGTACGTTGATACTGATTGGCGCGTCCCGTCCGGTTGCTTTTTTTGCATATCCGGACAAGCCTTCTAGTCTCGTGCCCGAAGGCTGCAGTGTCATAGACCTCACTCCGTGCGGAGTAGATGCAGCGGCTGTAGCTGCTTGCCTTGCAGAACAACTAGGCGTCGGCGATTTAGAGATCGCCCTATCCGAACACCCCCTTGCTCCAATCGTGGACGGGCCGTTGACGGCGAGCTCGGTTGCCACTGTACTGTCCCATCTTCTACCAGAAGGTGCAATAGTCTCTGAGGAGTCTGTTACAGCCGCACTATCCAGCTACCTGCAGACACGCGGCTCTGCTCCACATAGATGGATGAATCTCATGGGTGGGGCGATCGGCCAAGGTATGCCCCTCGCCACAGGAGCTGCAGTTGCGAGCCCGACGAGCAAGGTTATAAATATTCAGGCGGACGGAAGTTCCCTATACACCATCCAGTCGCTATGGACTCAAGCACGTGAGAACCTGGACGTAGTGACCATTCTGCTGAACAATAGGGCGTACGCGATACTTCAGTTGGAGTTTGGAAGGGTCGGGGCTGAGCGTGCCGGCGATCAATCTCAGTCGATGCTGAATCTGTTTCCTCCGGAACTTGATTTTGTTCGTATTTCCGAAGGCTTTGGTGTTCCCGCCACACGAGCAACGACGGTTCGCGAGTTCACAGTACAGCTCGAGGAAGCACTGGCTGCACGTGGGCCCCGATTGATAGAGGCCTACCTTCCAGTAGGCCTCTCATAGCTGACGGGTACCTCGGGGATTGCTGAATCGAGTCCTTTCATTAGGAGTCTGTGACGAGTGAAATCTCCGAACGAGGCTTTGGATCCGGCCCGCTTATTCTTTGTTCCCACAATCGACGATGTTGGCGGGCACTTCTTTCGGAGTGCCGATGTGGGCGCGGAAGGAGCAGTTCGAGGATTTGGCTTTCAGAGTGACACAAGTGGCCAATTGCAGCCTGCCACCTTCTGGGTCCAAAAAGTAGACGATCTACTTCTCGTACTACAGAACCTGCTTCGACTCGATCCGGGAGCTATGTCGGCTTCGGAGAAATTTTGGCGTGAACTTACCATATTCACTCTTCGACAAATTGCTCGAGAAGAGGTTTTCCCTGCGGTCAATTTGCGAGGCTATCCGACCTGGAGGGCGCTCCAACCGAGGGGTCGAGCTGCTTTAGAGCTACGAGTGCTGGTAAATAGCTTCCCTCTCGAGGCGGTCCTAGCTGTTGACGATGGCGAAGAAAAAAAAGCAGAGAACAACGATCTTACGTTCGATGACCTCGGTTCAGTTTTTGCATCGGAACCGCGTATTTCGGTAGAGGACTTCCGGCACCTTCTGGTTGATCTCTGGGTTCGCCAAGCTGGGGTGGCGGAGGTTTTCGGATCATCCGTTCTTTCGGTGGCCAATCAGTCTGAACTAGGCGGACCTGAACTATCAATGGCAGAGCGCGACTGGTTTGGGATCATTATGGATAGAGTCGCTCCTGCTACGAGGATCGGATTAAGACTTGACCTGAACGCGGACGCGGAAACCGAGACCGAGTTAAACCCGAAACTAAATATCTTTGTCTCGGCGGATCTCGATGACAGCTTACGGCTTGATCTGGACGATCTGTGGAGTGCGCCGCCGGCTATACGGAGGATGTTTTCAGACTCGGTGGAAGAAGACGTCCTTGTTGCGATACGAAGAGCCTCCCTTGCCTTTGGGCCAATTGGTAGGTCGTTGAACACAGTTCTACCTGGGGCTGTGGATCTCTCGATGGACGAGGTGGCGTCTCTGATTTCAGAGGGCGTGGAAGCGCTCGGTGCCGAAGGTATGTCTGTCCTACTTCCAAATGCGTTGATCCCTGTAGAGATCTCAGCAGTTGGTAGAGAAAGTCGGCCGGCGGACGGTGATACATCCAACGGTGGCCTTTCGGTGCGGGGCGTTATGCAGATTCGACTTAGGCCGTCCATTTATGGTGAAGAGTTGACTGATGAGGAGATCCAAGCCATCTCCGACGCCAAGCGACTGCTTGTGAGAATCCGGGGCGGATGGGTACGTGCTGATAAGGATCTAATCAGGCGAATTCTGCGGACCGAGACCACACTTCCCGAATTTGTAGCGTCTGCGCTACTCGGTGTTATCGACGTATCGGGAAATGAGATAACAGCTCTTCCTTCCTCTGATCTAAAGGCAATCGTTGAAGGTATAAGGAGGGCGGCTGAACAGGGGGAGAGTCTTTTTGAACCCGCAGGGCTGCATGCGACGCTTCGTGGATACCAGCGGACTGGTCTCGCATGGATGTACGAGCTATACAGAAGCGGTATTGGCGGCTGCCTAGCCGATGATATGGGTTTAGGGAAGACGGTTCAGGTTATAGCACTTCAGCTGTACATACTTGATGGTGTCGAACATCCTACGCTCGTAGTCTGTCCGACTTCGGTCGTAGGGAACTGGGTGAAGGAGTTTTCGCGATTTGCTCCTGAGGTACGGGTTCATCGCTATACGGGACAACGTCGTCAGATTGATGATCTCCGAGCAGGAGATGTACTGGTAACGAGTTATCCAATCCTCCGAATCGATCAGGACCAACTTGCCAATCAGGAGTTCGCATTGGTAGTGGCCGACGAGGCCCAGTTTGTCAAGAACTATCGCTCGAAGACTGCTCGTGCTCTTCGGCGCATTAAAAGTAGATCGCGTATAGCTCTGACGGGTACACCCATTGAGAACAGTTTGGTAGATCTTTGGTCGATATTGGATTGGGTGTTACCTGGCCAGTTCGGCAGTTGGACGAGATTCCAGCAACAAGTTGTAAAGCCGATTCAAGCAGACAGTGAAGGCGAGGCGGCTAGCCGGTTTGCAAGGCAGCTGGGTCCGTTTCTTATGCGAAGGAAGAAGACCGATCCGGGGATAGCACCTGAATTACCGCCGATTTCTATTCAAGACTTGGTGGTGCCGATGAGCAACGAGCAGGTAAGTCTGTACAAGGCAGTCGTGGCCGAAGCCATGGAAGAACTTGCCGAATCTGAGGGGATACATCGAAAGGGAATGATCCTGGCTTTGCTCACGTCGCTCAAGCAGATCTGCAACCATCCGGCGCAATATCTGAAAGAAAACGGTCCCATTATGGCAAGGTCGGCGAAGCTTGACGCCCTACTCGAGCTCATGGATGTCATCGTCTCGGAGTCGGAACAGTGTCTTGTCTTCACTCAATACGTCACTATGGGGCGAATTCTGGAGCGTGCCTTTGAGGAGTTGGGGATGAAGTGTTGCTTTCTCCACGGGGGAACGGAGTCTGGACTTAGGGATGAAATGGTCAAGGAATTCCAGAGCGGGATGTTCCCTATCTTCATCATTTCGCTAAAAGCCGGCGGGACCGGACTCAACCTAACGGCTGCAAACCACGTTATACATTTCGACCGCTGGTGGAATCCGGCAACAGAGAACCAAGCCACTGATAGGGCTTACAGAATTGGCCAAACGAGGTCGGTGAGCGTCTATCGATTGATCTCGGAGGGAACCGTCGAGGAAAAAATTGCCGAGCTCCAACAGAGCAAGAGGCGTGTTGCGGACTCGATCCTAGGTGGTGGCGAAGGCTGGATCACTGAGCTTGCTAACGAGGAGTTGGCCGAGTTGGTTGCACTTTCGGGAATCGACTGAACCGGTGGCCAAACGGATCGATATAGCCACATCGTGGTGGGCGCGTGCTTGGATGTCAGCCCTGGAAAATCGCGCCGTCCACGACCCAAACCGACTTGTGCGTGGTCGTGCTTACTTCAGAAAAAAGGCGGTGGTGATTGAATCCATCAGTCCTGGCAAGGTGAAAAGTCAAGTTAGTGGGAGCAGGGAAGAGCCGTACAGCACGACCCTATTCTTGAAGCAGTTTTCACCAGAGAGTTGGGGTGTGGCACTTGAAGTAGTAGCTTCGAGTGCTCGTTTTCTCGCTGAGCTCCTGTCTGGGGTTATATCTGAGGACCTCGAGGCCGCTTTGTCGGTCGAAGAACTTTCGCTGCTACCGCAATCTGGCGAGATCTCCTTCGCCTGTGACTGCCCAGACTGGGCTGATCCCTGCAAACACTCGGCGGCCCTCTGCTATGAGTTCGCGGCGGTGCTCGATAAGGATCCAATGAATTTGGTGGTACTTCGGGGGCTAAAGAAGGAGGAGCTGTTTCGCCGGCTGAGATGGCTCAGGAGCCCTACATCTCTTGATCGACTCCAGCCCGAAATCAGTGCGGTCTCGCTCGCCGAATTGCTGGCCCGGACAGAGTCAAAAGGCGAGCCTGTTCGCCAATCTGTTGTCGAGGAGGCACCAGTTGGCTTCAGAGCCCTGATTGCAAGACCGGAAGAGGTTCCTGTGGATCTCGGGCAGAGCCAAGGCCAACTGGTCTCAATGATCGGCTGGGCGGCAGAGAGGGCGAGGAGGGCACTGTCTGGAGGACTTATTGAGGATTTTGCACCTCTACCGGAGGTTGCTTCCGCTGCGGCAATTGCATGGTTGGTTCTATCGGGTGTTGGCGATGGAATTGAGCTGGACAGCAGTTTCCGCGGCATCAGACCAGCTGCGTTGGCAGGCGCCTATGACATGGCTGGCTTGGATGGCATAAAGGTGATGGTAGAGAGCGGCACTTTTACTAAAGAGCAGCGGAGGCTTGTGCGTGAGGCGCTGAATTCGCAAGGTTCCATCGACCAAGGTGAGCGGATCAGGATAAGTGGAAATCGAGCAACCAGCGGTGGAGTGCAGCTTAGATGTGACGCATCTGGAAACTGGTATCTATTTGTTGCTGGTGATGACGGCTGGGAGTTGGTAAGCGTCGGCGCACCGACTCCACTTTCACTTCTCACCTGAGCAGTGTGTGGGTGGTCTGCCGGAGGCTCTGCACATCGTTTTCATGAGGTCTCAGTTGAAATATTCGACCAGAATTTTGTGAGTTAGCTTCCGAAAGTGCTCGTGGACGTGAGTTAATTCAGCTTTGCATTTAGTATGTCTGCACAGGAGCGCCCAAATGGCGAAATGGTTAGTGATTGGAAGAGCTGGTGAAGGTAGCTATACCCGCTGAAGTGACCGAAGGGGAGACCAGAGTAGCGGCTGTCCCGGATACGGTTGTGAAACTGAAGAATGCTGGCTTTGACGTAGCTGTCCAAAAGGGTGCGGGATCAAGCGCGCACTTCTCGGACGATTCCTATCGTGAAGCTGGGGCCGAGATAGTCGATAGTAGCGCAGAACTATACCGTGGAGCGGGTTTGGTATTCAAGGTACAGCCCGCTACCTCTGACGAAGTTGACCAGATGGATCCGGGCACGGTGGTGGTTGGTTACGTACATGCGTACAAGAATGACGAGCTTCTAAAGAAGTATGCCGTCAGAGGTTTGACAGTGCTTGCACTTGAGCTCCTTCCGAGAGTGTCGCGAGCCCAGAGCATGGACGTGCTTTCGTCCCAGGCATCGCTTTCTGGCTACAAAGCGGTGATTCTGGCGGCCTCAAAGCTCGACAGAATCATCCCAATGCAGATGACAGCGGCCGGAACGCTGCCCCCTGGCAGGGTCTTGATACTGGGTGCAGGCGTAGCTGGATTGCAGGCGATAGCGACGGCTCGGCGCTTGGGTGCGATCATTGAGGCATACGACGTAAGGCCGGCCGTCAAAGAAGAGGTGGAGAGCCTCGGTGCAAAGTTCCTCGACATCCCGCTTGAGTCGGCTGAAGGTCAAGGCGGATACGCCAAGGAGCAGGGTGAAGAGTTCCTCCGGCGTCAGCGGGAGCTCCTAACCGACCGTATTGCCGCCTCCGACATTCTTATCACCACTGCGGCTATCCCGGGTAGGCGAGCACCACTTCTGGTAACCACTGAGATGGTAGAAGGTATGCGTCCGGGTGCCGTGATCGTAGATCTAGCCGCAGATACAGGCGGTAACTGCGAGGTTACTGTCGCTGGGGAGGAGATTGACTATCGAGGCGTGACGGTGATCGGTATTCGTGATATCGCCACCACGCTTGGATTGCACGCTAGCCAGACGTACTCCAGAAACCTCTTGAATTTGGTCCTGACATTTACGAAAGATGGTGCATTTGCGCTTGACTTCGGGGACGAACTGGTCAAGGCAACCTGTGTGGTCAAGGGCTCCGAAGTGCTCTACTCCCCGCAGGGTGTACAGCAGGTCGCACCACCAAAGATTGATAGTTCTGACGCGCCTAAGGAGAACAGTTGAGTAACGCCCTAATCGAATACATAACGATCTTCGTACTCGCGGCGTTCGTGGGAATCGAGGTCATCTCGAAGGTGCCGACGATACTGCATACGCCGCTGATGTCGGGTTCGAATGCGATCCACGGGATCATTCTGGTGGGTGCTATCGCTGTAGAGGCGAATGCCCACGGAGCACTGCAGTTGACGTTGGGTCTGATAGCAGTCGTGCTAGCCACAATAAACGTCGTCGGCGGTTTTGTTGTTACTGACCGGATGTTGGAAATGTTCAAGGCGCGTCGCCCCGTAGAGGAGAAGCAAGACTAGATGCACAAATACCTACTTGTTGGAACCTCCGGACTGACCCAGGCCGAGGGTGTGCATTTGGCGTACTTAGTCGCCTCGGTGCTGTTTATCCTCGGACTGAAGCAGCTCAGCTCGCCTAAGGGTGCGCGAAAGGGGAATATAACTGCGGCAGTGGGCATGGTCATCGCCCTAGGAACCGGACTAGTCGGCCTTCACCCTTCCTCGACCAAGATCATTCTCATTGTTGCTGGCGTGGCATTCGGCCTAGTTGTCGGAACCGTGTCGGCACGCAAAGTGAAAATGACTGCTATGCCCCAGATGGTCGCCGCATTTAATGGTGTAGGCGGCGGGGCCGCAGCTCTTGTCTCCGTCGAGGAGTACGCCAGGCTGATAGCACACTCATCCCAAGCTGTCGTTTTCGTACTCACCGTCGTGTTCTCCGTGGTAATCGGTTGCGTCAGCTTTGCCGGGTCTGTTCTGGCATTTCTGAAATTGCAAGAGCTAATGACGGGAAGACCCGTCACCTACCCAGGTCAGCAGGTTGTAAACGCTCTGATCGTTGTGGCGATCCTTGCAATCGCCGTCTTCCTAATTGGTTTTGGTACCAGCGTGGCTCTGGTGGTGGTCCTGCTGGCATTGGCATTAGTGCTTGGCGTCGCCTTCGTCCTGCCGATTGGCGGCGCGGACATGCCGGTCGTGATCTCGATGTTGAATGCATTCACGGGACTTGCAGTCGCCGCTACAGGTTTCGTGTTGGGAAATACGGTCCTGATCGTGGGCGGTACTTTAGTGGGTGCCTCCGGAACTCTCCTTACCAAGATGATGGGTGACTCAATGGGGCGTTCCTTGGGTAATGTGCTCTTCGCTGCGGTCGGAAAGGTAACTAGTTCAACTGGTGCGTCAACAGGTGAAGGGGAGACGCGTTCGGTGCGAACCGGGACCGCCGATGACATCGGCGTGATGCTCGCATACTCGCACAAGGTGATCATCGTTCCGGGGTATGGATTGGCTGTTGCCCAGGCTCAGCACGCCGCACGAGAGCTCGCCTCTGCATTGGAGAAAAGAGGTGTCGAGGTTTCATATGCCATCCATCCCGTGGCGGGTCGTATGCCTGGACACATGAATGTACTGCTTGCAGAGGCCGATGTACCGTACGAGCAGTTGAAAGAGATGGACGAGATCAACGATCAGTTCAAGCTCGCCGATGCAGTTCTCGTTGTCGGTGCTAATGACGTCGTGAACCCATCTGCTCGCAATTCGCCATCTTCTCCGATCTATGGAATGCCGATTCTGAACGCCGATCAGGCGAAGAACATCGTCTTCATGAAGCGTTCAATGAGACCTGGTTTCGCCGGTGTCGACAACGACTTGATGTTTGATCCGAAGACCATAATGCTTTTCGGCGACGCAAAGGACTCCTTGAACAAGCTAGTAGCAGCGGTAAAGGCCGCGTAGTCGGCTGTAGCAGTGGACAATACGTGTGGGGTTAGGATCGTCGATTGAGTGCGGGTAGTTCCGCAGTGCCCTGCTAATTCACAGGACGATGCCAATCTCAATCAGGACGATATCTAGCTGGTGATGGGAGTTAGGTGCAGTTCGATCTGGTAGTAGTCGGATCCGGTATAGCGGGTCGATCTGCAGTACGAGCGGCGATGCGGCGTAATCTCAGGATTGCGTTAGTCGAATCGGGCGAGGCGATAGACGGTGACTTTGTGCCCGGTCTTTCCGAGTTGGAAAGGTCCGCAGCTCCTTCACCCAACCGTATTCTGAATAGGCTAGTCCTGCGTGGACTAGGTCCTATTGAAGCCGATCCCCAGGGTCGAATGCTGACTCGCTTCTCAGGGAGCGTGCGCTTCCAGTCACGAGCTTCGCTACTGGTGGGCGACTCTAAGTTGACCGCTAGACGGATCGTAATTGCCACCGGATCCAAGCTGGTAGCGCCGAGCTTGGCGGGCCTGCAGGAGTGCGAACATCTCGACCAGTATGGAGCCCTTCGAGCACTCAGCGCTGGATCATTAAGTGGTTCGGTTTGCATCGTTGGTGATCTTTTGGAGTCGGCCGAACTCGCCTCTGCTGCATCGCTTGCGGGACTGGAGGTAATGGTTTGTGATTACAGTGCCGAAGGGTCCGAACCGCGTGAGCTTGAGGTCAAAGAGTCGATAAGGTTCGGACTCGAACGTTCCTTGGTGGATGTTTGGGCATCAGGTAGGTTGGACAGAGTAAACGCCGCTGCCGGCGATCGAAGCCGAGTTGACATAGTAGGCGTGGACGGCTCGGTCAAGCGGGTCGACAGCTTGGTTATCTGCTATGCGCGTCGTGCGGCTCTTGAGAACCTGAACGTCGAGTTTGTGGGGGTGGCGCTGGACCGAGATGGCTTCATCAAGGTAGATAACAAGCTACAGACGACGATTGCACCTGTTTTCGCTGTTGGAGACGTCACGGGACTGAACTTTACATCACAAGGTGCAGAAGAGATGGCCAGGATAGCAATTAGTCACGCATTTGATCGATCGCCGATTTTAAGGTTTGATCCTAAGTTGCAGCCGAGAGTCATTTTGACGGTTCCTGAGGTTGCGATGGTGGGTGACCTGCCCAAACAAGGTGCAGGGGGTCTTACCTTTGGTACCACGAAACTGGCTTCGATCTTCGGGGATGGATCCGGGTTGATGGATGTCAGCTATGTAAAACTTGTCTCCAAGTCGAGGGCGTTGCTCAGAAACATTGGAGGGGGGAAGTTGATAGGTGCCGTGATAGTTGGCGAAGGCGCTGCGGAGTCGATCTCCGAGGTCGCACTTGCAATCAGAAACAAGCTCGTAGTAGGAGCATTAGCCCAGAACGGTCATGCCCGACCCAGCATTGGACAAGCCATACAACTAACGGCTCAGAAGATGATCGCGGCTGACCCAGTCGAGGATGAGTTCACTTGATCGGTCATTGCCTGTTAAATTGTCAACGAATTGCTTATGGAAGGCGATTTGTCGATGGCTAGCTCCACTAGGCCCGCTTTACCGATTGATCCTGCATTGTGATCGCTGTGGCCAAGATTTGGCGCGTGTGGTGGAGCTTCGACCGAACAGTTCCGAGCGGTATTCCAACTATTTCGGCCACTTGACTATAGCTAAACCCTATGACCGCACAAAGAACGAAAACGTCCCTCGCTGTCGGGTCCAAGTCTCGCAGTGTTGCGTAGAGGTCCCCGGGAAAAAATGACTCCGGGCCGTCTGAATAGGGATGTGCGGATCCGATGGAGTCGATATTGACCTGGGGTGGCCTCCTGATCGATCTGCGATACTCATCTATGGACCTATTTCTGGCGATGCTGAAGAGCCAGGTCATTGCCGATCGGTTCGGTTGGTAGGTGGCGAGGGAGCGCCAGAGCGAGAGGTAGGTCTCTTGCATGACGTCTGCGACATTGGACCGTCCCGATGTTTGAGAGATATAGAGGCCCAGTGCAGCTTGGGTGCGTAGAACGAATTCGCTAAAGGCTGACTCCCTGCCAAGGCTCGCCTCCGACAGAAGAGACTCGAGGCTCCGCTCACTTTTCATTCTGGACAGCGACTCTCAAACTTTCGAATAATTTTCACCCAGTCCGAACTCTAGCCGTTTCGTCGGCGTATATGAATACGTGGGAAGCGTCGACTGTCTGAGCTTTGAAGGAGCACTCCTTGATCTGGAGGGTGGCGAGTCCACCAAAGTCTCCAGGGAGGATCTCGTGGGGCATCTGAGTTCCTGCAGTGCCTGCGCCCGATTCCTAGTTGATGAGGTTGAGACCACAGGTGTTTTGAGCGGCGTCCGATTTCCAAATTTATGGAAGCTTCCTCCTGAAGGCAACCCTGATTTCAAACAGATGCGCCCAACGCACCTTAGGCGGGCCATCACGAGCCTCAGATTTGTATCTGCTGGGGCCGGTGGAGTGTTGATCCTGCTAGCGGTCGTTGGCACTTGGCGCGCACTGTCTAGTGGCAGTGGAACGCCAGTTAGCCTGCATCTCGACTTGATGGTTTTTCGATTCTGCCTTGGAGTAGCGATACTGTTGGGATCCTTCGAGAACGAGAGCCTCTGGTACACCAGGTGGATCGTCATCAGCACGGGGGTGCTCCTCTTCTTGGTGGCACTTTTCGACTTCGCCTTGGGAGCGGGATCTCTGTCCGGACTACTGCCAAACTTTCCCATTATGTTGGCCTCATTATGTTCGGCGGTCATGCTTTTACTTCTCAAGCCTGGACTCGCCCTGACGACTAAGACGTCAGTTAAGCCCTCGCGGTCGTTTTCAATGATCCGGATTATACGTATTGCCTCTATTGGCATTGCCGGGATAGTGATGACGATGGCGCTGACGGCAGTGCCGAATCGGCCTACTGCACCACTCGATCCAGTTTTCTTAAAGGCGTCCGTGCCCGCAACCGCTGTTTCGGTTTCTTACTTAGGTAGAGTTGTGCCTCCCTGCGATGCGACATTGAATCGGTACCAGTTGCCCACGGAGGTCGGAAACCCTGTCAAACCGGCATGACTTGCGTGATAGCAGATCTGGATGTTGAAGCTTTGCGTAGTTTCGGTCCTTGGTACTTTTCGGTCGGAGACTGGCCAATATGTGGTGTATTTGGAGACTTATGAGAACTAACCAACAAGGTAAGGGGTAGCCAGTTGCCAGGCATGGGAATTCAGTCCGGATCTGATTACGGACTTCTCTCGAATTCGTTGTATTCGATACTTCTCTTGACGGTGTTCGCAGGCGTTGCCATTGCGGTGGTATCGATGTTGATCAAGAGTTTCTTCGGTACTCCGCAGTTTTTAGAAACTGCGGTGAAGTGGGCGGAAGGTCGAAAGTGGAGCGCAGGAACGGTGCTGCACACAAAATCCGAGTCAAGAATTCAGATCGGTTTCGGGGTTATATGGATTATCGACGGGCTATTCCAGTTGAGACCGGACATGCCTGGAGGGTTTGTCTCCCAGGTAGCAACGCCCGCACTTCAGGGTGCTCCAAGGCTATTGATCGATGTCACGAATCCGATTCTCAATCTATGGCTTTATCATCCCGTAAAGGTCGATCTGACTTCGGCATGGATCCAGATCGTGATCGGATTAGGAATGATTCTGATCCGTCGTGGTGTCTCTAGGCGTTTGATCCTTTGGCTCGGTGTTGGTTGGTCGCTTATCGTCTTTTTGGCCGGCGAGGGTTTCGGGGTATTTTACCCTGGCGCCTCCTTTCTGACCGGTGCCCCCGGGGCAGTACTACTCTACGGATTTGCCTCGTTCTACCTACTTCAGTTCGAGTCCAAAAGGCCTTGGACGAGATCTCGCAGAGCAATTGCCGTGCCAGTCGCCATCTTCTTTGCCGTCGGTGGCATTCTGCAGGCATTGCCGGGAAGCCAGAATTGGAATAGGACCGGCCTTACGACCATGCTAACTGGAATGGCAGCCTCAAATCAGCCATCAGTATTCGCCAAGGTAGTTAGTGCGTATGCGAACCTCGCATCTTCAAACCATGTTCTGGCGAATGCCATCTTTGTTCTCCTTCCACTGGGGGCAGCCCTCTGCCTACTAATCAACGCTAAAAGTAAAAAGGCCATCTACCTAGCGATTGCAGTAGCTCTTGCGGGTTGGTGGATCGGTAATGATTTTGGCATCTACTCCTCGACAGCCACAGATTTCAACTCGGGTCTTCCGACGATTATCCTGCTCAGTGCTCTGCTTGGATTCGGTCAACCGAGAGTATCGCAATCTGAGGACGGTTCCGGGCCAACTGAAGCGGGTAGCTCCGAGACGATCGTGGCCCCTAACGGCCGTGGGTCTCTGACCCTACTGGAGAGGCCGACAGATGTGATGGTTGTGACAAAGTTGCCGCTCCTAGGTTTTGGAGTGGTCTCGTTTGCTGCCGGAGCCCTATTTGTATCGGCATTGATATCTCTGGTTGCCATGTTCGGACCCGTATCTGGGTCTATGGCACTTGTGGACTCTTCGGGCTTCGTTCCAATTCCGCCAAAGCTTGCTCCAGCTTTCAATCTTGTCTCTACTACGGGACGAAGCGTCTCATTGGAGACTCTCAGGGGGCGACCCGTTCTGCTTACATTTCTGGACCCGGAATGCTATGACACTTGTCCATTGATGGCACAAGAGATGGTCAAGGCGGATGAGCTGCTGGGTCCAAAAGGTAAAAATGTAGCCCTGGTCGCCGTAGACGCTAATCCATTTTTTACGAGCACAGCCGACACCTCGGCTTTTAGTCAATCCCACGGGCTCTCGCAGATCAAGAACTGGTACTACCTGACTGGTTCAAGGGCACAGTTGGCCAAGGTGTGGTCCGACTACGGGATTCAGGTAGTCCCCCAGAGACTGGGGATGGTGGTCCATACACAGGTGTACTACTTCATCAACAGTGCCGGTGTCGAGGTAGGAGCGCTTCAAGATACCGGCAACTCCCAGATTTCAGGAAGTTATTCGACATTGATCGAGTCACATTTGAAGCCGCTCCTATGAATAGCCTTACCGATATTAATCTTCGGATCGCGTGGTTCAAGGGTCACCTCAAGAGTCTCTTCCGGGGAGTTCCATCGGCTGGTTTCGTCTTGGTTTGTACCTTGGTATTAGCAGGTTGCGGCACTGCTGGTTCTGTCAGCTCAAACCCATTGGAAACTTCAGCGACCGCCACCGTGAGCCCAGCGGCCGAATCCAATTTGGTGGCCTATTCTGACAGCTCCGTCTGGTTTACAGCGAAGTCAGGTCCCTACTGGCAGGTCCTTTCCGTTGATCCGCAAGACAAGCTGATAAGCGACATAACACCCTCCGGCTTCTCGACCCGAGGAGGTCTTGCAATGGCCACAAATGGTACTGGCCTTGGAGTGATTGGCCTGTATCCCTACAAGTCGTTGCTGGCGTCGACTCTTTTTGTTACCAGCACGGCCGGAAAGTCGTGGTCTTCTCTGGAACTTAGCGGAGGCTTGGCTCCGGTTAGAAATGCAATCGCGGTCTCGTCTTCTCACATATATGCCCTGACTCAGTCGGTAGGGAGATCCTCCTTGTCCCTCTTTGTCGGTGGTGTGAAGTCAATAGGAGCGGTGTTGCGGCTCCCTGCCTCCTTACGGGCACCTTCTGGGATACTCGGAGTCACAGGTGGGGTACTCGCATATGGGAGTGGAGCGCGAGGAGAGATGGCAGCCCTCTACTCGGAGTCGACCAAGAAGTGGACGACTGAACCAGTATCGAAGGGTTCAACTCTGACAACGGTAGTAACTGGAGGTGCAGGTGATTACGGCGTGACAGCCGTTTCGTGCGTTGCCTCGAGTTCTAATTCAGTGGTCGCGTCTGAGCTGGTGTTTCCATCCTGGTCCAGCCCCGCACCACGATGGGACTCGCCTGCCCAGAACTCGCTGTGTGCCAACGGCGAAAATGGGTCAGTGCCGTATATTCCTGCTGGTGCAAAGTCGGAGCCACCGACGAGTCCAGGGCTGCAGGCGGTCTCGTTTGGCCCGCTGTCTGTAATATATCGAAACGGCTCGTCACGCGTCTACCTCGGAGTGCTCGGCCCAATTGGCCTAACATCGCTGAGTACGCCATTAAATGCCTACCTGACAGCTTTAGCCAGTACGGGTTAGACCGCTTAGCGATAGCCGTCGCGGAGGATGTCGACCATTGCAAACTGTTGCCGTAATGTGGGCCAGGGCCTAGTATTGAGGCGGGTAGTTTCGCCAGCGTGTAGGTAAGTCCTGCAGCTGGCTGCCATTTCGAGATGGCAGTGCGCGTGAGCGCTTAGGAGGGGTTTTGTGAGTCCTGATATGAACATGGCACCTGTGGCCAGTCACGCGGGATTTGTAGCCAAATACCTGCTTTCAAACTGGTCGATTGACCCTCTGATAACGGTGCCGTTCATCATCGTTCCAACGCTTCTTTACATTCGCGGACTCGGCGTACTCCGGCGTCAGAATGCAAGGACTGGGACTGTCGCATTGGGGACTGAACGGAAAAGCATCACGCTGTTCTGTTTGGGCATGGGAATGTGGATAGCTTCCTTCATGTCCCCCATCTTGTTCTGGTCAATGGTGTATCTGTGGGTTCACATGCTGTTCCACGTTGTGGTGATGATCGCAGCGCCGCCCCTTTTGGCATCGTCAAAGCCGTTCAATGTAATGGCTCATGGAATTCCTGATTCGGTGAAGCCAGCCACAAAAAGACTGCTTTCTTCTCTGAAGGGGAACGGTCCAGTTGGCTCAATCCAAAGGTTCATTACCAATCCATGGGTAGATTTCATCTACTTCAACTTCGTGATGTGGTTCTGGTTCGTGCCCCGCTTCATGACACTTGCGGTCGACAACCTATATGTCATGGATATCATGCACCTGACGTTTCTCACCGCTGGCCCGCTCCTGTTCTTCCACTTCGTTGACTCTCCCCCATACAAGTCCAGAATCCCGAATCCGATGGTGCGCATGGGTGCGTTGTTGCTCTGCATCTATTCAAGTTGGGCGCTTGCAATGGTGCTAGGTCTTACCAATAGTCCATGGTTCAGCGTCTATGGCAACATTCCTGGAAAGTCTCTCAGTCTCATGGCAGACCAACAGATTGGCGCGTCGATACTTTGGGTATTGTGCATGGAGCCACTCGTCTACACCGGCTACTACAACATCTATCTCTGGCTGAATCTATCTGATAGGGGACTGTTCAAAGATGGTGCGACGCCGTGGTTAAAGAAGGTCAGAAGAGGACCCGCCTACGTTACCGGTGAGCTGGAAGCGGACTAGGAGTTCTAACTTCGACTGTTGTCAAGATCAGGTTCAGATCGCTTAACCCAAGGTCACTCGGCACGGGCTTTAGCCAAATGGCGCGAGCATCGTTGCATCTCCGCTAGCGCGATTTGCAAACTTTTGATGCCAATGGGGAGACACCTGAGATCTCACTTGTCGTTTTGGCCACAGTTAATTAGGGATGGTGCTGCCACGGGTGGAGTTCCTGGAGGTCCCGTCCTCGTCGAGAAGTTGTCAGATTCAGATACCTGGTTTGGCAAATCCGATGGTCTCATCCAATTAGTGCCAAGTGGTTCGAACTCTGGATTGTATTGCTAGTAGATCCTGTGCGATTCTGATCCATAGGAGCCGTGGAGACCAAAGCATCTCCATTCAGTCACCATGAGAAGTCCAAGTGCAAGTGAGGTGGCTCTTTTGACTTCAACGCTGCTGTTTCTAAGCCGCCTTCAGATGCTCAGACTGGTCCATGGCGTCAAACAGATGGTTTTGAGGTAAGGCAGGGATCAGGTACATGCTCAAGTTACTGGAATTGAGCAGCCCAAATCAATTCCAGGTGAACTCAACCGAGGACCGCGCCCTGTGAGGTCGCCACCCATAATCCTGCTTGACCGGAGGTGCCCGCAACTGCTACTCCTGAGCCTGGTATCGATGGGTAAGACATCGTTGCTGCGTCCCCCAGTCCAGTTGACGACCCGTTAGCAGATATTAGCCACAGCCCGCCGTGATTCGAAGTTGGCGTGACTGACGTGATTGGACTCTGAGCGAGCGTTCCAGACAGGGGGGAAGCGTCACCGAAGTACATTACCTGTCCGTTCGATTCAGCTATCCAGTAGCCTTGACCCGAGGCACTTGCTGCCATTCCAACGGCGGGGACTCCACTGAACGTTGATGCTGCCGAGCCGTAAAAGCCGGCATCGCCGAAGGTGAATATTCCGCCGTCAGATGCGATTAACCAGTACCCCTTACCGTCTGGTGTCGCTGCCATTCCGACTATGGGTTTGTTCAGAACCATTGCACCAGTTGAGCCGTAAAAGCCGGCATCGCCGAAGGTGAATATTCCGCCGTCAGATGCGACTAACCAGTACCCCTTACCGTCTGGTGTCGCTGCCATTCCGACTATGGGTTTGTTCAATTGGGTTGTAAACATGGATCCGAGACTCGCCGCAGGATCCGAAACTCCCGCTGCTGGGTTGAGCAAACTGTTCGAGCTCGTCGACTGAGCTCCGACAAGACCGGACCATAAGGTGACCGCGTAGTCACTACTTGATACCATTCCACCAGCGAGAATGTAGGTGTAGGAGTTCTGAAAGGAGCCACCGGAAACATTGCCGGTGCCTGCATAGGCGGTGGAGTTACCGAAGGTTGCAAGGATATTTGCTCTGTGGCCCCAACAACCCGAGGAGGTTGGACTCGTGCAGGAGGCATTTGCCGATCCATATCCATCGTCGTACATCCATGAGTAGTCGGCCTCAAGCGCGTTTGAGTATCCAGCAGCCCAGTTTGAACCCCACGAGATATTGATTCCGAAAAGGGATGGGTCGGTGTTGTTGCCTGCGGCTTGCTGAGCTACCTGGTTCAGCTGTGCAGTGGTCGCTACTGCCGGAGGAAGGCCGCGGTCTACTCTTTCTAGGTTTGTGACTTCGAAGATCTGCAGATTCGGAGAGAGGCCGGCGAAGTCGGACGGAAGGTTTATTGGTCCGACACCTTCTTGTGATCTTGCGTTGTCAATGGCCGAGGTAACCGCTGCGACGCACTTGGAGGAGTTATCGTAACCAGTGCTCGAACAGTAGTTGTTGAAGTTAGGACTGGGAGCGATATTGCTGGGAAGGCTGAGAGGCGGGCTGTACCCCACCAGGCTAGTCGAAGTTGTCGAGCGCCACCGAGGATTTCCTGTTGACGACGGGATGTGCACAGCGGTGAAAAGTGCTGCTGAGATGGTAGTTACCAGTACGAGGAAAGCAGCGCGACGGGCCCTACTTATTTTGACGTGAGTCAAAGACATATAGTTGGCCTCAATGCTTCTCCTCCAGCTCGGGACTCGGATTCCGTGAATTGTCAAATGACATACTTGCGGGTCAAAATAAGACGATAGGTGTGACCTATGTGAGGAAACTTTCAGGGAGTATCATTGGGCGTTCGACGTCGTCGCCGAAGTGCAAGTCGATCCGTCTCTGAGTAGCGTTGAATATGTCGACCGTATTTGGTATCTGGATTGAGGTGTCATGGGAAAGATTGAGATTGTAGAGGTATCACCCAGGGATGGGTTGCAGAATCAGAAGGTCGAGTTCACTACCGCAGAGAAGGTTCGACTCATAGAGGGTTGCATTGCGGGCGGCGTAGACCGAATTGAGGTAGCGTCCTTCGTCAATCCCAAGCGGGTGCCGCAGATGGCCGATGGTCCACAGGTGTTTGCGGATATTTCACCCGAGGCACAGAAGAAGTCGATCGGTCTGGTCCTGAACGAGCGCGGAATTGAGCGTGCGATAGAGGCTGGAATACCAGAGATCAACTTTGTCGTGGTTGCCACCGACACCTTTGCGCAAAAGAACCAATCCTCGACGACGCAGGGGCTCATTGAAGCTTGGCTGACGGTATCGAAAATGGCCAGAGAAGCAGGAATTCGCACTTCAGTCGGGATATCGGCTGCGTTCGGCTGTCCGTATGAAGGAGAGGTGCCCATGTCAAGGGTGCTGGATCTTGTTGGTCAGGTGCTGGAGGGAGCTCCAGATGAGATTGGTCTCGCCGATACCATCGGGTCTGGTGCACCTGCTCAAGTTGCAAAGATGGTGGCGGGTGCGCGGAAAATCGTTGGAAATGTCCCGCTCCGCTGTCACTTTCATAACACAAGGAACGCAGGCCTTGCAAATGCATATGCAGCTGCCTCGGAGGGTGTCACAGTCTTCGATTCAAGCCTTGGTGGAATCGGAGGATGCCCGTTCGCCCCAAAGGCAACTGGAAATATACCCACGGAGGACTTGGTCTGGATGCTCCAAAGGAGTGGTTTCGAAGTAGGTGCCGATATAGAGCGGCTCATGGAGACCACGAATTGGCTCGCCGAGAAACTTGATGGTCAGGTGCCGTCTATGGTCTTCAAGGCTGGAGTGTTTCCACCTAGGTCATGATTGGGAGTGCGAGTGGGAGTGGGTCAAGTTTCGAATTAGCGTGAATCGGCGCGCAGTTCCTAAGAAGTTCCTAATTTGAGCGCTGATGGAGAGTGAGTGTCCATCTGGACGGCCCTAGCGGGATCGCTAAAGCTTTCCCTTGGTCCACAGCCCGCATTCAGTGCGTCCTTGCCCGACGAATCGACCTGACCGTTCGTCTCCCCCCGGTTGGACAGCCCGGGTGCACGGCCAACATCCAATTGAGAGGAATCCGAGATCATAAAGTTGGTGCCTCTCAATGGAGTGGTCCACTGCGTACCGCTCGAGGTCATCTCTAGTCCAATCGGCTACTGAGTTCACGTGCACACGTGAGCCATATTCGACCAGGGGGAGGTCGGGTCTGCTGGAGGACTGATGCCTCGTTCTGCCCGTGAGGATTGCTTCGACTCCCTCTGTTGCAAGATAGTTCGCCAGCGGGTCCACTTTTCGTGCTTCGCAGCAGGCCTCCGGGTTCAGAAGATACATCTCATCGTGACCTCGCAGGTTCTCGATCGTTACGAACTGAGGATGATCGTACCTCTGCTGCAGGGATTTCCAAAGTTCGATGGTCTCTGGGAAGTGGTATCCCGTGTCAACAAAGATCACCTTTCCTGAAAATCCAACCTTCGCTGCTAGGTCGAGCATGACCAGACCGGAGAGGTTTAAGCCGGTGGGCATAGAGAGAGATGGATAGTCGTTGATAGCAGCTTCTATCGTCGCAAGTGATTCTTCAATGAGCGAGGCAGTCCTAGACACTGCGTAGCCTTAGGATCCGAGTCGGCTGCATACCAGAACGTAGTGAGGTAGCTTTAAAAGGCCGGGTCGATTCGTATGCACTGCCGCCTCGGACCTCAAAACTGAAATGAGTCGAGTTCTGCAATCGTGTGGCGGTCTTCACTTTCACTCCTTATTCGGCACCTCTTGCTCCATAACTGGTGAAAACATCTGGACCAGTAGGAGAAAGCTCAAGTATTCATTTCATAATACCGGATATTAGAAGTTGGATGCAGGATTATTAATTCGAGTTTGCGATTCTCGGTCGATTCGGCTAGATGTTTATGACCAAGTGCGCAGGTGTGTGTATTGGACGTGGTCGATCTCATTATGACCTGCCCAGGCTGAAGGGCGTTCCGATAGTCGAAGCTTGGTCGGGTTATACGGACACCGTGTTTGACTGCAGGTAACCTGTGCCTTATGTTGACGGAGTCGAGCGCGTCGCAAAACGGGCACAGTAAGGCTTTTACAAAAGGAGCGAAGACGCGATGACCGACCATGCCAAAGAGTGGGATGAAAGATATGCTTCGAGTGAGCATCTGTGGATAGCGGAGCCGGATCCTGCTCTTGTGGAGGCAGCTTCTGGACTCGGAGTAGGTCGCTCGCTTGATATAGGTGCTGGTGAAGGTCGCAATTCACTATGGCTTGCCAGTCGAGGGTGGGATATCACTGCGGTTGACTATTCCAAAGTGGCACTTGACCGGTTCGGGGATGCTCTAAATGCACGCGGACTGCATGGTCAGCTGATTGACGGTGACATTAGCGATGTCGCAGGCGATCTCGGCGAGTTTGATTTGGTGATAATCGCAAACATCCACCCCGGCCTTGCCGATCGCGAGGACCTATATAAAGTTGCGAGATCGCTTCTTCTGCCCGGTGGAGTACTGTTCTTAATTGGACACCACAAGGAGTCATTTGGAATTGCCGGACCTCCAGACTTGGATCGACTACTCGACGAGGCAGAGATGCGTGAGCAGTTCTCTGACTTCGAGGTGATCCAACTTATGAAAGTCGTAGATGTGTCGGACTTCGGGCACAGTCCTGCACCATCGCTAGTTTTCGTTGCACGCAAGCCGAAAACTTCAGATACCGACTAGTTGAAGTACTTTCGGAGCCTATCTGCGGCTAGCTGAATAACTTCGGGACGTTTACAGTAGGTCCATCGAACGTGCTTTGGCGCTGTGTTCGGTTCGCTGTAAAAGACGCTCGTCGGTACGGCAACTACGCCAGCTTCGTGTGCAAGGTTGACGCAGAACTGGTACGTATCAGTTGAGGCGATTTCTGATACGTCGGTTACTAGGAAATATGTGCCATAGGAAGGGAATGGTTCCAAGTTAACGCTGCTGAGAGCATCGCGCAACTGTTCCCGCTGCAAGCGCAGCGGTTCGAGCACTTGCGGAATGAGTCTTTCGCAATTGTCTAGTGCGTGTGCAATGGCGACTTGAAACGGTGCTCCACTTACGTAGGTCAGGAACTGCTTTGAAGCCCTTACTGCTGCCACAAGTATTTCGGGACCCGTTACCCAGCCGATCTTCCAGCCGGTGTAGGAGAAGGATTTGGCCGCGGACGAGATCGTAAGGGTGCGCTCGCCCATCCCCGGAAGGGTGCCAATCGAAATATGGGAACGTTCGAACGTGAGGTGTTCGTACACCTCATCGCTGATGACGATCAGGTCGTTTCGTATCGCTACCTCTGCTATTGAGTTCAATTCATCCTGCGAGAACACCTTGCCGGTAGGGTTGTGCGGGGAGTTCAAGACGATCGCCCTAGTGGAAGGTGAGATGGCGGCTTCCAAGCTTGCGGAGTCGAAGTGCCAGTTGGGTGCTTCCAACCTGACCACCCTTCGTTTCGCTCCGGCAATGGCAACCGAAGCTGCATAGGAGTCGTAGTAGGGCTCAAATAGGACTACCTCGTCACCGTATTCGCATAGCGATATGATCGCAGCCGCAATCGCCTCGGTGGCACCGGTGGTGACTAGGACCTGAGTGGCAGGATCCAACTGCGTGTTGTAGTAGTGGAACTGGTGAGACGCAATTGCCGACCTTAGTGATTCGATACCGATCCCCGGCGGGTACTGATTGTGACCACTACGGATCGCTTCTATAGCCGATTCTGCAATCTCGGCCGGGCCGTCTGTGTCGGGAAAACCCTGTCCAAGGTTTACCGATCCGGTGGCCTGTGCCAGTGCCGACATCTCGGCGAAGATCGTCGAGGTGAATTGGGCCAGTCTCGAATTAAGTACTGTGTTGCCTGCAGCCATGATCTGCAGCCTAGGGCCCACCTTTGGCTATTGTTCGAATAATACCGATCCAGGATGCTCGATGCTCAGGTGCGTCGATGCTGGCTCGGTTACCTAGAATCACGATTTGGAGCGGCAGTAAGGAGATTCGTTGGTCGTGACCAAAAAGAGGATCGCGCTGCTTCTCGCGTTGGCGTTCTCTATGTTGATCGCCGTGATTGGTACCGCTGGTATCGGAACGACGCCTCCGATCGGATCCACCTTCAATCCGGGTACCGGGGTATGGTCCGTCATCCGTACCGCTCAACTGCCAACGAATTCAGAACTCGTCATCAAGGGTCTGAACGCACCCGTCACGGTGACTTTTGATAAGCAGGGTACGCCATACATATATGCCCAGTCTGACCATGATCTGTTCATGGCCATAGGGTATTTGCAGGCTACTTTCAGGTTGTTTGAGATGGACCTGCTTAGGCGGGAGGCGTCTGGTGGGTTAACTCAGATCCTTGGCCCCACAGCTACGCCGACCGATGAACTTGAACTGACACTTGGACTGAACAGAACCGCCCAGACAGAGTGGAGTGACTATCGGTCAGAGTCGCCAGTGCAGTCCGAGCTTCTTGCGTTCTCCGCTGGCGTAAACGACAGAATCGTACAGGACGTCAGATCGGGCAACCTGCCATTCGAGTTCAAACTACTCAACTACAGACCAGCTCCTTGGACGCCAGTCGATACGCTTCTGGTGCAGGGTGATCTGACCCAGTCCCTTGACTTCACGACGACTCCAATCGACTACTCACTGCTAACACAGTCAATTGGATACAACGCAACGATGAAGCTGTTCCCAATTGAGTTCCCCAATGTCCAGCATCCATACGATCCGGGCCCGTATCTGAAATTAGCTCCGGCGCAGATCCCATCGAGAATCCCTGGAACGGTTCCAATCCCTGTCTCGGGGAACCCTTCGGTTCCACTCTTCGTTAGGGCCGCATCAGCGGTCCAAAAACGAGAAGTGCCAGTAACCACATCGGTGAGTGGTACCACAGCGGTGGTTGGTAAGGGAATGAGAACTGCGATCGACAGTGTTGAAAGCTGGCTCAGGTCGACGCTTCCTTCGCTGATAAGGATCGGCTCTGCGTCCAACAATTTCGCAGTTGCCGGTTCCAGAACGGTGACTCATCGGGCGTTGCTCGAAGGGGATCCACACCTAGTCCAGACCCTTCCATCGATCTGGTATCAGATTTCGGCAAACTCCCCAGATCTACAGATATCAGGCGTGTCTGTGCCAGGAATTCCAGGAATTCTTATTGGAAGAAACAGACACATCGCGTGGAGTCTCACAGACTCCCAGAATCAGAGCACCTTTTTTTACAAAGAGACTACTTCTCGGTCAAGGCCCGGGGAGTATCTCTGGCACGGACACTGGTACCGGATGCGGGTGTACCGGTACCGGATCGCTCAGAAGGGCGGAGGGTATCTGGAATACAGCGTGAAGGTGACCGTTCATGGACCATTGCTCACCAGCAATGGAGCGACACTTGCTGTCGATTGGATGGGCGCGTTGCCTAGTGACGACCTAGGTGCGGCCTTGGCCGTCTGGAAGGCGAGCACCTTCTCTGAATTCAAGCGTGCCCTAGCTGGTTGGTTAGCGCCGACTCAGAATTTCATCTACGCAGATGACGCAGGAAATATCGGGATCATATCGGCGGGAATATATCCGATAGTAAGGAGTGGAAGACCTTGGTTGCCGCTGGCTGGTACTGGCGCATCTGACGTCATTGGCGCCATTGCTTACGCGGCGAACCCTCAGGCGTACAATCCAAGTGATCACTTCTTGTTCTCGGCGAATCAGCGCCCTGTAGCGGCAAATTACCCTTACTACATCGGCACTACGGCAGACTACTTTTCTACTGGGTATCGAGCGAGCACTATCTTCGACTTCCTGCGTAGCCACCACGCCATGTCAGTCGCCGACGCCGAGGCCCTCCAGAACAGCGTCACTGATCACTTGGCGACAAAGATGGTGCCGAAACTTTTGGAAGCGGTCAGGGCGGAGGTCCCTCCTGGTGTGGGGGCGCTGAATGAATACGTGTTCCAGTCGGTGAGCCTCCTCTCGAAATGGAACTATGACATGTCGGTCAATTCCGCCGCAGCGACCATTTGGTGGACATTCTGGCAGAATTATCTAGATGAGACGTTTGGTCCTCTTTGGGCTGCCTCAAAGGTCCCAACAAGATTGGATCCAAATCTCATAATCCAGCCGTCTCTGACACCGCTGGATGTAGTGCTTGAACAGGCGACTTGGTCTCATCCGAATTCATCGATTTTTACTCCACCAAATGGACAGGTAAGAAGTGCGAATGCGGTGATGTTTACCGCGTTTCTCAAGTCGATAGCCCAGCTCAGGACCCAAATGGGTGGACTTCCAGAGACTTGGAGGTGGGGACGTATCCACTTCCGACAGTTCCAGTCTCTGACGCTTGTCGATAAGTTAGGCTACGGTCCGCGGCCGGCCTCGGGTGACATTTGGACCGTAAACGCTGCAGACGGCTCGTTGGTCTCCCACGCAGGTCCTAGCTGGCGGATGATCGTAAATTTCGGAGGGGGATCCTATTCGGTCTACCCAGGAGGGCAGTCGGAAAATCCAGTCTCAGGTTGGTATGAGACAGGAGTACAGAACTGGTGGAACGGCTCATACTTTAGATTCAGTCGCTCTGTGAGACCGGATGATACTTTCGCGACTTGGACCTTATTGCCGTGACCGGTGCCGAATTGCCAAAGGAGGAAGGCCGCCGGAATGGGAGTTCCAGTCGGCGCTTATTGGAATGTGTTGTGTTGCCTCTTGTGGTAATCGTGATTCTCTGGCTGTTGAATGACAGGGGCCTATGGCTGCTAGGGATGGTAGTTGGACTGTTTTGGGGGATCTTATTGAGGTCTCGAGCCGGCTACTTAGCCGTGTTCCTTACCTTCTTCGGGTCCTGGCTCGCCCCGTTGGGTTGGCTGGCTGCAACAGGAAAGCCGGTTCTGGCAGCTAGTGCCGCAATTGATGCGGTAGCGGGCATCGGAGCCAGCTCGATGGTGCCGCTACTTTTGACTGGAGTATTTGGAGGACTCGTCGGACTGTCGGGTGCACTACTTGGCCGTACGCTATGGGCCGTGATCGCAGTTGCATTTCCGAAACCGGCGGGAGTCGAAAAGCATTCACCTTTTAGCCAACAAAGTGAATCGACCCTAGACCTGGGGGAGCAGTCCTAGAGTCGGCAGGCTAGCAGTGTGGGGAATTGAAGCTCAGCTGATCACGTTAACTGTTCCAGATAGTAGTTCTCAGGTTTGATGGTTGGAGACGTGGCGTGTATCGAGGAGTAGTAGTTGACTGAATTGATCAATCCGGCCCATCTTGAGATGTCGTACTCATCTGACGACAAAGACGGAATGTTCGACAAGTCGGACAGGGTCGGTATCTTCGCAGCGCTCATCGATGCAGCAATCATTGGAATCGGAATAACCATCGGCCTTGTATGGCAGTCAGGAACCTCAACCAAACCGGTGAACACTGGGTCCGCACTCCCACAGGCACTCAGCTCCGCATCTTCGACGGGAAAGCCCGTGATGGCGTCGGCACCGGTCGTGCCAGTTGCTCGCCAAGTGACAGTCTGTGAAGCGTTAGTTACTACAAAGCTAAGTAATGGCTCGACTCGCCCCGTGGAGTATCGGGGCAGCTGTCCAGCGATCAGGGCGATCGCCAAGCAGTCAACACTTCCCGTAGTGTGGTTGCCTCAAAGGACTTACCAGGTCCCGGGGAGCTCCCCATCTAATTAGTGCCGCATGGTTGGGTTGTTCCGGTCGAGTTCGAGGTAGGTCCGGCGTGCCATCCAGATGGACCGGATGGCTTTTCGGTCCGTACCGATGAGGCATTGGTTGCAGCTAGCTTGGTGCGTCCTAGTCGACAAATACGAGAGGCGTTGAAATGGGTCGTCCTGCCAAGGTTGAGCCGATGATAGTCTGCATAGACTGTCTGGGTCCGGCTTATCTCCTTTCATCAATTGGCCCGGAAGATATTGTCGAGGTAGGAAACATAATCTCTTACCGGTGCAGAGACTGCAATGACCGCTGGGACATCGTCGCCGACGGAGGCGACGAATCAATCTGAAATTGACCGAAGATCGAAGTCACAAGTCTTTGCGTAGTAGGACTTCTGAACGCACTCGACTCAAGCCGAATTAGCTTCCTTAGTTCGATTCCGATCGAATAGGACGGAATTGACGACCGCTGTGCCCAGCACGAGAGCAGATCCGATGGTCAACCAGACGACGAATCCGATGATGACTCCGAATGTGCCATATGTGTTGGTTGCATGACTAACAACTCTCTCCATGAGAAATGCTCCCGATCTTTGAAGAGCGAGCCATACTCCCGCTGTGAAGATACAGGCGGGTAGGTGGGCGCGAACTCCAAGGTCCGGCGGTCCGAGTAGCCATTCGACAAGTACGAAGAGGGCCAGATCCAGAAAGTATCCGGTCAGGATCGCAAAACCAGTGCCTAGTGCTCCGTTGTGCGTCTGAATATAAGAGGCCAGGCTCGCTGGGATATTCGAAAGTATGAAGATCGCACCTAGCACAACTAGAAGCACTGCTCCTCTTGTAATTCGCCGAAGAAACGACCTGCCGACTTGTATTTCGGATTGCCAGGCAGCCCGTAGGCCACTTTCGACCGCCGTGGTAACCCTGAGCCCGGACCAAGTTGCCGTTAGAACGCCTGCGCTGATGGCGACGACCGACCCTTTAAGTGTCTCTGGTTTTATGTAGCTAGTCAAAAAGGGGAAGTTCGTCGAGATAGTTGAGATTGCGCGTTGCCGCAGAAGCGGGTCGCGCAGGAAGACTATCTCCAGTACAGCGGAGAAGACCAACAACAGTGGGAAAAGTGAAAGAAATGAAAGGTAGGCGATTCGCGTCAAGTAAAGCTTGATCCGCTCCTTGCGGTATCGATTTATCACCTCTAAAGCGAAGGCAAAACTTGGATGCCTCTTGGCTAGCTGGGTTAACCTGTCCCGCATCTTGCTTTCCAAGTGAGTTCCCGTGTTCAGCCCATCAGTTGCTTGAGTTTTCACAACGGCTACGGTTACGAACCGACTTCCTGATTCAGTCGGCCTAACGTTACGTGCCTTCAATCAGGCTAGTGGGCTGGCTATGGTGGTTAGATGGATGTGAGTGCTTCCGGCTTCTACGAAAAAAAGGGATCCAACTACCTGCCTACCGAGTCCACCATAGGACCATGGTCCGCTGAGGCCCAACATGGTGGCCCGCCTTCAGCTCTGATCACCGCTGCGATGGATGCTCACAATCCGAGGGAGAATACGCGGCTTGCCAGGATTGCGCTGGAGATCCTGCGCCCAATTCCTCTCGGACTGACTGAGATCGATGTTCACGTGGAACGGCATGGTAAAAAGATCGAGTTGCTCGCCGCCGAGATGAAGGTGAACGGACACTTGGTCATGATTGGAAGGGCCTGGCGAATACGAGTGGATAAGGATCAGGGTCCGGGTATTGGACTTGAGTCCGTTGCGCCACCTAGCCGGTTCCAGGCACGGCCAATCACAGAGTCAGAGATCTACTTCCCATATGGAAGGTCGATGGAGTGGTCCTTCGATAGTGGTAGTTTCGATGAGGTTGGTCCGGCCGTTGCCTGGGCTCGTCCGAAGATTCCGTTGGTATCGGGTGAAGTGACGAGTTCGATTGCCCGACTAATGCTTATGATCGACTCGGCAAATGGAATAAGCAGTGTGCTTCCTTTCGGAACCTGGACCTTCGTTCCGGTTGATCTCGTTGTTTCGCTGTACGGGGTTCCGCAGACCGAATGGATCGGAATGGCAGCTGAGACGATTATCGGTAGGGACGGCATTGGACAGACCAAGACGACCATTTTTGACGAGTCATCCTCCATCGGATCTTCCCTTCATACGCTATTTGTAGAGCCAATTCGAACTACCTGAAGCGCTCGCGGACTTCAATTGGATCCAATGTCAAAGGCGATCGGTTTCGAGTTGTCGAAATGGGGTTGCGGTGCCTGCAACGGTTCGTCACTCGCACCATCAGAGTTGTGACTTCGCCTTTGGAGATCCGTACTCAAGAATCGGTATGGCCGTGTTATTTCCTCGGTGGAGATCGCCCACGATTGCCTCGGCGAATAGCGAGACGTCCACGATCTTGATTCCGACCATGCCGGATGTTCTGCTTGTTTCCAACTGAATTGCAACTAGAGATTTCTTCATCTAAGTGGCTTATCCCAGGCCGCAAGTGTGACCTCTCAAAACGGTAGATCGCACCTGGAATGGAGTTCACTTGGAGGAACCTACCTGATGGGTACGTAAATTCGGAAAGGACTCTTGTCGACCACGACATGACTCGATCACCGGTGTATGGAATATGAGGTCAAAAGCCGATCTTTATTCTCAACCAAATGCAATGAGGTGGTGTTTGCGTTTCATTTTCGGTAGTATTCACAATGGTCTGGCCAAGACCTGGGCGTCTTAGCCAGAAGTGCATATGTGCTGCTTAAGTCTCTATTTAAGACCCAAGCAGTAGCGCGGTCATCGACGGTGTTCGGGCGCCACTAAATAGAGCCGTCAAGGCCAAACCCTCGTCCCACTTGATTTGGTGTCGGAATTTGAGGACAACGGAAGGTGACTCTCAGCTCACTAGTGCCGCTTTAGGTGAGTGCCGGTTCAACTCGCCGCAGATTCGGTTGTGGCTAGGAAATCCCCGAGTTCCGGTATAGGTAGACACCAGTCGGATCGCCAACAATCTGCCCGTCGCTGAAGATTCGATGACCCCGGAGAAAGGTGTCTGTCACCTTAGCGTTCAACTTGAAACCCTCGAATGGCGTGTAGCCCTGAGTTGACATTGAGTCCGCTGCACGCACGGTCCAGCTGCTCTGGTCATCCACCAAACAGATGTCTGCGTCGAGTCCGACTTTGATGGCACCCTTGTTATGGAGCCCGAACCGTTCTGCGGGGTTCGATGAGGCGAGTTCGGCGACTCTTTCCATCGGAAGACCACGACGCTGGCCTTCACTTATGAGTCCAGCCAGAAGATACTCGGTTCCACCGAATCCGGACTTTGCTACGAAAACGTCGTCCCTCGGCTCGCCGAATTTCGTCTCATCGCGACAACATGCGTGATCGCTTACTACCCAGTCGATATCGCCAGCGATGAGGTGGGTCCATAGCGCTTCCACATCCTCTCGAGGGCGGATCGGTGGATTGACCTTGCCGCCTACTCCGCTGGCGGTTTCGATGTCGGCCAACAGGTGTCCGATCGTCACTTCTCGCTTGAAGTCGATATGGGGAAACGTCTTTGCCATCAGTAGCGCAGCCTCTATGGCCTTGCGGGAGGAGAGGTGCAGCAAATTGATGTTCTTAAGTCCGGTTTCATAAGCCAGATAAGCGGCGATGGTGATGGCGAGGCCCTCGGAGTGAGGTGGACGTGAGTGATGGTACGCTTCGAGGCCCTTAAGGGTTCCATCCTCTTCGACTAGCTTTGTGTAGGCGGCCATGATCTCGGCGGTCTCGCAATGTAGCGAAAGGGATATGTCCTCCGCAATGGCACCGAACTTCGGATCCTGACGCGCCGCTTCTATAGCCCGCATTATGAATTCGAAGTGTGCATAGTCGTAGGTCTCGTCTTCTGGCAGCATCAAGAAATCTCTCTGGGAGCCTGACCGTCCGTGCAAACCATGGCTGCCGTAGAACATGAAGATCTTGAACGATGGAATGCCAAACTTCTCAATTAGTAGAGGAATCTCCTCCAGATGCTTTTTCAGGATGGGTGCTACGTGGAATCCGAAGTCGACAAAGGACCGACCCTGAGTGGCCTGAAGTGCCAAAGGCATGAGTTCCTCGTAGGGTCCAGATCTGTTCATATAGTAGTGGCCAGTCCTGAGGTAGGTAATTCCTGTGGTCACTCCACCTTGTGCGGCTGCGCGACTCTCACTGTCGGCATCTTCCTCTAGTGGGTTGTAGATTCCCCAGTGCTGGTGTGCGTCGACGACGCCTGGGAAAGCGAGCCTTCCCATACCATCTATCACCTCTAAAGAGCTATCGATAGGAATATCTGGTTCGATGATTTCGAATTTTCCGTCTCTGATACCCATGTCCACGAGACCCGCAGACATTCCCGGCCGTACGGCCCGCACGTTCCTCAAAAGCAGATCAAGCATTAACTCTCCTAATTGTCTGGCTGAAACTCTGTCGTTAGGTAGCGGTCCAAGTCCGCCGCATTGACCTTAAGTGGCGAACACGCCAAGAATCTCTCCGACATCACCGACAGATTCAAGGCTTTCCACGAGGGTTACCACTTTTTGGACCCGATCCTGGTCTATCAATCGGGAGGCATTTTCAGCGAACTTCAGAGCTAGTTCGGCCTGTGTGAGCGGCCTGTCGGGTCCGCCACGATTAAAAAGAGCCTTCTCCGACAACTCAGTACCGTTTTTTAAGGTGATTCGCAATACCGTCGGAAACTGGTGGGGAAAGATCTTTGAACATTCGTCGTCAGACTCCACGGTTACCTTCGACATGAGGTAGCGGCGATCCTCGTCAGTAACTAAGTTGTCGTCATAATCGGCGAAGCTTGCGCCTAGACCGCCACCGCCTAGGAGTCCTATAACCACCGCATATGGCCCACTGAACTGGGCCATATAACCGGTCTCGGGTCTGCGCTTGACCTGCAATGGTTCTCCGATTGTGCGAACTATGGGTGCAGCGACGCCGACTGTGATCCTTTCGATCTCGCCGAGATCCAGTCCTTTAGCTCGCAGCGCAGAGGCTGCGTCTATCACCGTGTGGGTGAAGTGGTTTGCTGGATACGGCTTGAAGAAGATTTTTGGAACTTCCCAAACCTCGCCAAGTTGGTCGAGTACGGCGTCGTAATTAACTTGTCCGTGGAGCCATGCCTGGAAGAAGCCGAACCTTCCTTCGAGTGATGTTGGTGGTCCTGTGAAGCCGTGGCGCACGAGTTGACATGCAGAGACTGCGGAGTGCGCTGCCCAGCCGCAATGCATCCGTTTGACAGTTCCGCCGGTGCGGTTGGACTCAATGATTCCCGATGCCATCGATGCGGTAACTCCGAGTGCGTCCACTATTTGCTTCGAATCGAAGCCCATTAGCAGTCCGACGGAGACCGCTGCACCCATCGCGCCGCAGATCGACGTTGCGTGCTGCCCATTCTCGAAAAAGACCGAGCTCCTACCCACCGGGTCGTAGCCCGCCATGCCGAGGCGAACGCATACTTCGAGGCCACACGCGATCGCCGCGATAGTATCCTTGCCGTTAGCAGCCACCAGTTCGGCCGCGGCTAAAGCAGCTGGTATTACCGGAGCACTGGGATGTAGAACAGATGGAAGGTGGGTGTCGTCGTAGTCCAAAGAGTGTGCAGTTACCCCGTTTACGAACGCAGCCAATGCGGCCGGGATCTTTTCATCCATGCCAATGGCGTGGGCTTGACTATTGCCACCCTGCTCGACTGCAAAGTCGATCGCCGCTCTACTTGTGTCGAGAGTAGCTGCGGCTGCACAAAGGCCAAGTATGTCAAGGACCCGGCTTTTAACGCTCGTCACAACGTCTGACGGCAACGCGTTGTAGCTGAATTCGGTTGCAAACCGAGATAGACGCTGTGCCATTGTCTCCTCAGGCACCGGCGACCACCGCCAGTGGCCTAGCTGGCGACCCCGTTGCACCGAAGAGGTTCAGTGGTGACAGAACGAATGTGAACTCGTACACTTTCGCCTTGGCAAGCTCTTCGAGTGCAAGCGCTTCAATGATATATACGCCGCGCTCAACCAGCAGTACTCGATGTCCCGGTAGCAGGGAGTGTCCACCCCCCGGGGCAAGTCTTTCGAAGGCGATAGTGTCGGATCCAACAGCGAACGACCCCTGGTCTGCCAGCCAAGTTGCTCCAGCTTCACCGACACCAGGTACGCCGGTTGCATGACCGAGGTAAGCTTCGGAGCCTTGGGGGAACCTCTGGCCCCATCCAGTTCGGATCAGTGTCACTGCCCCCGGGGATATCGACAGACCCTGAGAGGCGGCGGCGGCTTCGAGCTGATCTGGTGAAATCTCATACCCCGGAGCACACTCTTCGACATTGAGCAGTTCGGGTATGTCGAGCAGGATTCCACGCCGAAAGATTGGCGCGACCGTATGGATTCCGAGTTCTCTGAATCGTCCCCCTTTGGATGCTAAAGCGGCATCGAGCCCGCCGTACAACTTGCCGTCCTGGGATACGTGTGCCAGGGCATCGATATGGGTTCCGACGTGGGTGCCGGTAGCCAAGAAGTCATTGGCCGCCGAGCCACCGTCGGTGCGGACCATGTCACCATGGCGTCGAGGAAGCGTGTGGGTGTAGATAGGGTGATTCGGGGATTGCGGCATGCCGGGAAACATCGGCATTCCCAAGTCGTACACCCTCACGCCTGACCTGATTGCCTCCAAAATGGCGTCTGTCAACCTATGGCTCCTTCTGCGACTAGATTGTCGAACTCCTCGTCGGTGAACCCTAGTTCTGTACAGAGAATCTCTTTTGTGTCCTGTCCCAACTTGCGACCGGTGAATCGAATCTGACCCGGTGTATCAGACATCCTCCACAGGACGTTGTGCATCAATACCGTCCCGAGATCTTGATCTGGCACCTCCACCAACATCTCCGTGGCTCGAATGTGGGGGTCTTCGACTATGCCCTTGGCGTCGAGGACAGGTGCTATTGCAGCCTCGGCTTTTTCGAACGCCTTGAGCACATCATCACGATCGTGGGTCGAGATCCAACCGCCCACCAGCTTGTCGATCAGGTCAACGTGTTCGACCCGCCCTCGTCCAGTGGCAAACCAGGGCTCTTCAGCGATCTCTGGATGGCCGACCAGCTCCATTACGCGTTTGGCGACATTCAGCGCGCTTGCCGATACCGCTACCCAGTAGCCGTCTCTGGTCAAGTAGGTGTTGCGGGGCGCATTGTTGGTTGACCTGTTCCCGTGGCGTCCTTCTATGACACCGGTGTGGTGATAAACACTCGGAGCTGGTCCGACCGCCGTCAGGATCGGCTCGAGGATGTTGAGATCGATGTCCTGGCCGACCCGACTGACAAGTTCTCGATAGCGCAACGCCATCAATATCGCCGATACGCCTGCCATGGCACAGATGCTGTCTGCCAGCCCGAAAGACGGAAGAGTTGGCGGACCATCCTGTTCGCCAGTCATATGTGCGAATCCACTCATTGCCTCCGCCAACGTGCCGAATCCGGGCCTTGACGAATATGGTCCGGACTGTCCAAAGCCCGTCAGTCTGAGGACCACTAGGCCAGGATTTACTTCCCGGAGCGACTGGGGGGAGAGGTTCCACTTCTCCAGTGTTCCTGGACGGAAATTCTCGACTATCACATCGGAAACACTGGCGAGCTTTCTGAACACCTCGGCGCCACCTTTGGTGCGCAGATCAATACCGACTGTGCGCTTGTTCCGGGAGATCTCCTTCCACCAGAGCGAAACTCCGTCTACGTCGTGTCCATGGCCCCGCATGCTGTCACCTGCACCGGGGCTTTCGATCTTGATGACGTCAGCGCCGTAGTCGCCGAGTATGCGACAGCACAGCGGTCCTGCGAGAATCGTGGAGGCATCCAATACGCGGATGCCGGTCAGCGGCATTGGCATTTCAGAGTTCATTCAACCATGTTTCGATAGTTGTAACCGTATTCCATATTACACTAAACGACGTGGATAGGGATCGCAACCTGAATGTGTGGACAGGATCGGTTCCGATCTTTCGCTCTTACCTCTACGTGCCAGGTTCGGATCCATCGTTGATCAATAAGGCTCTGAAAAGTAGGGCCGACGCCATCGTGATCGATCTGGAAGACGCTGTGACGAATGACCAGAAGCAGATGGCGAGGGCGAATGCATCTGCACTGTTGGCGGAGTCGCAGTCCAAGCCCGTTCTTGTCAGGATTAATTCTGCTGAGTCCGGCTACTGGAGGATGGACCTTGAGGCGGTTGGTCACTGGGATCCATCCGGAATCAGGGTTCCGAAAGTTGAGTCTGTGGCCACTGTTGTTCAGGTCGCCTCTTTTCTGTCAAGCTTGGACAGTGGGTCGACTCCGCTCATTCCACTTATCGAATCGGCTTTGGGAGTAGAGCGCGCCTTCGAAATTGCGTCTGGGCACCATCGGGTCATAGCTCTAGGGATGGGTGAGGCCGACTTAGCGGCCGACCTCGGAACCAACGGTTCAGATGCATTGAACTACCCACGTTCTCGATGCATCGTTGCGGCCCGTGCGGCCGGACTTGCTGCTGCGATCCAGAGCGTCTACGTAAATTTACACGATCCCTCTGGCCTACGTTCTAGCACAGAATTTGGAAGATCTTTGGGATTCTTCGGTAGATCTGCGATCCACCCAAGTCAGATCGACGCAATAAATGAGGTCTTCACTCCGTCTGACAACGAGGTGAGTTCGGCACAAGAGATCGTATCGATCATGGGTGCGGCTTCCTCATTAGGAAGTGGACTCGGAGTCACACAATCCGGCGAGTTTGTTGATGCAGCGATTTTACGCCGGGCACGGGCCATACTTTCGGTTGCGCAGATGGTTGAGAACCTGAAGTAGATAAGGAGCCGACCGCGGGACCAGCTGGATTTTCACGATAGGGAATGTATGGGTGAACAGCCGAGGTAGCTACCGATTTAATAAATCGGATTTGCGATAGCCCATCCGAACTTCAGAGTCTGCGCACATCTTTGCGACCTTCGTTGACAGGAGCCGTAGACATCCAGTACGGCACCTGGGTGATCCCAACGGAAGTTTGCACGGCCGCTAGGCTCGGAGAGTGGGTCTGTTGGATCTTGAACGGCGCAACATCGCAATGACTTTGATTGTGGTGGAGTAAAAATGCTAAGAGCCAGACCGGAAGAGGTGATCGACAAGTTGGAGGAGTCCGCTACTGGCAGTTCGGCGTTGACGGTCGAGAGAGCCGCCGACGTCCTGCTTCAATTCGCGAACACATCGAAGCTGACATTAGGTGTTACAGAGATCGCCAACTCACTCGGACTTTCCAAGGCTGCAGTGCATCGGATCCTCTCATCGTTAAAGAACAAGGGCATTGTGGAGGTCGACCCCGAGTCTCATCGATATGCTCTCGGGCCCGTGGCCATCAGCCTGGGACTCTCATATTTAAGTAAATCTGACGTCGTGGCGATAGCATCAGACGAACTCAGAACTCTTTCACTCGAGACAAACGAGACCGCAACCCTCTCGGTCAGACGGGGCTTTTCTCGTATGTATGTCCATCAGGTCACCCCCAACCGGGAGGTCTTGATGTCCGTTCAGATCGGTATTCCATACCCGTTGCATGCCGGCGCTTCCTCCAAGGCTTTCCTCGCATTTCTGCCAACCGAAGAGATGGAGTTGTATCTGAAAGAGCCGCTCGACCAGGTGACCTCCAAAACATTGACGGACCCCAACGACCTAAGGCTGAGCTTGGAACAGATCAGATTGCGTGGCTGGGATCAGTCCTTTGGAGAGCGATTACCGGGTGCGGGTTCGATTGCGGCACCGGTATTCGATCACAGAGGGTTGCCGGTTGCGGTGGTGAGTGTATGTGGACCAGCCGATCGCTTGGCGTTGGAGACAGACCACTGCAGATCGGCACTTTTGGCAGCCACTGGACGCATCTCGTCTCGACTTGGCGGCTCACGTTTCACATGAGGTGAGTTGAAAGGGGAGCGACTACTACCTCGAACTGGTATCTGTTTGAGCTGGCTAGGAACCTGTCGACAATTACGAGCGGGTTCGTACTTGGTCTTCGAACCTTAGGCACTGTGAAATGTCCAATTAAAGTAAGGTTGGAGCGACACAGACTCTAGATCCTGGACAGTTCGACCTAATCTGCTACGTCGGACACGGCTTCGAATAAGAAGATGCGGACAGGCGAGAATGTTCTCCAAAGTCTGTGACAACTCGATAAATCCGAAAGTATCTGGTGGGGGAGTTGCGGTGGCCATTGGATTATCCGTAACCGTAGACCGAAGATGTCGGAGTTGTGAACTAGGAGGCGAAGGTTTGCTGGTCCTTGCCGGCGCCGCTCGAGTAGGAGAGTTCGACGAGCCTCTCCTCAGCAAGAGCCTCGCCCGTGGCCTCGGCGACAACCTTTCCATATCGAAACACGAGTACTCTGTCGCAAACGTGGGCGAGGTCGCCGTAGTCGGTGGATGCGAGAACCACTGCGCCACCATCGATGGCCATGTTTCGGATTCGGGTGAATATCTCACCTCGGGCGCCAATGTCGACACCCTGGGAGGGTTCATCTAGGAGCATAACCTTAGGCCCGCGCTGAAGCCACTTGCCAAGAAGAGCCTTCTGCTGGTTGCCCCCGCTTAAGGAATTGAGAGTTCGTTCTGGTCTGGGCGGGCGTACGTCCAATGACTTGAGTACCGTCTCCACGTGCTCATACTCAGTGTTGGCACGTAATCGACCACCTTTGAAAAATGAATTGAGTATGGGAAGCGAGACGTTCTCTCCAATGGTCAGCGATCCAACGCCAGAGGCAACGAGTCGATCTGCAGGTAGTAGTCCAATGCCGAGTTCTATTGCCCGCGAAGGAGTCATGTCGGTGAGCTGCCTCACGGTCCCGTCTATTTCGATGGTTCCTGAGGCCGCTTTAATCGCTCCAAAAATGAGTTGAACCACCTGCTCGTGACCCATCCCAGCCAGGCCGGTAAGCCCAAGTATCTCGCCCTTTCTCACCTTGAAGGAAAGTCCGTCTATGTGCGAACCGGAAAGCGAGTCCACCGATAGCAGGGTATCTCCGAATTCGCCTTCCACTGAGGGATACGACTGCTCAGTGCGCCTACCGAGCATCATCTCGATCAACTCGTCCTCTTCGACGTTCGAACTGTCCACGGTGCCCACCATCTGGCCGTCACGGAGGACGGATATTCGGTCGGTGATGCCTAGTACCTCATCGAGCCTGTGGCTCACAAATACGACACCAAGGCCCTCGGAAGCGACCCGTTTCATCCCTTCGAAGAGCCTGGCAACGCCGTCTTTGGGAAGGAATGAGGTCGGTTCGTCAAGGATTAGCACTCCGCCTTGGTGGCGTCTCGTATCTGAGAGCGCCCTTGTGATGGCGATCAACGCTCTCTCCACCGGCGGAATCTTTCCTATTAGCGAGTCGACCGATGCATCTATACCGAACTCCCTCAGCTGCGAAGCGACCGTCGCCCGCTCGTCGCTCCATCGGACTCGGCCCAAAGACTTCGCCTGATAGCGTCCTATCCGGAGATTCTCCAAAATCGATAGCGAAGGAATCAGGCCTAGGTCTTGGTGGACAAAGGTGAGACCTAGGCCCGCGGAGCCGCCAGGGGGAATGGGAAACTCCACGTGCCTGTCTGCAACTGAGAAGCTTCTGCATGCATCCGGAGCATGGAAACCTGAAAGAACCTTGATGAGGGTTGATTTTCCAGAACCATTTCGACCGATGAGCCCGTGTATCTCGCCTGCAGCCACGCAAAGGCTCACTTCATCTAGGGCCTTTTCGCCACCGAAGGTCTTGGTCAGACCCTCAATGTTTAGAGCGTTCATCGACTATTCCTTCCAAACGAAAATGGGAAAGCCGGAAGCGCTGGCCAGGGGCTGACCCACTGCGCTTCCGACTCCCAGCCAACAGCTCGTTGACAACCCCTGCACTAGCTGCAGGACATGCCCCAGAGCTTGTCGTAGTTGCACGTGTAGTTCACGGTCCCGTACCAGGTCGATTCGTTAGCGTTCACGTTGATGGAACTGATGTTTGCTGTCGTGAAAAGACGGAGCGGAATATTCTCGTTCACAACGACAGGTGCGCCAGCGAGTACCCGGAAGTTCTCATCTGCTAAGGCGTAGCCAAACCACTGGTTAGGTCCGCCGACATCGGCAACCAAAGAGGAAGGCTTTGCAAGTTCATTCTGCATTACCACCGGAGTTGCATTGAAGGATGCCGTGTACACCTTCCTGCTCAGATTCAGCTGCTGGATCGCTGGGTTTGTGAAGATTGTCATTCCGTCGTAAAGCGGAATGATGTAGTTCAGCGACGGGTTTGCCGTAAGTAGCGAGCGTACAGTAGTGGCAAGTGTCGTAGCCCAGTCAGGAATCAGACTGTTGACCACTGGAATTGGCTTCGAGGACGGGCACGCAGTGGCAATCTCCTGCTGAATTCCTGCTACTTCGGCAGCTGAAGGCTGTCGGGAGGAAGTGGTAGTGATTATCTGCGGGTATCCAGTGCAGTTGGATGTCGTGGCAAACCAAGCCCCCAAGATCTTGCCGACCTCAGGGTAGTTGAACGTCACTTCGGCAACTGCTCCAGTACCTTGAGGGGCACCTGGTGTACCTGTCTGGGAAGTTATCACTTTGATCCCGGCCGCATTGGCTTGGGTAATGTAACTATGGATGAAGGCCGTGTCAAGAGCCATTGCGTCAATAACGGTCGGCTTGGCGGCTATCGCTTGCTGCATACATGAAGTAATACCTTCTGGTGTGCCCTTGGCGTCGCAGATCTGCACGGAGACCCCAGCCCTTTGAAGTTCCTGCTGAGCGACTGCGGCCCAATCGTGCAGGGCCGGGATCTCTTCGGTGAGATTAACTAGCCAGACACTCTTGCCCTTCAGGTTCGATGTGTTGACCTTGGCGGTCGGCCCACTCCATACTGGAGGAGCCATTACCTGTGCTACGAACGCTTTGGCTTGTGCAAGACCGGCCGTATTCGAAGAAGTCGTCGCAGTTGTCGCCGCTGTAGATGACGATGACGTTGATGAACTTGAACTCGATCCGCACGCTGCGAGGATGGAGCCAAGTGACACCGCTGTTAGCAACGACACCGCTCCATTCCTTCGCCAACCTCGCCAAGATTGGCGACTTGATGATTTTTCAGCCACTACCTTTCCCCTTTTTTGTTACTCTTCAAACTGTTTGAATCACTACGGCCAGAATGGCCCTGACTCGACAACTACACCCCTTGAACTTCTCCCTTCACCTCCTTTGATCTGGACTCGGACTCCACATTTGTCATCATGAGGAAGCTCGTGACGAGGCGATCTGTCCCAGCGCTACCGCCAAAACGAGGGCGGTGCCGTAGAAGACGTCTTGGACCCATCCCGTATAGCCGAGGAGTTCCAGACCGGTAATTCCAGTAACAAGGAAGTAGACCGCTATGAATGCGCCCCAAGCGTTGAACCTCCCAGGACGTACCGTGGTAGCTCCTAGAAATGCTGCGGCAAATGCAGGCAGTAGGAAGGATGACCCGCCGCCCGGATCGGCTGCTCCAACTGCACCCGCTTGGAGTAGACCGGCGAAGCTCGCCACGACAGCACTGGCTACGAGGGCTCCGGTTCTAATTCTTGCAACCGGAAGTCCTGTAAGGCGAGCAACTTCTCGACCTTCACCGACGAATACCAGATTCCTTCCCATGGGAGTTTGCTGGAAGACGTACCAGACGATTATGCAGAGGACGACGCCGTAGTAAAAGGCCAAGGGGAGGCCAAAGATGTCGTGCGCCGCAAATGTGAGTAGCGAATTGGGAAGGCCACCTATGGTAACTGACCCACTGATGCCATAGCTGAGGCCCCCGAGCAAGGTGCCGACTCCGAGGGTAGTGATGAAAGAGGAGACTCCGATTTTGACCACGACGAATGAGTTGAGAAGCCCTACGATCACACCAAGCACCAGGACAGCCAGAGAGGCGATCAGTGCATTCACATGGTGTACAGCTGACAACTCGGCTACCACGATCGACGAGAGGCTCATCATCGAGGCTACCGAAAGGTCGTACTCTCCGACTGTAAGGGGAACTAATAGCCCGAGAGTCAACACCAAAAGCACAGCTTGAGTACCGAGAATCGTTTGGAGGTTCGTTAGCGTGGCAAAGGTGTCTGGTCTAGCGACTGAGAAACCGATGGCGATTACGGCCCAGATGATCAGTACTCCATAGGCCTCCAAATAGTATCGCGTGCCTCGTCGACC
>JABEUN010000009.1 GCA_013044385.1 Acidimicrobiaceae bacterium
CGGGGCTGTGACGCCGTTGCTTCATTGCTGTCCTCCTCGCTCCATTTTGGAGCATCAGGACTCGCATTACTAGTGGATCAGTTCACGGGGATCAGGCCATGGTCACTCCCCCCAGTCACCCGGGAGAATGGACACTCCCAGACTTGAGTCGGATGAGTTGTCGGAATGTGCAATATCAACAAGTACGCACCAGCGAATCTCTTGAGAGCTCCTCAAATGGTCAGAGGCCGCAGGGACGAGTATCCATCGCTTTAGGCACCGCTAAGGGGCATCACAAAAATTCCAGACAGCACCGCAAACTCATCGAGAATGACGCCGACTCTATCAGATCGACTCTGGCAAGCAAGAAGGAGAGGTTGACATCTATGGAGCATGCACTGGCCAAGGCGCTCGGGATACAGAACAGGGGGGGTCAGAATGACTAACAGGTAATTCGCTTCGTCTCCTTTTTTAATTTGGAAGGTCAAATACGCTAGCGTTCATCCGCATAGACATTCCCAAACAGGTATCACAGGTCAAGCCGGTCTAAGAGGTTCTGCGTTTCGCTCAAACTGGGTGCTAAGCCGCCGGGTCACGTCGAGTGTCACCTGCACACCTGCAAGATGGAACATTCTTACAAGGGCCCGATAAGACCTAACAGCAGAGCATGGTGACAGACCAGACACGCAAAGGCTAGCGCCAACGTAACCATGGAGGCACCACCTCGTCAATGAGCGACTAAGGGGACACATGGGTATAAAGGAAAACGGATGCGGAAGTGTGAAGATACGCTCCGCGATTCCGGACAAACTCACAATGTGGCCAGCCGACCTTGCAAAATAGGAGTCCACCGCATCACGCCCAATCCGGCTTTGGGTATCAGATCCCACATGCGTCAGATGCAACCATCCCTGGGCTTAGTTGGCATTCGTAACCGGTTTCTAGTTGCGAAGAACCGTAGAATGGAGGGCTTCAACCTGGCCTAGAACCGATATCGCCACCGATGCATTCGAGTTGGAAGTATATGCATGATGATCTCAAGGCCGCCGTTTACCACCCAAAGCACTACCCCCGAAAGACTTTCGGTTGGAAGACATCGACGGAGGGTATTGACGAGCATCATCAATCGACCCATCAAGCAGGTGTTGCTTCCGCCGGGCGAATCTTGACATTGTCCGAAGCCCGAGTAAAAGGCGGCTTCACCTAAAATCGGGTAGCTGGAAAACCTAAGCTGGCGACGGAGTCTCTGAAGGAGAGACCAGTGGGACCGTCGGCACCGTCAGGCTTACCCGGCCGACCCGATAACCGTCTTCTCCCTCAATGAGCCACAAGGCAAAGTCCTCGAGCCCACCGGTCAGCAAAGGCGACATGGACGCCACATAGCGAAGCTCTTTGCGTAGGAACGATCGCCATTGGCGTCTTTCGAATCTTCGCCGACGAAGCTGAGGCGGCCCCGGAGTCCCTCACCCGGATCGATAGATGCACCTTCGATCCTAAATCAATAGTGCAGAGGGTGACCGAAGACGGAAAAAATCATGCTTCCCATTGTCCTGGCGAGAATACATAAAGGGCGTAGGATGACACGTACGATAACTTCTAAAAATTGGACTTTTTCGGGTTCCTTCAGGAAGGTTGGTTCTCAGCTGTAATGACCGATATTAACACTGAGCGTCTCCAACTTCATGCTATCGATGTCGCTGAGGCCGAGCGAATAGTCGCGGGTATTGCAGGCAAGGACGATATTTGGGCTGACGATTACCCCTTCGAAGGCGATGTCGGTGCGGTCGGAAGTTTCCTTCGCGCAAGTGCGATGCACGGGGAGCAACGGCCGTTCGGCTACTACAGAATTACCCGTTTGTCCGACGGACGTGCCATCGGTGGGATCGGCTTCAAAGGTAAGCCCGATAGTGGCTGCGTCGAAATCGGCTACGGCTTAGTTCCCTCGGCCCGTGGCCATGGTTACACTTCGGAGGCCGTCATGGCCCTGATGACCATAGCCGCTACCCACGGACTTTCCAAGGTGATCGCCGACACGACTCTCGAAAACATCGCTTCGCAACGGACTCTCGTTAGAGCCGGGTTTAGCCTTATGGGCACCGACGCTGAATACCACCACTATGAGGTACTCCTCAGGGAGCAAACTGCCAACTAGCCGAGAATGGCCGGACGAGATTAAAGCCGGGTCGCCGGCAAGAAGATTGCAACGTTGGCCAAGTCGCAGCGGGAAAGAAGCTGCGAAATGGTATTGAGACGTGCGAATCGACTCGTAGAACTGAGCCATTATCTTCAAGCTCGCCGTTGGCATGGCAGACTACATCCGTAATTTCCACAACATCAAGGACGAAGTAGTTCACTCAGCTTGCTTACACTCAGAAAGTTCGAAACTTTCGAAGCATCTAGGAACCCGTCAGGGCTCACATTATGGTCTTCCATTAATCGGAGTTCGGCTCGTGCCAGTTGATTTTTGGGGAGTCCCCGAAATCAAGAACCTAAAAAGGCAGTTCAGCCTCGCTTTTTGGAGACCAACCGGGCCCCGTAAGCTAAGGCGAACAGCCTCCATTAAATCTAAAGAGGCTCCACTGAGTCCGCCGGTGACACCGATCGAGGCTCAGAACGCCCAAGTTGTTCCGGAGTGCAGCAAGCTTGACTGCTTCAGCGGCACAGCTATAGATTGAGCCCATGAGCCAAACGCAACCTGGGTCCGATCTCCCCGAGCTGCTTGTCAAGAACTCCGAGGCATGGCATGCATGGTTAAATAACCACCATGCCGACCACGACGGAGTCTGGCTGGTGCTACACAAGAAGGGCGGGCGGACTACGGACCTTACCTACCCAGAAGCGCTTGACGAGGCGCTGTGCTTTGGCTGGATCGACGGACAGATCGATCGACGGGACGACGACAGCTATCGCCGGCGCTTCACGCCCCGTCGGCGGAGCGGCCTTTGGTCCCAACGCAACGTAGAGCATGTTGCCCGTCTCGCCGGAGCAGGACGGATGCAGCCAGCTGGATTTGCGGCGGTCGACGCGGCCAAGGCCCAAGGTCTATGGCAAGCGGCCTACCCAGGGCAGGCCGACACGCAGATCCCGACCGATCTCGTCCACGCGCTGGCGGCCAGTCCAGCGGCAGCTGCGACCTTCGCCCAATTGGATGCAGCCAACCGCTACTCCATTGTCTACCGACTCAATGCCGCCAAGAGTCCGAAAACCCGGGACCGCAAGCTGGCCAACTACATCGAAATGCTCGCTCGCGGCGAATCTATCCATCCCCGAAGGACAATGGAGGACGGACAATGACTGTTCCCGTCTTGCCCGATATCTAAAGCACCCCACGACTCGGTGTCGGTTGATAACTTAAGGGTTGCAACCGCTAGATGAACTACGCCCAGCCCGTCTAGCTGCATTCTGGCCTCATCTCCATAAACGCGATGTCAGAGCAACTTCGTCCAAGGTGTTGCGCCAAGCCGAGGATACCGCAAGCACTACTTCGCCTGCTTTGAGGTTCCTTTGTTCGAGACCCAAGTTGTAGACGAAACGCGCATCTGTGCAGTGCATAAGTAGAATTGTGTTGTTATCCAAGTTCGGGTACAACCTCTGACGGATGCTCATGGGTGTAGTTTGGCTCCTAAATGTGACGTTATTCTCTGGCGAAACCATCTAGAGGCTTCGACGTTAGTGCTATCCTTCCCCTCTCTGACGGAAGGGTTTGACATACATGTTGGTCAAACTTGGCACTTGGAGCGTAGTTCAAACCATCGAAACCAACATGAACCTATTCAGCGGCTAGTCGCATTGCAATTTGAAGCATCACGCTCTAGCAGCCAAACTAGATCGCGCCTTGCCACTTCAGAATCCAGCAAACTACCCTAACCAGGTGCTATCTGCCCAAGCCCACACGCTCGGCAAGCCTCAATCAAATGATCACCCACCACCAATCAGAACTCTTTCGCTGATAACGCATCGAGAATTGCCGTAACCGAACGGTCCACATCGGCCTCGGTAGTTCGCCAATTCGAAACGGAGATGCGCATGGCCCGCTTGCCCTGCCATGTCGTAGCTCCCATCCAGCATTCGCCTGACCTCTGAACTGCTCGGATGACTCGATCCGTTTGAAGGTCATCCCCAAATCGGACTAGCACTTGGTTGAGAACAACGTCGTTTAAAACGGTGACGCCCTCAACGCTGGCTAGCTGCTCGGCGAATCGCCTAGCAATAGCACAACATCCTTCGACCAATTCTGCGATTCCCGTCCTTCCCAGCTGACGCAGTGCGGCCCACGTGGCAAATCCTCGGGCTCGCCGCGAGCTTTCAAGCACGTAGTCGCCAGGTGCACGAATTTCATCTTCCTCCTGGCCTTTCAGGTACGGCGCAGAATACGAGGTCGCAGCACGGTGGGCGTCTGGATGGGCACAGAAGGCGTAGCCGCAGTCGTAGGGCACGTTTAGCAACTTGTGCCCGTCTGTGGCCCATGAGTCAGCCTGCTCAACACCTTCCAGTAGGTAGCGCGTCGCCGGATTAGCCGCCCCCCAAAGACCAAAGGCTCCATCAACGTGGACCCAGGCGTTGTGCTGATGCGCTATTGGTATGGCCCTGACAAAGTCATCAAAGGCACCTGTATTTACGTTGCCGGCCTGGAGGCAGACGATAACCGGACCTTGCATCCCTCTTTCCAACACTCGAGTGAGGTCCGAAATATCTATGGCACCTTGCGAATTGACAAGTACCGGCTCAGCTACATTCGAGCCAAAACCAAGAATGCTAAGCGCCGTATCTATAGTGGCATGGCGCTCCCCCGTCACCACCACACGCACTCTTGGCGCACCAAAGAGTCCATCCTTTTCAACATCCCAGCCGACCTTGTTCAAGACAAAGTGTCGAGCCGCTGCAAGCGAAACAGTATTGGCCCCCTGTCCCCCGGTAGCGAATCCAAACGAGGCCTGGAGTGGCAGACCGAGTAGTTCTTTAATCCAGCCACCCGCTATCTCTTCAATCACTGCCGCTCCGGGTGACATAACCGTGTTGAAGGCGTTCTGGTCCCAACCCACCGCCAACATGTCCGCTGCCGTCGCAGCATCGAGTGCTCCGCCTACAACGAACCCAAAGTACCGAGGCCCAGTGTTGCCGACGAGCATAGGCTCTACCACGCCCACCAGCTCATCAACAACTGCCCTGGCAGAAATAGAATCGTTCTGCAGGGAACCAATAGTTGCCCGAGCATCTACAAAATCAACTTCAGGATAGACTGGCCGCACAGCCACCGCCTCGCGATAGTCCGCAATCAGTGAGGCGCTATGGGTAAGGAGTTCCCGAAAATCAGACATATCGCCACGATAGCTGTAAAAATAGCCATCTAACTGCGACCGAAGATCTAATTAGCCTCGCTCGCAACGATGCTTTCTACTTCCTTCGCCACCAGCCGGACCGCCTTCTACTGGGCCTCCCTGTCCCATCGTTTTGCCATGACGCCATCCTTCCCTCCAAAAAAGTTGTGCGTCAAACCCAGGACGGTTCGCTGTCCACTTAGACATCTAGTCCCGCTACGACGTGGGCTGGACTTTGGCTGAGTGAGAGTCTCCTGAGATCGCCCAGGATCTCATCACAAATGCAATATTGAAAGAGGTGTGGACCTTGCATTGCTAACCATCCACGCCGACAGTGGAGCCTGCATGGCTTCGAAGGCAGTAGCTGTGCACATGAGCGATCTTGGTGTGACTAAATCTCACTCTCGTCCCTACATGCCAAATGACAGTCCCTACTCCGAGGCCCAGTTCAAGACCCCCAAGTACGGGCCAAGATTCAATCATAACTTCTCGAGTTTGTTGGAAGCCAGAAGTTACCTCTCGCAGCTGTTCTTCTGGTATCACTACGAACACCGGCACTCTGTCATTGCACCTACGGCTCCGCCCGATGTTCACTATGGATACTCAAGAGAGATCATCCAGCGTTCCGAGATGGTCTTAGATCTTGCCTACCTGTCCCATCCGGAGCGCTTGTTCAATAAAGCTGGGGCACTTCCCACTCTTCCAGAGGTGGTCGGGAACCATCAACCCGAAAAGGAGGCAATGGTGATGCAGTAATTTCCTGCCAAAGCTGTCTATTACAGGTCGACAGGTTCCGATCCTGGAAGCGTACTTTTGCTAAGTACCTGTTTGAAATTCACAACTTGGTCGCCGTGTGTTTCCTTTTCGTTTAAC
>JABEUN010000010.1 GCA_013044385.1 Acidimicrobiaceae bacterium
CTCCACCCCCATGCTCCACCCCCATGCTCAAGGAGTCGAGTTCATGTCGTGCTCTGACTCCTGCCAGCCCTTGCTGTGCCGGGCTTGAATAGATTGGCCCGCTTCCACCTCAGCGAGCGTTCCCGGAGCATCTGGCTGCTACCGTCTGCTCCTATGCGGAAGGCCCTCATTGGCGACGTAGTACAAGCCAAAATGGCAATGGAAAAGGTGGCGTCCATCGGATTTTTTCAACTCTCGCGGATCTCATTCGAAATGCGACCAGGCGATCTGATCGTACATATTCTTGGTATCGACGGCTGAATCAGGCGTCGGGCGTAGTTTTGACCTTGGACCGGGCCAAAACTCTCGAAGTCAAGCACTCATCGACCATAGCTTCGTTATCCAAAGGCCGTACCTCGTGCCATTTCATGACTTGGAACTCGAGCCGCTAATACGGCATCGCTAGGATCACGCCGCCGACCAACGCAGAATCGAAGACATTTAGGCCAGGGGCCAACCTTGCCTATTTGCGATGGCTGTGTCCGCAGTGCCAAAAGGACGAAAGTCTACACAGTGCTTTCGGTGTGGACACGAAATTAGCCACGTACTCTCAGGCCTGAACGGATTCGATTGGCACGAGCTGTACGTCGACCACCTTCAGAAAGTTTCTAGTCCAGTCCGCAGCTGGAATATACCCATCAGGAGGCGAACCTGGGGCTTATTGGACGCCGTCCTGGAATACTTAAGCCTCGGTCGGTTGAGGTGTGTCACAGCCCGGATGGATGGCTCAGGAGCGACGCTGTCCATCGGCGTTATGTCGCCATAGCCGACCATTGGCGAAGTGGCCGTACAGGTTAGACACTTTGCGAAAGAGTCTGACGATGGCCAAGTCTTCCGGAGCCGAACGCGCTCAAGCCTGGTCCGCATCCTCAGTCAGGTGTTTAGGGATTGTATCTCTGCTCACAACGTTAGGTGCTTTCAGACCACCGTCTCAACGAGCAGCGATCCCGGATATCACAGAAATGCGATAGTGGGGAATTGACCGCCGAGGACCTGTGAAGAGTCTGCTCCGAGCACACCCTCCAAGACCGATGCATACACCGATCGGAAGTCGACGCTGTGGATGAGATTCCCGTTGGGGTCAAGGGAGGTCAAAGAAGGCTCTTCTCCATAGAATTGGCCACCTTTCACACCCTGACCCACGATGAACATTGGGGCGGCTGTCCCGTGGTCAGTCCCCTGGCTGGCGTTCTCTGTTGGCCGGCGGCCAAATTCGGAGCATGTCATCACCACTGCTCCCTTTCCTGCAGGGTGGTCAGACAGTGTCTGGAAAAATGTCGTGATGGCGGTGTCGAACTCACTGAGCAGCTTTTCCTGATTCGGCTTCTCAGCTGCGTGTGTGTCAAAACTCGAAAGGCTCACCTGGTAGACCTGGGTCGGTGCACCGGCCAGAATCAAAGAGGCGACAACCGCCATTTGAGCCGAGAGGTCAGTGCTGCTTACGGCGCCTTTCGGGGCGGCTGTTGAGAGTCGATCCAGCTTGGCCTTGGCTGCCAATAGATCCGCGCCTGACGTTGCAATAGCCGCTGCAAGTCCTACGCGATCACTGCCGGTTGCTTGAAGGGCACTGTATGCGTTCTGGAAGTTCTGGTCTCCCGGGAGTGTGAGCTCGGTGGACGTGACAGCGGTGGCGGCGTACTTGTTTCCGCGCAACACCGGTGGCAAAGTGACACCTACGCTTATTGCACGAATTGGGTCGCCGTCTCCCAAGTCGAGCCACTTTCCGAGCCAGCCAGCACCGTTCCCGTCTATTGGGTTGGCGCTCTGCCAGATGTCCATCGACTCAAAATGACTCAGGACCGGATTGGGGTAGCCGACTCCCCGGACAACTGCGAGCTTGCCTGAGTGCCAAAGTGACGCAAGCCCTTTGAGTTGTGGGTTGAGTCCGAGACCGTCTGCAAGTGGAAGGACTTGGTCCGACCGGTATCCGAGATTTGGCCTAGCCTTTAGGTAGGCAGGATCTCCATAGGGGATGAGGGTGTTGAGCCCATCGTTGCCACCGTAGAGTGTGACCAGCACGAGTGGGCCCGACTTTTGACCGAAAAGTGCTTGGGGGGATACCGGCGAGGTTGGTGCTGCTTGGGTCCAGTGCTCAAGAATCGCGCCACCTGCCAGCGCTGCACTTGCCGCTCCGGCACCCACCAGAAAGCGTCGACGTGTGAAGAGTATGTCAGGTCTCATGCCAGTACATACTCCGGTGACGTTAATGCAAGTGCCACTAATTCAACTGGCCGGGAGGTTACCTGGTTCAGAGCGGCGGCCGTAGTAGAACCCCATCCATCCAGACCTAGCAGATTGGCCGTAGCATCCAAGCGCTGCGAAGGAGGGGCTGACTGCACAGTTGAGATATCTCCTCGACGGGCGAGTAACAGTCCGACTTCGAGGCGCACCTGTGCGGTGACTGTGTCCAGCCAGTATCCGTTCTGGCCCCACCCCCCGACGTTTGGCGGATCGAAGAGCTTCTGGCCGAGAGCTCCAGCTATTCGCGGAAGCGTGACGCCAAATCGTGTCAGAGTGGTTGCCTCTGTGCTGATTGGCGCACTGCCCGATGCGGAAGCGTTGGATTTAGTTGGTGTGAGAGATGCATCCAAGCCGAGCGCTCTCGCTGCGCCGGCCAGATACTCGACTGGTTGTTTTACTAATCCCGTGCGAGTCGTTGCGCTGAGAAAGGCGGGGTGGAGAAATATCGCCCTCAGTGCACCCGAGATTGACATTCCAGATCCGTAAGCTCCAAGGAGGTCGGTGACCACGTTGTCCGTAGTTGCCACCGGGTAGGCGAAGTGACTCCACATTTTGGCGAGGATGAATCGAGGCGATTCTGGTCTAGCAGTTGCTATTGAGACTATGTTCTCACCGTTCCAGTTACCGGTCTGACCTAGGTATGTTTTGGAACCGAAATCGTGTTGAAGTGGATCGAATACGTACCGATAGACAAGGCGGTTGTAGTTCCAACCTGTGAAGCTCCGTGCTCCTGATACCACGTCTTGCTGGCTGTAGTTTCCGACCCCAAGTGTGAAGAGTTCCATCATTTCACGCGCGAAGTTCTCGTTGGGATTCGCCTTTTTGTCAGATATCGTGTCCAGCCAAACCATCATGGCTCCGTCCTTTGCCACCTCCTGCATCAGGGTCGCAAAGCTGCCTCCACCGGCCTGCCTGAAAAGCAAATTCTGCATGTACATTAATGTCGGATTGCGTACCTTGGCAACAGAGGTTGCAAAGTGTCCGTGCCAGAACAAGGTCAGCTTTTCATTCAGCGGCGTCGACGTGGAGATCATTCTGTCCATCCACCAGCGCTGCATGTCAGTAGTTGCAGCAGAGACTGAGCGATTGTACGCCTTTATCTCAACCAGATTCCCTTTACTCGGTGGTGGAGGGGTAACCAGATTCGGCAAAGGCACACTATTTCCACCCGGATCGGGTGCTCCGCCTAGGCCCGACAATAGAACGTCCACGGCAGAGGAGTATCCTGCGAGGACGAGTTGGTCCAGTTCGGTGGAGTTCAAGCTGAACCCCGCCCGACGGTATAGGACGGCGATGTCACTTCGGGTCTGATTTGCCATGAGCTCGATGATGCAGGCGAAATGTGATGAGAGTGTTACGCGCCATTTATGATTCTCGCAAGTACTCCTCCTATTGGGAAGGGAGGCAATCGATCTGGCAGGGCCGGTCCGGCGTCGACTACAACCAAGTCCGTTGACTGATGAGTTGCCGAGGAGTTCTGGCGGAACCCGAATCAATTTCGTGTGGCCGACCTCGTTCAGCGCATGTTTAGTGACTCTGACCGGTACCAGTTATGGCTTTTGGATGCACCTACCGCTCCACGCAGGTCGCTGTGATCTATCTGACCTTCATCACCGACGCCCTCAGTCGTGCATCGTGAGATCGAAGACCCAGCGGTCGATGATGCCAAGAACCTCGTCGTTGGACTAGTTGTTTGGAAATCCACCGTCCAGTGGGACATAGTCAGACAAAGCAAGGGGCTCAAAGGCCTCGCACTCAAGACTACTAACTAGGTCTCATGCTTGAATGAGTCCTTAGCCGGACGTGTGCCCCCTTCTGCCCTTTAGTTGGAGCGTGCGGCGTACTAGGAGTATGTAAGTAACGAAGTTGACCACTACTGCCACAACAAGTGGCGTTCGCCAGGATCGGCCTAGCAGGAGATAGATGGCGAGTATCGCCAGCGTGAAGCCGCTTGTGAAAAAGGAGAATATTCGAAATCTCCGCCACGTTGAATCGGCCCAGAATGTCACGCGGCCCCCAGGTGGTTCTAACTCACTGCCTACGCTAGATCGTGCTGAGCAGTGTTTGCTCAGAGTCGTCGATCCAACGGTCTTTGGGTGTTAGTATCTCGCACCTGCTTGTCGGCTTTGGCTAGCAGCGCCGGTTTCTACAAAGCCAAGCAATCACCACGCCTCGCTAAAGATGGGACGAGGCTAAAGCTGATCAGAGACGTCTCTATTTATTAGTTGTGGTCATACTCCTAATTAATGAGCAGCAGAAACTCCGGTAATCGAGGTCGTGCTTTGATGGGGAGTCTTTCAGCTAAAGTGCGTGAACGATACCCCACAACAACGAGACTGGAAGTCATGGCAGCTCAGTTCATCTTTACCATTCGCGATCTCGGTCGCTTCTACCCGCCTGATCGCGAGGTCCTGAAAGGGATCAACCTCTCCTTCTACCCCGGTGCCAAGATCGGCGTGATTGGCGCGAATGGATCGGGTAAGTCATCGCTACTTCGGATCATGGCGGGCCTCGACGACGGCTTCAGTGGTGAAGCTCGCCTCACGCCTGGATTCACCGTGGGATACCTGCCCCAGGAACCCCAGCTTGATCCCACCAAGGACGTGGCCGGCAACGTCGCCGACGGCTTAGGAGAACAGCGAGATCTGTTGGCAAGGTACAACGAGGTCTGTGACTCATTTGCCGATCCCGATGCGGACTTCGATGCCCTACTCGCCGAGCAGGCAGATCTCCAAACCAGGATCGATGCCTTGAACTGTTGGGACCTCGAGCGGACACTTGAGGTCGCCATGGATGCACTTCGCCTTCCCCCCTCAGACGCAGATGTCACGACCCTTTCCGGAGGAGAACGCCGTCGGGTCGCCCTCTGCAGACTGCTGCTTGCCAAGCCGGACCTCCTCCTTCTCGACGAACCGACTAACCATCTCGATGCCGAGTCGGTGGCATGGCTGGAACGGACTTTACAGGACTACGCCGGTACGGTGGTCGCTATAACCCACGACCGATACTTTCTGGACAACGTCGCCTCCTGGATTCTCGAACTCGATAGGGGACGGGGTATCCCATGGGAAGGGAACTACTCCTCCTGGTTGGAGCAGAAGCAGGCTCGTCTCGCCGCAGAGGATAAGGCGGACAGAGCCCGTCAGGCGGCGCTTGCGCGGGAGCTCGAATGGATCCGAATGTCGCCGAGAGCCCGTCAGAGCAAAGGCAAGGCCCGGGTAAACGCGTTCAATGAATTGGTGGCGGAGTCCGAGGCTGCTGATCGGCGAGGTGATGCATTGGAGATTGCGATCCCGCCCGGACCCCGACTCGGCGATATCGTCGTCAACGCAAGTGGTCTGACCAAGGGTTTTGGCGAACGCCAGCTCATCGAGGATCTCACCTTTCTACTTCCTCCGGGAGGTATCGTCGGTATCATCGGTCCTAACGGCGCCGGCAAGACCACACTCTTCAAGATGATGGTCGGACAGGAGAAGCCCGATGGCGGTTCCATCGCCGTTGGCGCCACAGTGAACTTCTCATACCTCGACCAGTCGCGTGACTCCCTCGATCCGGCTGCGTCTGTCTTTGACGAGATCACGGGCGGAGTTGAACGGATCGTCGTTGGCAGCAGAGAGATCCATGCCCGCGCCTATGTGGCTAGTTTCGGTTTCAAGGGGAGTTCACAGCAGAAGCGTGTCGGAGAGATCTCTGGTGGTGAGCGAAACCGGGTTCAGCTCGCAAAGGTGCTCCGCAGTGGTGGGAATGTACTTCTCCTCGACGAACCGACCAATGACCTCGATGTCGATACCCTCCGGGCGCTTGAGGATGGGCTCCTCGGCTTTCCCGGATGTGCAGTGGTCATAAGCCATGATCGCTGGTTCCTTGACCGGATAGCAACCCACATACTGGCTTTCGAGGGAGAGGCGGAGGTTCGTTGGTTCGAAGGTAACTTCTCGGACTACGAGGTGGATCGTCATCGGAGGCTTGGTACCGATGCCGATCGACCTCATCGTATGAAGTACAAGCCACTCACCCGCTAGGTCGCTTCTGGAGCAACTTCACGTTCGCCCGTCCTGGCTTTCTATCGTGCCCTGATGCTTATCGGTGGTGGGAGACAGCTGTGAGTTTGACCAGACTGGTCAAGGCATTTTCTCGCGCCCGACCAAAGTGCGACCAAGTCTCTTGCCGGGGAGCAATTTACGGCATTTGGTCTGACTAGCGAGTAGGTAATACGGGCGGGCGCTCACGGTCGGTTGAAGCGAGTCAACAGACCGTGAGCGTACCGGTGTATCTGGAGTTTGCAACCTGGGCGTGGTTCGCGAGTTTTGAAAGTCACGGCCTCGCTTTGGGAGCTTCGTCGGAGTGGACCTCGATGCGTCTCTTTCATCATCGACCAAGGTCAAGCGCTGTAGGATCGCTAATTGGCAAGCGGACGGAGATAGAGCGATGGCTGACACAGACCGATCTGGAGAGATGGGAAAGGAATTCGACGGCACTGGATCTGTGTTTGCATCGGACGCACTCTCTAGAGAGCTTCCCAAGTCGACCTTTCCCTATTCTGGGATGCATCCGGACATTGCGCTGCAGGCGATCAGGGACGAGTTGCTGCTCGACGGAAATGCGCGCCAAAACCTTGCAACGTTCTGCCAGACTTGGGAGGAGCCTCAGGTTCATGAGATCATGGACCTCGCGATCCACACGAACCTCATGGACAAGGATGAGTATCCACAGTCGGCAGAGATCGAGCGCAGATGCGTTCGGATGCTGGCAACTCTCTGGTATGCGCCTGATCCGGACGCTACTGCCGGGACTTCCACGCTTGGTTCGTCCGAGGCGTGCATGCTAGCCGGACTGGCTGCTTTGTGGCGCTGGCGTGCACGTCGGAAGGCTGAGGGCGCTTCCATCGATTCACCTAACATGGTGTGCGGGCCTGTGCAGGTGGTCTGGCACAAGTTCGCCCGCTACTGGGATATCGAAATGCGCGAGGTGCCGATGGCTGAAGGCAGGTTTCACCTCGATCCTGAACGGATGCTAGAACGAGTCGATGCCAACACCATCTGTGTCGTCCCTACATTCGGCGTGACCTATACCGGTGCCTATGAGCCTGTTTTGGAGCTCGCCCGTGCACTTGACGACCTCCAATCGAAGACCGGACTAGATGTGGACATTCACGTCGACGGTGCAAGTGGAGCTTTTCTCTCACCGTTCTGCTCGCCCGATCTCGAGTTTGATTTCCGAATCCCACGGGTCAAATCCATCAGCACTTCGGGACACAAGTTTGGGCTCGCTCCGCTCGGAGTCGGGTGGGTGGTTTGGCGGGATGCCTCGGAGCTCCCAGAAGACCTCATCTTCCGAGTCACCTACCTCGGCGGTGATATGCCGGACTTTCAAATCAACTTCTCTCGACCTGCGGGGCAGATCATTGCCCAGTACTACGAATTCATCCGGCTCGGTCGGCTGGGATACCGATCCATTCACATGGCGTGTTATGACGCGGGAGCCTATCTCGCTTCGGAGGTCGTGAAGCTCGGACCGTTTGAATTACTGTGCACGAGTGATCCAATGTCGGGTATCCCGGCGGTCACTTGGCGTATCCGCGAAGGAGTGGATCCGGGATACTCCCTCTACGATCTCGCCGATCGACTCCGTGTGCGTGGTTGGCAGGTTCCCGCATATCCTCTGACGGGATCCGTCTCCGACGTCACAGTACAACGAGTGCTGATCCGCCAAGGTGTCGATCGGGATCTTCTCGGGATTCTTTTGGAGGACATGACCTCTTCGATCGAACACTTCAGCCGTCATCCGGTCGTGATTGCCATGGAGCCTGATGAGGCCGGAGGATTTAGCCACCTCTGATCCGAATGCTTCATGTAATTTCCCACTGACGTGCCGTGGTCGAGCTGATGCAAGCTTTCCGATCGACTCCCAAATTTGCGACAGCTCTCATGGTGAATGGAACTACACGACTCTGTGCAGTGAATCGGGAATTTGCAGACGTGTTTTTCGTTGTAGCCGCCGGACCAATCTGGGGTTCAGTCGATTTTCCGTATCGTTGGTGGGTTTAGCGAGTCGATTTAGCTCCTGTAGGGATCATTTATTGAGAAAGTAGGTAGCTGAGAATACAGCTGAAGTTGACCAGGTGAGTCATGAATCGTTTCATTTATCAGGTTAGCCTTCGTTGCCGACGAACTCAAATGCTCCGCTCTTGGTTGAGCCGAACACGACATGAAAATGCTGATACAGATCTGGTTGTGGCCTGGAATTTCCTGGAAGTCAGTTCCCGTTGCTAGTCGATTTCAAATATCTGGACTATGAGAGTTACCTTAATTGTCGGTGCTATTTCTCCAGATCTTTGGACCCTAGAGCTGGTGGAATTCATGTCGCTGTGCTGGTCGCACCAGCGTTGCCAAGTCGCTACGGAGTATCCCCCCTAGCGAATTCTCCAAGCTCGATTTTTCGACTCAACGTGGTTTCATGCTGGGAAGCGTCTTGATCAGTTTGGAGTGCGTATCAGCGCGCTTCTGCCGGGTGAGACCACTGTGGCCAAAAGCCCTATTTTGCGCGTATTGTTCTATCGATGTGAGTGGATAAGCTTGGCGGTGAAGGTCGTCTCCTTCAAATAAATGCCGCTTGCACAGCTGTATTCGCGATATAGACCCAGCGTTGCTTCGCCTAAACCGACCGCTTGCTCCACATTTATTGGATCCCGAAGGCCTTGGCTCAGCCCGAGCGATCGTACGTGGTCAGAAGTAGTGTCGTCGCCCTCCAACAGCGTGACCCATCGCTCCGAGAAGCATTAGAGCTAGTCCAATTACGAGCACCACCATTCCGATTGTCCACACAACCGGAATACCTGCGATGAACCCAACAAGGAGAAGAATCATACCGAAAAGAATCACAATGCCTCCACGTCTATGACTTGGTCTTTATATTTCCGACTCCCGTCAGTTCGCCGATTTGAAAGGACGAGTGACGGAAGCGGAAATCGGAACTATTTGGGAAGTGCAACGTCTTTGGCATTGTCAACCACTTTCACGGCCTTGCGTTGTGTTGTTTCAGCGGCCTCTTCGAACTTGCGGGTCAAACGGCCAATCTTCTCTTTAGCTTCGCCAGTCCGATGGTCGATTCGCCCCTCGGATTCCAACTTCTTGTTGCCGGTAAGGGCTCCAACTGCTTGTTTGACCTTGCCCTTAGACTTCTCGATCTTTCCTGCCATGGTGTGCCATCCTTCTTGTTTATGTTGACTTGAGGAAGTTGGTCTGCTTCGACTACGTGTAGAGCGGACTTGACCGATGCGGAATCTACCTCGTCTGAGACTCAAACTCAGTTTGCGCCGGAGTCCATTAGTTACGGTCACTGTGTGCTGTGTATGAGAGAATTTGCGAGTCGGTGGCCCGCCGCTTGGTGGAGCGAGTGCCAGTGCTCAGTTGATGTCGCGCGTGCGATACTGGACACGACGAATCCTGTTGCAGCGATAATCACGAGTGTGCTTCCGATTGCGAAGGTGCGAATCCCCGCACCTTGATAAGTGACGGTCTGATACATAATCGCCCCAGTGAGAGCTGCAATAATACTCGATACCATTCCGGTAAGACCCGTATTGCATTTCCACCTGTAACCCTATCGTTTGCTACGCCGGAAAGGGTCCAGAATCAACTCTCTTATATTTCTGAAGCAGATATGTCACTAGTACGCAAGAAAGGACTTGGACTCCCGTGTTCGAGTTTGCATAATTCATCCCCAAGCGTCGAGGTGCTGCTGGTTGGTCCGGTGGTGTTTTGGAAACTACTCTTTCCAAATAGGCGTTTGAAAACTTCATCGGATATGAAGGTTGACTCCAAAATAGAGAAGTGGCCACAATATGATAGCGAGGGCCGCTGACAGTATCGCCTTGAGATTGGCAAGTTGAACAAAATAGCTGTGAGAGTTTGCAACTATGGCGCCAACAACTAGATAGACGAGTGAGATGATTGAACGGAAAGGACCTCGAACCATTGTGACCTGACTTTCCTGCAAATATCGTCGAATCCCAAATTCTCCTCGGTTGGAGATCAGATAGCGGACTCCACCGCAATCTAGATCATGGTTTCGGAATTGTCCACATGGCGAACGACGTTACGGGTACCACTCGATATCCTCCCGGGAGAAGAACTATGACAGGCAGGAGCTTTGGAAACAGTAGATGATCTACGGGACGATGTAGACAAGGTGTTGGAGGAACGAAGTGAAATGATTGGGACTAACAACTGTGAACTTTCACTTGTTAGTGCAGGCCTTAGTTCATCTGAATCCCTGACCTCTTATTTAGGCCAGGGTTTGGAAGACGAAACGATGGTGGAGGTGATGGGACTCGAACCCACGGCCTTTTGACTGCCAGTCAAATGCTCTACCAGCTGAGCTACACCCCCGGCAACTCTTAGAACGATCAGACTAGTCATTCTGATTGGCGAGAGGTTCATCCAGGGTCCCAAAGTTTGCAGTTCCGAGCCGCTTGCGGTCCGACGCTTATCGAGGGTGTTTGACGGCTCTAGAATCTTCCGTATGTCAGAAGGATACAACCCTCAGGAGATAGAGCCCCGGTGGCAAAAGCGCTGGGATGAAATGGGAATCTACCAGGTAGATGCCGATGATCCCAGGCCGAAGTCTTATGTGCTCTGCATGTATCCGTATCCATCCGGCGCAGCTCATCAGGGTCACGTAAGGAACTACACGTTTGGTGATTTGAATGTCAGGTACCGGACGATGCGGGGTGAGGCGGTACTTTCCCCAATCGGGTTCGACTCCTTCGGACTGCCAGCAGAGAATGCTGCGATCAGGACCGGCATTCATCCAAGGATCTTTACAGACGCCAGAATTGTGGAGCTTCGTGAGTCGCTGCTGAGGCTCGGTGCGGTCTATGACCTGCGTCGGGAGACCAGAAGTCATGATCCCGAATACATAAAGTGGTCGCAGTTCATATTTACCAAACTTCTCGAGGCTGGTCTTGCATACAGAGCGAACGCTCCGGTCAACTGGTGCCCGGGTTGCCAAACGGTCCTTGCCAACGAGCAGGTGCTGTCTGATGGCACGTGCGAGAGGTCTGGGGACCTCGTAATTCGTCGAAATCTTGAGCAGTGGTTCTTCAAAATCACTGACTATGCAGACGAGCTGCTCGATGAATTGGATGGGCTCGACTGGCCCGAGCGGGTAAAGACCATGCAGCGGAACTGGATCGGAAGATCCGTTGGTGCAGAGATCGACTTGTACATAGACGGTCGAAGTGACCTAGCGCCGATCACAGTATTCACGACGCGGCCGGATACCGCATTCGGTGTTACTTATGCCGTGGTCGCACCGGAGTATCCGCGGCTCTTCGAAATCGTCCCAGAGAGTCACCGGGCTGACGTGCTGAATTTTTGTGACGAAGTCCAAAGTAGGAGTGATATCGAGCGACAGTCCACCGAGATGTCCAAGGGCAAGAGGGGAATTGCCACCGGTGCACACGTGATCAATCCCTTCAATGGTGAGTCAGTTCCTCTCTATGTTGCCGACTATGTGCTCGCCACGTACGGTACGGGAGCGGTTATGGGTGTGCCCGGAGAGGATCAGAGGGATCATGACTTTGCTGATGTGTACGGATTGCCCACGGTTCATACCACAGAGAGGCCGGCAGGATACGACCCGAGACTTGCTTACGACGGACCCGGACGGAAGATCAACTCGGGATTCCTCGACGGTCTCAGCGTTTCAGAGGCAAAGCAGGGGGCAATCGATTTTCTTAGCGAAAAGCGATCGGGACGTGCCAAGGTCCAGTTCCGACTTCGAGACTGGCTAGTGTCCAGACAGCGTTACTGGGGCTGTCCGATACCGGTTATCTACTGTGACGGCTGCGGCATTGTCCCAGTTCCGCTGGACCAGCTTCCTGTACTTGCCCCAGACGATGTCGAGTTCCTACCTACGGGGGAGTCCCCGCTCGCCCGGAACAGGGGCTTTGTGGAAGTACCGTGTCCAAGGTGTGGTGGAACGGGAAGGCGCGAGACCGATACAATGGACACATTCGTCGACTCTTCGTGGTACTTTCTGCGATTCACCGATCCGTTCAGCGATGACGCTCCCTTCGATCCCGCTGTGGCGGCACAGTGGATGCCCGTCGACCAATACATCGGCGGCATCGAACACGCGATCTTGCACCTTATGTATGCCAGATTCTTCACCAAGGCCCTTAGCGACCTCGGACTTGCTCCATCTGACATGAGGGAGCCCTTCAAAAGGCTCTTTACGCAGGGGATGATCCGGCTCGGGGGATCAAAGATGTCCAAGTCCAAAGGAAACCTGATCGCACCCGCAGGATACTTCAATGGAGTGGGAGCGGACTCGCTTAGGCTGTTCCACCTGTTCGTGGGTCCACCAGGAGATGATTTTGACTGGTCCGACCAGACGGACGAGATGATCGATGGTTGCCACAGATTCCTCGCCCGTGTCTGGCGACTCGCCACGGGTCAGGCGGAGAGCTTCCCTGGCGTTTCGTCTGAGGCGTCGCGATCGGCGACCGAGGAGCAAGATCTGGAGCTACTGCGTAGTACCCACCGAACCATTGAGAGGACGACAAATGGATACGACAGGTGGGCGTACAACACTTCGGTAGCTGCCCTAATGGAGTTCAGTAACACCATTTATCGTGTACTTGCCACCGGTGTCTCACAAAGAGCGCTGGATGAGGCGATCGACACGCTTTTACTGCTGCTTGCCCCCATGGCGCCGCACATCTCGGCGGAGTTGTGGGAAAGAAGGAGGGGAGGAGTTATACACCTTGAACCCTGGCCAGTAGCCAATTCCGATTTCCTGATCGATGCGACTGCAGTGCTGGTCGTGCAGGTTAACGGTAAGTTGAGAGATCGTATTGACGTCGATGCTTCGATCTCGGAGGACGAAGCGATAGCGATCGCATCAAGCTCGGAGAAGGTCGTTTCCTTTCTGGATGGTCGGCCAATTAGAAAGACGATCGCTCGTCCACCGAAGCTCGTCAACTTTGTTGTCTGAACGGCTCAGATCTTAGAAAGCGTTTCGAAGGCCGATTCAGCGAGCCAGATGACTTGGTCGGCGAATGCTTCGGAGTCCGAGGTGTCTCCGCCGGTGGCGCCTTGGATGTATCTTGAATGGACGCCCTGGAGGATGCAGGCGAGCTTCCAGTATCCAAATGCGACGTAGTAGGCAACCAACGAGGTGTCGACACCGGAGGCTTCTTGATACCTTTTAACGATCTCGTCCCTGCTTAAGAATCCGGGTAGCGAGGTAACCGTACCGAGTGGAGCGTTCGAGTCTGCAACCTCCGCCCAGTAGACAAGTAGCAGTCCGAGATCTGCCATCGGATCTCCTAGCGTGCATATCTCCCAGTCGAGTACGGCCGCGACCTTGTTGTCGAATCCGATCATCGTGTTGTCGAGTCGGTAATCCCCATGGACGATTCCGGTTCTTGACTGTCTCGGTATCGTTCTGGAAAGCGATGCGTGTACCTCATCCACCAGCGGAACGAATTCCGATATCTCCTCCGACGACTTTGTGTACTGGGTGTGCCACCTCTTGAGTTGACGCTCTATATAGCCTTCCTTTCGGCCCAAGCCCCCAAGTCCTACCGCCTCTGGATCTACAGAATGCAAGGTGACGAGAGTATCAACCAAGGAGGCGGAGATCTCATTGCGTTGGGTGGGAGTGAAGTCAGCTTCTACCGTGGCTCGGTCCTTTAAAATATGACCTGGTACGAGGCTCATGAGGTAAAACGGGTTCTCTGCGATGCTTTGGTCTTCACAGAGCGCAATTGGGTGCGGTACTGGCACAGGGGTCGGATCCAAGGCGGAAATGATCTCGAACTCCCTGCGCATATCGTGAGCAGTCGGAAGGACGTGACTAGTGGGAGGTCGCCGAAGTATCACAGAGATTCCGTTTTGGTCGGTGACCTCAAACGTGAGGTTCGACCGACCGCCGGCAATGAGTTTGAAATCCAGTTCGCCGGTCAGGGTCGGGTATACCGTCCTCATCCATCTGGAGATCGCTTGAAAATCTACACCGTCCATGGTCTGCAATCCTAAGTTCCGGCGGACCGATTGTGTCGGCAGTCCTACCTATCCAGCCCGCTGCGCCGCGGCTATACGGCCCAGGGTAATCTGGAATCATGCTTGATGTTACCGATGCAAACTTCCAGAGCGAAGTGATAGAGAAGTCGATGAGCGTACCAGTCGTGGTCGACCTATGGGCACCATGGTGTGGTCCGTGCAAAACCTTGGGCCCAACGATTGAGAAGGTTGTCGCTGAGACTGAGGGGAGGGTGGTGCTCGCAAAGGTGAATGTGGACGAGAACCCGATGGTCTCCTCGGCATTCAAGGTGCAGTCGATCCCGGCCGTCTTCGCTTTGAAGGACGGCAAAGTGATCGACAGCTTTGTGGGTGCGCTTCCGGAATCCGGTGTGAGGGAGTTTGTCAACCGGCTAGCGCCCGTCGCCTCGCCGGTAGATATCCTCGTCGAAATAGGAGACGAGGAGTCTTTAAAGGGAGCTTTGGAGTTGGAGCCGCTCAATCCGAAGGCCATTACGGCACTTGCTGCGCTCTGGGTTGACAAGAGCAGGTATGAGGACGCGTTAGCGCTGCTTGCAAAGATTCCGGAGACATCAGAGTCCGCGAAAGTTGCTGCTAAAGCAAGACTAGCTCTTTCCGGCTTAGGCGGACTTGATCCAGCGGAAGCGGAGGAGCGGCTCTTGAGTCTCCTCGAGAAGGTGAAGGGTGACGAGGTGGCACAAAAGGAGTTTCTTGATCTCCTTGCGAGCTTCCAAGAAGGCGACCCGAGAGTCGGCAAGTACCGGAGAATGCTCGGTTCCCGCCTCTTTTAGCTTCTTGGTCTACTAGTTTGGCGAGGCATGCAACTGAGTCTCGTTCAGCTTCCAACGACTGATTGGACAGGTGTTCTGCGTGGCTGAAAGGATCGACTTCCGTACCTTCCCTATGGCAGTAGTGGTCGATGTAAAGGCGTCTTCTGTCACTGCGAGCCAGCACGACGAACTCAATCGTATAGCTGGCAGCGGCGCCGATGTTGTTCTGTTGCGACTCCCTACGGGTGCTGCTGGATCAATTGCCGAGGCGGGTCGCCTTGCACAGGAGTTCAAAACTCGGGGAATCTCAGTTTCTTTACAGATTGGCGAGACCGAAGTTGTCAAGGTCCTATCTAGCTCTGCCGGCCAACAGCAGCCATTCGAACAGCTACTTATCCCTTGGCGAGACGACGGCGTTGGATTTGATGTTCTCTCTTACCGCTCTGGAATCTCCTTGGCTCTCTATATCCACGCGTCTGACCTGATGAGGGTCTTTCGCGAGAGGTCTCTCGGAGACCGTAGTGGTGGGACCCTGCCCTCCCTCCTTCCAGAGGGTGCGGCGCTTGTAATAGAGCCGGCAAATTCGGTTGAGGTGGGAGCGGTCCTTTCACTTCTGCAATCAGCGCCACTGCTCGGACCAAAGCCACTAATTTGCATGGAGCTCTCTTCTCTATCGGATTTCGAGCAGATCTCTGCGTTGGCATTCATGTCAAACGCGAGGGTTCTTGCTGGATTCTCCATCCAATGGGTAGCCGTTAGTGCATTCGAGTTGGCCTCTGATGCCCTTGGATTTTTCGATGCCATCATCGACTTGACCGATGACGATCTGCTGGAGTAGGTGGTTGGCCGAATGAGCGAGCCCGCAAAGGTGTTTCGGCCAGCCTGGAACGTGATGATCATAAGGGGTGATGATCAGGAACTTGTTGCTCGACGGGTGAGAGAATTGGTCTCGGCGATCAGGGTTGGCGGAGCTGACGTCATCGACGTCACAGCGGGTATGGATGATGTAGATCAAGCGCTAAGGGCCGCTAATCAGAGCTTTATGTTCTCCGAGAGGGCACTGGTCGTCGTAAGAGAGGCCTCGAAGCTGTCGGCCGACGAGAGGCAGCTCGCAACAGCTGTGATCGAAAACGGTGTGGATCCGAACTTCCTAGTCTTTGTTGAATTGAGAGAGGTAAGATCAGCGGTCAAAGAGGACGAAGCCGAAGGTGAGAACACAGGTGCTAGCAGGGACAACCTCATCGAGTTGGTCAAAAAGTGCGGTGGAATCGAAATAGTCAAGTCCCCTACTGGAAAAGGGGATAGACGTAGTTTCGTAGAAGATGCGGCACGAGGATTCCAGTTGACCCTTTCGCCAGGGGCGATCTCGCTACTCGTGGAGCATCTAGCCGATGACTTGGGCCGACTCGAATCTATCCTTCGGGTGTTGGAATCCAGGTATGGCAGCGGTGTCAGGATTGAATCCGACGATCTCGCAGAGTATTTGGGCGATCACGGTGCTGTTCCATTTTGGGACCTGACTGAGGCGATCGAAAAGGGGGACGCCTCGGCGGCACTCGCCGTTCTGCGTACCATAACCGTCGACCAGGGACGTGACCCTGTCATTCTGATTGCCGTTATCGGCAAGCGCCTTTCCGAACTTGCATCTATAGCCTCTCCGTCGATTACCAGGGGAGACGACGTCAACTCCGCCCTGCGCCGGAGCGGATTGCTGACTGGTAAGGGGTCAAAGCATCCGTTTGTAGCGGGGAAGATGATTCCGATAGCTAGATCTCTGGATTTCGGCGACTTTAGGCAGGCGTTCAACTGGATTTCTGAGGCTGACCGGGCGCTACGCGGTGACCCCGTGCTCCCACCGGATATGGCGCTCGAAATTCTCGTGGCACGCCTCTGCTCAATGTATAGGCGCAAGAGGAAAGTACATTCCTAGTCTGGACCAAAATATTGGCAAGTGTCTGGGGCTCTAGTCGTTAGCTAGGACTGGGTGACTGCAGCGACCGAAGTTCGTCCGGCGACGCTAGTTGACCATTGCGAATTGATCCATCTCGCTGGTTAGATGTACGACTAATCCGCCTTGGAAAAGCGGGCAACTAAGGCTGCTGTAGCCAATTTGCGCCGGCTTTGTGTGGGGGCTTTGACGTCATGGTGTTCGTCATCGATGCCTGGTCATGGAGTCGCTGATGGGTGGGCCAGAGTTTGCGGGTGCACCGGTTTCAGTTAAACCACTCGGCAAGATTGTCAGTGGTTACAGCTCGCAAGTTCTGAACTGGCGAGCATTGATCAGCAACTCGAAGCCGTGAGTTCTGGAAAAGCTTTGGATGAAGCAACTATCTATTTCAATCTCCCCGTCCGGCCTACTTATATTTCCGGTGATAATTGGACGGTCCACCCTGGTTTTGGATTAGCGATACCATAGTGATGGCACTTGAAGCGTTGTATAAACGTAAGTGTTTAATGCCTCGATCAGATTGCAGCTTCCTCGCGTCCGTCCGATCTATTTTGTAAGCAGTCAGAAGGCTCATTTGGACGTGGTTGATGTGCCGATGTGGCTTTGTACTACTACGGTATGGCTTGGCGCGTGAGCACGCGCAGTCGACTTTAGAGAGGTGTTGTGGGACGACCAAAGGTTGCGATCCTTTCGACTGTCGGGATAGTAAAGGCAGCAATTGAGATCCTTGACAGAGAGGGTGAAGATGAATTCACGCTGTCAAGGGTGGCAGACCGCCTCGGTGTCAAAACATCATCGCTCTACAACCACATCCGTTCCAAGGACGAACTGGTAGAGCTGATCCGAGAGGTGGTAGTAGAGCCGATTGACACTGAAGCGTTCAGGCGACTTCCATGGGACGAAGCGATGCTCGTCTGGGCTCGTTCCTATCGATCGGCATTTGCGGCACATCCGAATTCGATAAAGCTTCTGTCAACCCGAGCGATCAGGGCTCCCATCGTACTGCAGATGTATGAGCAGGAGGTGTCCTCCATGGTCGGGGCCGGTTGGCCTGTGGAGGACTGCGTGCCCGTTATCAACGCGATTGAGAACTTTATTCTTGGCTCAGCACTGGACCTAGTAGCGCCAACTGTGATGATCGATACTGATGGCCGATCTGATGAGGTCCCGCTCCTTACAAAGGCCGTCAAACGGGACGATGGAAAGCGGGCCGATGGAGCTTTTGAAATCGGTCTGACCGCGCTGATCGACGGATTTCGGATGAGGCTACGTTCGTTCGTTGACTCTTTTGACGACCGTTCGTGATCGGATCCCAGCTCAAGACGTCCGCCCTGAATTCCGAGTCGACTCGGCCCTGATCATCGACTACGCGATTTGAGATGGCCCCAAAGCGACATTTAATCGCAGTTAATCTGCCGGAATTCAATCTGACTGACTTGCGTGGGACAAAACGTATATAGTTAGTTTCTAATGGTCGGCGCGGGTGTGGTTGACCATTGAAAAGGCTGGGGGCAAAGTTGGAAAAGTCAGGTTCTCGTCGTCTCGCAAAGCTTCTTTCCACGGCATCTGCAGCAGCATTGCTGCTGAGTGCGTGTGGCTCGGCAAGTAGTACGGCGTCATCATCAAGCTCAGCGTCTGGGGCTGCTTCCGGGGGAAGTGTGACCTACGCGTTTGGTCCGAACTACTTCAAATGGATCCTGCCGATCCCGAACGAAGTGAGTTGGACACAGTATCAACAAGCGGTCGAGTACAGCTTGTGGGCTCCACTTTATGAGACCGGTGCAGGCAGTAGTCCGACGGTTAATGAGGCCGTAAGCATTGCTGAACCTCCGGTTTTCTCCAACAACAACACCACAGTGACAGTGAAGCTGAAGCCCGGTTGGACATGGTCTAACGGTCAGCCGGTAACCACCAACGACGTTAAGTTCTTCTTCCAACTCTTCGATGCGAACAAAACCAGCGTCGCAAGTTACGTTCCAGGAAACTTCCCTGACAACATCACTAGCGTTGATTATCCGAACTCGAGTGAGTTCGTTATCCACTTGAATGGCAGCTACAGCCAGCAGTGGGTGGCCGACAACGAGCTTACGAACATCATCCCTCTCCCGACATATGAGTGGGACCGTACCAGCATGACCGGTCCGGTTGGAAACAATGCTGCAACACCAGCTGGTGCCAAGGCAGTGTTCAACTTCCTGACCAAGCAGTCTGAGACCCTGTCAACATACAGTACAAATCCACTTTGGAAAGCTATTGACGGCGCATGGTCGATGACCGCTTACGATCCCACTACTTCACGTGTCGTGCTGACAGCGAACCCCAAGTACACCGGCCCTCAGAAGCCTCATCTCCATCAGGTCATTATTCAGAGCTTCGCTAGCGACGCAGCCGAGGTGGATGCGCTTCGCTCCGGCACCCTCGACTACGGTTTCCTTCCCTACAGCGAGTATCTGGGCCTCAAGGGATACTTCCAGAGCAATGGGTACACAGTGGCTCCGTGGATTCCTGACTTTGTGGAGTGGGGAGTTGTGAACTACACCGGTCCTTATGCAGCACTCGACAGCCAGCTATATATCCGTCAGGCGTTGCAGCACCTTATAAACCAGCCGCTATACATCAAGACCGTGCTGCACGGAATTGGAGTACAGACGTACGGCCCAGTGCCAAACTCGCCCGGTTCGCCGTTCATAAGTCCGCAGGAGAAGACCGATCCGTATCCGTACTCGGTCTCGTCCGCCCGTCAGCTCTTGACATCCCATGGGTGGCAGCCGAACTCGTCTGGAGTGATGACCTGTCAGAGTCCGGGAACAGGAGCAAGCCAGTGCGGCCAGGGGATATCGGCTGGTCAGCAGCTCGTACTATCCCTGCTCTATGTGAATACATCGCCGACTCTGACCGCTGAGGTGCAGGCCTTCCAAACGGCAGCCCAGAGTGCTGGAATCTCGATCACGTTCAATCCACAGTCGACCACCAGCGTCTACACGCTCGGCGGACTATGTCCGACCTCTGCGCCGTGTAACTGGGCGATCAAGCTCTTCCCGAACTGGCTCTGGAACTATGGTGATCTGGGTACCTTCCCCTCTGGAGGACAGGAGTGGGCCACTGGCAACTACTGGGGCGGCGGGTACTCTTCGCCTACCGCTGATGCACTGATCAAGGCAACCCACACGCAGTCTGGAACTGCTGCACTTTTCACCTACGAGAATTACATCTCCAAGCAGGTAGCAGCACTCTGGTTCCCAACTTGGGCTACGCAGATATCTGTTGTGAAGAACACACTCAAGGGCTGGCAGCCCCAGCAGGTGTTTGGCTTCCCGAACTGGTCCAACTGGACAGTCAGTTAGTCAGTTAGTTAGCTCAAGCCTCCACAAAGGAGTAAGGAATTGTCACTGTCGTCCTCCGAGTACGCAGGTTATGATTCGGTGGGCCTGGCAGACCTGATCCGGTCCAAAGAGGTGACGGCTATGGAGGTGGCCGCCTGCGCAATCGATGCGGTGCGGGCGGTCAACTCCGAACTGAATGCGGTCGTCGAGACCTATTCGGATGGCGTGACTGCCAATCCAGTGATCGATGCTCCACTCACTGGGGTGCCGACCTTGATTAAGGACATCGGCAATATCGAGCCTGGACGCCTAGTCGAGTTTGGTAGTCGATTGGGAATCGGTAACACCTCGAGTGTCTCGACTCACCTATTCGACAGGATCGGTGCGGCCGGACTCGTGCCGATTGGTCGCTCTGCAAGTTCGGAGCTGGCGATTGCTGGCGTCACCGAGACGGCCGCTTTCGGTCCCACCCGCTCCCCCTGGGATCGGGACCGAAGCGCCGGTGGATCGAGTGGTGGTGCAGGAGCCGCCGTAGGTTCGGGGATGGTTCCGATAGCGATCGGAAGTGATGGAGGAGGATCCATCCGGATACCGGCGTCATGCTGCGGGGTTGTTGGTCTTAAGCCGACGCGTGGCAGGATATCTCCTGCACCTTTTGGTGCAGCACTTGCGGGTTTCGCTACGTCGTTCGTCCTGACGAGGACTGTGCGGGATTCGGCACTCGCATTGGATCTACTCGCCGGCCAAGTTGCAGGTGATCCCTATCCAATTACTCCTTCGGGAGCGGGCTACATGGAGAACCTCGACCGATTACCGAGAGGGCTTCGAATCGCAATTGGATTGAACTCGTTCAGCTCCCACGAGGTCGATCCTGAAGTGGCTGGAGCAACAAGTGCCGTAGGGGAGCTGCTGACGGAGATGGGACACCAGGTCGAAGCCGACCAGCCCGCGGTTCCTTGGGACAGTTTTCTGTGGGCGATGGCGACAATGTGGGCGGCAGACGCTGCGCACTTCGCCGGCAGAGTTAGTTCCCTTACCGGCAGACCGATCGATGACACTCAGTTGGAGCCGCAGACACTTACGATCTGCGAGGAGGGCGCAAAGATCAGTTCCCAGGAGCTTCTTTCAGCGGGGGATATCTTCAATGATGTCAATCGAAGGTTGGCCCGGTTCTTCGAGAACTACGACATCCTCGTTACTCCGACTCTCGGCCAGCTACCGCCGGAGATCGGTAGGTATCGACCAGAGGGGACGTTGGACTCAGTCTCCTTCTTCGGCAGCTGGGCAGATGTCGAATCGTTTTTACCACTTTTCAACTGCGGAGGGCAGCCTGCTATCAGCCTCCCGCTCGCCCAATCGAGCGCTGGCCTCCCGATAGGAGTCCAACTCGTCGGTGGATTTTCAGATGATATGTCAGTCCTGCAGTTGGCAAGGGCCCTCGAGGTTGCGCTGCCGTGGGCTGAACGTATCCCTCTAATACACGTTTCTAGAAGGAGTTAAGATGTCGGCTAGCCTTGCAGTCTTCGGAGCCCGTATCCGGACTATGGACCCGCTTCGACCGTTCGCAGAGGCGATAGCCGTCAAGGACGGCCGTATCGTCGCAGTTGGGACCGACGACGAGGTTCGCGATTTTTGCGATGCGAAGACGCAGATGTTCGATGGATCGCGTTGGGCGGTGACCCCTGGGCTCGCCGATGGGCACCAACACCTTTTCTCCGGTGCGGAGCTCGGACGGGGGGTGGACTTCGACAGGACGGAGTCGCTGGATGCCTTGCGAAGTCGCCTAGTAGACGAGCGTAAGAAAGTTGGTCCAGGTGGTTGGATCCTAGGCTTTGCTCTCGAGTACTCAACCTTTGGTGGCCAGCCCTATCACTACGACCTGATTGCAGATGCGGCCGGTGAAGGACCCATGCTGGTCTATGCGTTAGACCTGCATACTGCGTTTGTAAATGGCCATGCTCTCACGATGGCCGGCATCGATGGCCCTCGCAGGTTCGAAGATGCCAGTTATATAGTGTGCGACGAAAATGGCGCGCCGACTGGTGAGCTCCGCGAGAAGTCTGCAATGCAGCTCGTTGGAAATCTGCTTGATACCCCGTCTCACTCTGAGAAGCTGTCCTGGTACAGCGATGCTATGGCCCGCCAGAACGCGGTTGGCATCACATCTGTACATCAAATGGATGGTGATCTGAACACGGTGTCATTGCTCGGTGAGCTCGAGGACGAGTCACTACTGAATCTGAGAGTGGCGCTCCACTACCGGATGAATCCGTTCACCACCGATGAGGAGATCTCGGAGATTCTCGGCACTGCTCAGAAGCAGGGATCCTTGTGGACTGCTTCAGGCGTGAAGTTTATTCTCGACGGCGTCATTGAGACTGGAACGGCTTGGTTGGAAGAACCTGATTCGCACGGTGGGGGTGGAGCTCCCATGTGGCCCGATCTCGGTAGGTATGACCAGCTGATTCAGAGATTCGCCTCGGCCGGCTACAGTTTGGCTACCCACGCGATCGGCGATCGGGCCGTCCGATACGTGCTGGACGCGTACTCCGGCCTACCACGCACGAACGCGAAACACAGGATTGAACATATTGAGACGGCGCCAGATCCGACCATCTCCCGATTCGCTCCCGAAGGAGTGGTCGCTTCGATGCAACCCATACACATGAGGTGGATGAAGCCAGACCTTAGCGACCCTTGGTCTCAACGTCTGGGTGCGGACCGCTGCTCGCATACCATGCGATCAGGGGACCTGAGCGGAGCTGGTGCTTTGGTCGTACTGGGTTCAGATTGGCCAGTTGCACCGTTCGACCCGCGACTTGGTTTCTTCTCTGCACAGTTACGTAGGGCGCCTGACCTTGCGGACGAGGGAGCCATCGGTTCCAGTAGGCCGTTGAGCGGTGAGGAGACGCTAGCTGGCTACACCACGAATGCGGCAAGGGCCATCGGTGCCGATTCCGAATTGGGGATGCTGCGTCCGGGCTATCTTGCCGATTTCGTCGCATGGGCCGAGGATCCTGCTATCTGTGATCCTCGAGACGTTCTCGATGTCGAGGTCCAGCTCACCGTCGTTGACGCAAAAGTCGTATATTCCGCCAGATAAGTACTTTGTGGGGGGCAAGAATGAATGGTAGGTGCAGCCAAGATTCTGGGGTTGACTTTACGCGGCGACTCTTCGTCGGTAGGGCTGGTGGTACTTCATTATTGAAGTGTGGCGCCTCACTTTTATCGACAGCCTCCTTCTGTCCGGCAAAGTGGGGATCTCAAGGCGGTTGGCCGGGTGACTGACCAGTGGCAGGTGTGCGGACTTCCAAGCTTCTGGCTATCGGAGATGGTTCCGCTTGAGAGGCGGATGCCGCTACGGAGTTCTCTGGAACTTGATGTAGCCATAGTAGGTGGCGGATACAGCGGACTATGGACTGCCCTTTACCTGTCAGAGCTGGATCCCTCGTTGAAAATTGGGATCTTCGAACGTGAGACCGTGGGATATGGTGCAAGCGGGAGAAACGGGGGGTGGGTGTCGTCGATCTTCCCGGTCCCGATGGCCAAGGTGTCCAGGCAGTATGGGAGAATGACAGCCCGGAACCTTGCGAAGGAGTTGGTAGAGACCGTCGATGAGATCGGAAGCAAGGTGGCCGATCTCGGCATCGACTGTGCATTTACCAAGGCCGGGAAGCTGTCACTTATCCGTAATCCCGCTCAGGCTAGTAGATCGATAGCTGAAGTAGAAGAAGATGACGAGATCGGAAATCCCACTTCAACGACCATCTTGGATAAAAAAGAGACCGAATCGTATCTGCTTGCGACATACACAACCGGAGCGACATTCAGTGGAGCTTGTGCATCTGTCCAGCCAGCCAGACTCGTGAGGGGACTCGCGACTGCGCTTGAGAGGCGGGGGGTCACGATCTTTGAAGACTCCGAGGTGACCTCGATCCAATCAGGCTCATTGAGAGTTGGTTCGTACCGGGTCTCAGCCGACAAGATAGTGGTGGCTACCGAGGGGTATACCGGTAGATTTTCCCAATGGCGCCGACAGCTTCTTCCCCTTTACTCGATGATGATTGCGACCGATCCGCTCACCGACGCTCAGTATGAGCAGATCGGCTCTCCTCCGTTAGGTCTGTGCTTTGCGGATCACAGGAATCTACGCATATATGGACAGGTAACCAGCGATCGACGGATAGCATTCGGAGGACGTGGCGCTCCTTACCACTGGGGTTCAATCGTTCGTAAGGCCAACGATGTACACGGTCCCACCCGCGATGTGCTTCAGCGAGAGTTGATCAAACTCCTCCCACAGCTGGATGGAATCAGGTTCGTCCGCCACTGGGGTGGACCGTTAGGGGTTTCAAGGGACTGGTTCCCGAGGGTCGTGCCGAATCAGGACGGCAAACTGTGGCGAATTGGAGGGTACGCAGGCGATGGTGTGGCGCTCTCAAACCTCGTCGCTAGGGTCACCGCCCGACAGATCGTCGGAGCATCCGACAAAAGTGCAGCCAGTACGGTCTTCGCACGTCAAGAGAGAAAGTGGGAGCCCGAGCCGTTCAGATGGCTTGGCATCAACCTTGGTCTTGCTGTAACTCGTCTCGTCGATGAGCTTGAGGACCGGGGTATCGAGGCGAAGAGGATCGACAAGATCCGACGCATCCTGATCGGCCAGGAGTAGTGCAGTTGTCCGTCAGTGCCCGCCTGTGCGTACAGGTCGAGTCTGCGGCTTTAGAGGTGCCATCGACCGAACCTGTTGCAATCCTGGCACGAGAACGTAGGTTTCTTGGGATTACTAGTGCTAGTAGAGACGATGTTGTGTATCGTCACAAAAGGTCGGATATCTTCTGCCGGATAGGGAGGAGGGACCGAATGTTTGAATATCGGTTGTTGGTGCAGAGTCTGCTTAGGGGGCCGGAAACTTGAGTGTCAAATGACTAAGACTTCAAATGATGTGACGTCTGATGACGAGCAGAATCCAAGGAGTCTTGCAAGGATAGCGCTGTCGACATTTGCCGCCAACAAGCTGGCGGTGGCGAGCTTGGCGGTCCTAGTACTGATCGTACTCTTCTGTTTCGTCGGCCCGATGATCCACCAGACCGATCAAGTGTCGACAAATCTTGTGCTGGAGAACCAACCTCCCTCGGCGGCCTATGTATTAGGTACAAGCCCTACCGGAAAAGATGAACTCGGTCGCCTCATGCTCGGTGGTCAGAGCACAATAGAACTCGGCTTCGCCGTCGGGCTTCTGGCTACCACCTTCGGGCTGATCTGGGGTACGGTGAGCGGCTTCGTGGGCGGGATTGTCGACTCAGTGATGATGAGGGTCGTGGACGCGTTCCTGTCGATCCCGTTCCTCTTCTTTATCATCCTTCTTGCGGCGATAGTGCGGCCGAGCTTGTGGTTGATCATCATCGTGATCTCAGCCGTAAGTTGGCTCTCAACTGCTCGTCTGGTTAGAGGTGAAACTCTCTCCCTCAGAACGAGGGATTATGTGAGCGCAGCGACCGGATTCGGATCGCCGCGTGGCAGATTGATTGCGAGACACATCGTCCCCAATGTCCTTGGCGTAGTCGTAGTCAACGGAACGCTGAAGGTTGCAGATGCCATTCTCACGTTCGCCGCACTCGGCTACCTCGGACTAAGCATCCCCCCTCCAGCGACAAATTGGGGAGAGATTCTCGCTGGTGGTGTCAACAATATCTTTGATGGCTACTGGTGGCAGATCTGGCCGGCCGCCATACTGATCGTGCTTACGGTCCTAACAGTGAACGTTCTCGGGGACGCGTTGCGAGACGTCGTAGAGGCTCGGTTGAACCAGAGATGATAAGTCCTGATCACGGCCTATTTTGGGAAC
>JABEUN010000082.1 GCA_013044385.1 Acidimicrobiaceae bacterium
AGGTAGGTCGCATCACCAAAGGTGAAGATTCCACCATCAGATGCTACGAGCCAGTAGCCCTTGCCATCGGGTGTTGCAGCCATGCCGACGATGGGAGCGTTCAAAACTTTGCCCGCCAGAGAGCCGTATAGTCCTGCATCGCCGGATGCATAGACCGAGCCATCGGGTCCAGCTATCCAGTAACCCTTGCCGTCTGGGGTGGGTACCATGGCGACTATCGGACTACCGCCGGAGGCCTTGACGTTGTAGCCATCGGTGAGCGAACCGAGAGTTCTGTTCGAATTATGACTCAAATTCGCTGCAGCAGTTCCGTTGTATCCGACGAAAATCAGCCCAAACGCGACACCGGTGACAGCGGCGCTTCTTGCCAAGCCGCCCCTTCTTCGGTAACCTCTGGCCCTCCAGGTCATCTCAAAGCACCTCTACCACTAGACACAAAACCACCTTGTTTTGTATCGGCACAGGGGGAGAGGACTTTAGGTGAACAACTACGGAGAGTGAGAAATAACGGCCCTAAGTGTTGAAAACATGCGCCAGCTGTGTCACTCTTGGAATTGAAGACGACCGGGCGTAGGCAATGGACCAGCATCCATCACGGTGCTCTTACGTTACTTAGATGAACTGCGCTCCGGTTCTAAAGGTGCGTTCGGCTAGATTCGGGTCGAATCTGCTATGCGAAGGAAGACGCTAATGTCGGCGACTGGAGCTTGAACATGAGAAAGGGGCCCAATGAGGGCCCCTTTCTCATGTTCGTGGCGTGGTCACCCGCCTTGTCCGCCTAGGCGGCCCAGCCTGTTCTACCGCTGAGACTGGATTGGTTGCTGAGTTTGAGTTAGCTCTGGTCGACTTCGGGTCGTACTAAAAGCACAGGGACTGGTGAATGGTGTAGCACGTATGAACTGACCGAACCTAGTAGGAGACTCGTGAAGCTTCCATGGCCACGTGTACCGATCACCACGACCTCGGCCTCTTTCTCTGCAATCTCGCAGAGCCTCACTCCGGGGGTTCCCTCGAGCAACCTACCCTCTATGGCCAAGTCTGGGTATTCGGCCTTGGCTTGAGTGAGGATCTTGTCCAAGATCTCCTTCGCTGCGTTCTCGATATCTGTGACAGGAGCGACGTAGGCCGATCCGTATCCGAAGTTAGGGATGAACCAGCTGTGTGCCACCATTAGCTTGGCACCTCTGGCCTTTGCCTCGTCCGCTGCGAAAGCTACTGCTCTAGCTGCGCCATCGGAACCATCTGTTCCCACCAGTACTACCCCGGTGTGCGGAACCTTAAAATCTGTGAACTTGACGTCTGTCATGCTGCACCTCCTGTATTGCATTATGCACTTAGGTTTACACCAGTGCTAGGGGCAATTGCTGGACGATATTTGGCATTATCCCCTAATTTGGTGTTTCTAAGTATCGCTTCCCACGGTAGGGGGTGGAAGCACCACTACAGGTATCGAGGACAGCTCTATCACCTTGTGGGCGGTGCTGCCGATCGACTTCTCCCCGATACCGTGCCCGCGTGTCCCGATCACGACCAGGTCCGCTCCGGCCTCCTGACAGCTCGACAACAGACCGCTTAGCGGTGTTCCTTCGACGACAACGCAGTCAAAGTTGACTCCCATCTCGTCGATCTGGTTGCACCAATCCGATCTCATTCGCTCCGATATGACGCTTCGAGCCTCATCCACTGCGAGGATGCGTCCGTCCTGTTCAATTGGGAGAAGTCCCATCGAATGAATTGCGATCACTCTGCATCCCAGCTGGAGCGCCAACTCTCCAGCCCAATGCAGCGCCGCCAGTGAGGCTTCGGAGCCGTCCACTCCCACGACAATTGTTCGTATCACTTAGGAACTCCTTGACGGTTCTAGGGCCATGTGACAACTCTCCTAGTCTCTCCTATGTTTATTGTCTATCCGAATCCAGCTTTGGAACCGCCCTATGGAGTCGAACTCTGGGACCTTTGGCGGGGATATATTGCTGTTCGACCCTGTATTAGACCTCATCACTGCCCTTTGCGGTGCACTAGGTTGATGATATGACAATAAGGGTCTTTATTGTGGATGACCACGAGGTCGTTCGGTGGGGCATATCCAGCCTCATCGATGCTGAAGAGGATCTAGAGGTTACCGGCGAAGCGGGATCTGTTGAAGAGGCCCTAGCACGGATCTCGAGTGCAAGGCCGGACGTGGCTCTGCTTGACGTTCGACTTCCAGACGGGGATGGTATCCAGCTGTGCAGAGAGATCCGGTCGAGTTACCCAGATGTCTACTGTCTCATGCTTACTTCCCACTCAGATGATGAAGCGTTATTCTCTGCAATTCTTGCAGGAGCATCTGGTTACCTGCTCAAGCAGATCAAACTCACCGATTTAGTAGGTGGCATTAGAAGGGTGGCAGCAGGGGAGAGCTTGCTTGATCCAGCGGTCACCGCCAAAGTTTTGGCCCGGCTCCGGTCACCCAAAGATGAAGAGGATCCGCTAGCGAAACTTTCAGCGCAGGAACGCAGAATTCTCGAATTAGTAACTGATGGTAAGACTAACAAACAGATAGCAGGCGAGATGTTTCTTGCAGAAAAGACCGTCAAGAACTATGTTTCTAACCTGCTGGCAAAGCTTGGAATGAGTCACCGCTCTCAGGTGGCAGCTTTAGGAGCCAGGCTCGCAGAGCGAAAGCGCCAGGGCTCCGAAGGCAGCTGATCAGGAGCGAGTTTCCCGACTCTGTGCCGGAGGATTTGAACCTCGTGCGATGAATACAGCTAGGAAGCGTTGATCTGATTGCTTTATTGGCGTGGGTCAGGTTCTATTGCGGTCCCATAGACCGACAGGCGACTTCGATTGAAGATTCTCCGAAGCTAACTTTGTTTGATTTATGGATTCAATTCGGCAGTAGTAGACCTAGCGTTGCGATTACAGAAGGAACGGAACTTCATCGACTCCGCCCTTCGACGGGTCTACTTCGACGGGTTTGATCCCTCAATCAACTGGGCCAAGAACAGTTTCATAGCTAGCTATTGCCCACCACTTGACAGAGGTACCGTTGGCTGACCTCTTGCACCGACAGGGACTGCGCGGAACTCGGGGGTATAGGTAGTTGATTATAAAGAGACCAGAACAACGTCGATCTTTTCAAATCCATATTTATCCAAGCCGACTATGTTCGCTTTCGACACCGGTACCTCTATCCGAAGCTATGTGAGACGTTGCAGTTCTCAACTGTGCAGATCCTGATCAAGTCGGGTATCGGATCTCTCTAGTAAGTCGGTGTGCGTTCCAGTTTCCGGGTATTTCGGTTACTGTTGGGTTCCGAGCTTGCGTTGGAATTGCCGAACAAGGGGGTGCCGTGGTGGCCGAGGACACAACTCACCAGCACTCATCGCCGACCGAATCCTCTGATAGCAATCGAGCCGAACCGGTGGAAGATGGCGGATTCTTCGTCAACGTGAGCCGTGGGTCGCTGCGCGAACAGATTCTGATAAACAAGCCGGCGTCAGATGTCTGGAAACTGGTTGGGGCTCCGGAACGTCTGTCCGAGTGGTTTCCCGGCATTGTTGAGTCACATGTAGAGGGCGACGTCAGAACTATCACCACCGACGCCGGAAACAAGCTGCCAGAGCAGATCCTTACCATCGATCCAGTAGCTATGAGATTTCAGTACAGGATTACGGCTCCAATCGTGAAGGAGCATCTTGGAACCGTGGATGTAGTTGCACTTGGAGACGACTCCTGCTTAGTTCTGTACAGCACAGACGCCGATCCCAGGACGTTCGCTCTGATGATCTCCGGCGCTTCAGGGACTGCTCTTGAGGAGCTCAAGCGGATCGTGGAGGGGCTGTGACTGAAAGTTATAAGGGGGTCTAGGTGACAAGGCGGATACTGCTAATTACGACCGATCAGCAGCGGTTCGATACGTTGGGCTGCAATGGCGGAAAGATCGCTAGGACTCCTGTGGTCGATCGACTGGCCGCAGAAGGGGTCAGATACGACAGGGCCCATCCACAGTCAGTAGTGTGCATGCCGTCTCGCTCGACGATCCTTACTGGGCAGCACCCGACTACGCACGGTGTGTGGATGAATGGTGTCCCACTGCCGACCGACGCTCCTTCTGTTGCCGAGGAGCTCAGAGGTGCCGGCTTCAAGACGGCCCTGATCGGAAAGGCCCACTTCGAGCCATTTCTGGATCCGTTCCTTAGATTTGTTGAAAACAAAAACAGCCGTACCGATGGTACGCCCATTTCAGGGTCGATAAGGGGTTTTGAATACCTGCTTTCGGCGACCCATGGCCCGATCGGCCCCTTTCACTACGCCCGATGGCTGTCGACTCATCACCCCGAGTTCGTATCGGGCTTCTTCCCGGTACTTGACGCTTCGTTGCAAGTCAGCGGAGCAGGCGGCGGCGATAGCGGTGGTCCGCAGATCAAGGTGAATCCCATCCCGAAGGAGTATTACCACACCGACTGGATTGCCTCACGAACCATCGACTGGATTTCCAGCATGCAAGAGCAGAACGACTGGTTCTGTTGGATGAGTTTTCCCGATCCACACCACCCGTGGGACCCGCCGCAGTCGGAGGTGTCTCGCATCGATTGGCGCCAGGTTCCACTGCCGGATGTTTACCCCGAAAAAAGGTCGGACCGCGAGGCGATATTGGCTGATAAACCCAGACACTGGCGACTGTGGTACGAGGGGAAGCTTGTGTCTAACTACGAGGCGCCGCTGTCGTGGGTACCAGCTACGCTCACGACGGACCAGGTCAGAGAGATCAACGCCAGAAATGCGGTCGAGTGCGAACTGATCGACGAGGCGATCGGAAGGGTGCTATCCGAATTATCTCAAAAAGGTTGGCTCGATGAGGTTGACATCTTCTTTACAACAGATCACGGTGAGCTGGGAGGTGATTTCGGACTGATGTTCAAGGGTCCCTACCACGTGGATGGCCTCATGCGCCTACCGCTTGTATGGAGGCCAGCAAAATCTGCCGGAGTTACCCCGGCGTCGGTGACCAAACCCGTGGGACTGATCGATTTGGCTCCGACGTTCCTCTCGATCGCCGGACTGAGTCCGCGAAACTGGATGGAGGGCAAACCGCTTCCAGTCTCGGATCATGACGCGATGGACCGAGGTTTCGAAAAGGTTTTGACCGAGTGGGACTCGGTACTTTTTGGCGTCAACGTGCACGTCCGAACTATCTTCAGGGACGGCTACGTATGCACTTCATACCTTCCAGGTACGTGCCATGATGGAACAGAGGGTGAACTGTACGACCTCGCCGATGATCCATTTCAGCAAAGCAACCGCTGGGATGATCCCGCTATGCGGTCCCTTAGAGACGACCTGCTTAGCGACCTCTGGCAGAGCCAGCCAGTAGGCAGGAACAAGAACCTCAGGGTCCAAGCACCGGTCTAGTTGCCTTTCCTTTCAGTTGGCAGGACAATGGTCGGTCGATTAGGTCCTTGTACCCTTAGATGCCCGTTCCGAGGTTGACCTAAAAGCTCCGAAACCCTACCGACCATTAGTGACGCTATCGCCCGTTTTCTCGGCGGACTAGATGGAATGGCTTTGTCAGAGTCTGTTCATGCTCCGGCGACTGGATCTCTGCTTGAGTGGGTTGCATCGGCGCTGTTGCTGAGGGACTCCGTTCATGGCTGAACTAGAGCCATTTGCTTTCTGTTCCACCTCTGTTGCATTTATCAAAATGCGTTCAGCTGAGGTTGCAGTACCCGGTACTGATTAGGAATTTCTTTAGTGCGGTGACGAATGCGGCTCCGCTTGGTAAGCCCATCCCAGGTGCCGAACTGATCAAGTGTCCTGCTTTTAGCTGGGAGTTTATATAAGCTCCCGCTTCGGCACTGCGGCCCAAAACGCACTCGTCTGCGGCCCAGCCCGCTAGTAGGCCAAGGCCAGAGTACTGCTCGGAGAGACCGCGCTGATATTGAACCAAAAAGAAGTGAGCCTCTTTGGAAACTATGGCTGGGAACTGCTTTGTAATGTCAGTCCACCCCGAACCGGTAGAACCCAGAGTTACTGGACTGGAGGTCAGTGTGTGGTTCTGAGGCGAACTGAGCCTGTAGATGCGTATCGGCATCGCTGAACCTGCATAGTTGTCGAAGACGTAAGCGAACCGGTTGTCTTCGCCGATGAGAACGGACTGTCCGTCCAGGGTAGTCAAGTAACCGTAGCCATTTCCTACCAATGCGCTTGAGTAGGCTATGTACTTGCCCCCGGTGACCGCCCACGTATCAACGACAGAACAGCAGTGAGCACCCCCTGTGTCGACCTCCAGCAGGATGGAATACGAAGTCATCGGGCCGTGAGTGGCGACGATGCAAAGAGGGTATTGCGTCGGCGGTTGCGCGTTGTTGTAGACGGGAAGTCCCGATCCTCCGTTTTTGAAGTTGGTCAGCGAACCCAAGCTGACAGGATAGGAGTTCAATGATCCCGTCGGGACCGGAGGCGGACCTACATCCGGCTGGACCAGTGCGCTTTTAAATAGCGTGGCGGAGCCACCTGCTATGGTAAGTACGCCTCCGCTGATGTCGTTATAGCCGCTCGCTTCGGTACCTTTCAAGGTCACCCGCAGTGGACCACTGGACGAGGTGATCGATATTGGCGCACCTTGTGACGCAGGGACGTAGGAACCACAGGAAATTGTCGAAACACCGCCACTACGGGCTGTTGTTGGGGATATAGGGGCGTTGACTCGGGTCGTCGGAGTGGTCGAGGCCGTTTCACTTGCTGGTTGTGAAGTGCATCCGAAAAGTAGCAACGTCGACATAGCCGTGGCAAATGCCCACAAATGATTTGACCGGAGCTGCACGTGGAGTATCTCCTTCTTCGTGATGATCATTGGAGCAGTCTTTTGATAATAGCGGTGGGAGGTTCACTCGCCGAGGCGGGTATTAGTCATCAGATTGGTAAAGTCGGTACTTCCCGTCGTACCCCTTGACGCTATGGAGTGACCGTGATCGTGAGGGATATTCTTGGCTTCGAATCAATTGCGTGGGGCGACTGACTGAAGATCAATCGTCATAGCTCGATTGGTGGCGACAAGGTTCAACCTGCGGTTTTCGACGCTGTCAGACTAGAAACGGCCCTGGCGCCACCTTTGGAAGTCGCACGCAACCCGAAAGTGGCCAAAATCGTACCAAGTTCGCCAAAGCACATCAGCTGGCCGATTCGGTGCGTAAAGCTGTGGATGAAGGCTGCTCGAAGGTGACCAACGGCCGGCGTGTGGAGTTCTTCTTTGCTGTGGTTGCATCAGAGTGAGATACCAATTTGCCGGCTTTGGCGCTGGAAGGCTAGCTATGCGAGGCTTTTAGAGGTTTCCCCGGGATGGTCGATCCACCCTACGGTCCTGATAGTGACCTTACCGACCGCGACAGATTAACTGCGTGGTCGCCGAATCTCTCGTAAAAGCGTGCGACGAGTGCGAGCTCCATGGCAACTGCAACGTTTTGCATGCAACCAACGAGTTCTGATGCGAAGGCGACATGTAGGTCATCAAGTTCATCATCCAAAGCCTCAACGACAGAGATGAGTTTGGAGTCCCTGTCGGCAAAGGTGTCGGTCGCCTTCCTCCACATCGTGACACCTACATCTCCCATCTGGTCGATTATTCCACGACATCTCGGAGTGAGCTCCTCGCTGATGCCTAGAAGTGCTCGTCGGGCGATGTGCTCTGCCAGGTCTCCGGATCTTTCGAGCTCGGATATCATCCTTAGGACGACTATCAGGTATCGCCGATACTCTGGTGAATGGTCAGACTCGATGATGTCAGCTGTCACCGACGTCTCAATTTCGCGATAGAGGTGGTCCACCTCGAGATCCCTGCTGACAATGGACCGTGCCGAGACCTTGTCTCCACTCAGAAGTGCTTCAGTGGCTCCGGCGAAGCTATCACCGACCATTGCAAATAGCTCTATGACTCCCTTGTCAAGTTCCTCTCGGTCCATAGCCGACCTCACCGCCCCCCTAGTCCCTACCAGAAGAAGCTAGTTGAAGCGCACGCGAAAAGGTGGAGGATTCCTTTGCGCGGATATGAAGTTTGCCCCCAGATGGGCACCGAGGCCCGAGAACTACTTTTGTGATCGGGCCTCGGTGTTTAGATCGGTGGCGAGGGTCAGTCGGGTATTTGACCGGACATATCGGCGTTCTTCTTTGCCTTCGATACCAGATCGGGAATGATCTTTCCGAGCGACTCCACAGACCAGCGATCGGTGATGTCTACACCAGGTCCAGCGTGCCAACCCTCTGCGACGTCGATATGGCCGCCGTAGACATCGAACACCCTGCCGGTGATCGCCGCCGATTCGGATGAGCCGAGCCAGACAACTAGTGGGGAGATGTTCTCTGGTGCATACGGGTCGAAAGCGGCCGGGTCGTCTGGGTGGCTGAAGACACCGAGATTCTCAGTCATCCTCGTCAGGGCCACTGGGGCTATCGCATTTACGGTCACTCCGTAACGCCCCAGCTCCTGGGCGGCGATAACGGTGAACGATGCAATACCTGCTTTGGCCGCTCCGTAGTTCGACTGACCAACGTTTCCATAGATGCCCGAGGAGGAGGATGTGTTGATGACTCGTGCGTCTACGGCCTCTCCAGCCTTGGCCTGCTCCCTCCAGTAGGTCGCAGCCCAGCGGGTCATTGCGAAGGTGGATCGGAGGTGGACCCTGATGACCGAGTCCCACTCGGCGTCAGTCATGTTGATCAGCATCCTGTCCCTCAGGATCCCAGCATTGTTCACCACAACGTCGAGGCGGCCGAACGATTCGATCGCGGCATTGATTAGGTTCTGAGCACCTTCCCAGTCAGAGACGTCGTCGCCGTTGCCGACTGCCTTGCCACCCATCGCACGGATCTCTTCGACCACTTCGCCGGCGGGGCCGGTGGTCGCTCCGGAGCCGTCAACCTCCGCACCGAGATCGTTGACCACGACAGAGGCACCCTGTCTGGCGAACTCCAGTGCATGGGCACGGCCTATTCCACGTCCCGAGCCGGTGACGATGACGACGCGTCCCTCGCAAACTCCACTCATATGGATAAATCCTCCAAATCTGGTTACTGGTTGGTAGTATTCGTGATGCTATCTGACGGTGATCGGATGACGGCTGCAGTTTAGGAAATTGAATCTCACCGCCTGGATCTGGTCAGTACGATTCCGTTAGGTATGGCGGTATCTGTATCGGCAAGGATATCGTCCAGCATCTGTATCGTCGCTTTGGCGGTCGAGGAGTCGAGGGCTTTTGTCCGCCTAGCGACTCCTATCTGTCTCGGTGCCAGATCGGAGATAGCAATGGCAGAGATCTTGTCCTGCAGGTAGTGCGGAATGGCAGAGCTGGGCAGGATTGCTGGTCCGAATCCATCTAGTGCCAGAGCGGCAATCAATCTAAGTCCATCTACCTCGGCCTTGGGTGTGATCCTGACCCCGCAGGTGGCAGCGACTGCGTCGAGTTCATCCCGAAAGCCCGTTCCTTTTGGCGGGACAAGCAGTTCGATTCCGGCTAGGTCTCTGATTGATACTGAATGAGCCGTTGCCAGTCTGTGGTTCCGTTTGACGAGCAGAACGAGTGCTTCGGTGAACAGTGGGCTGAAGTCCACTTCGTCCATTCCAATCGGACGGTTGATCAGGGCCAAATCTACCCTGCCAACAGAAACCCATGACTGAAGCACCGATGAGGTGCCTTCTGAGATCTCGAGACCCAAGTTCGGGTGTACCCGTTGAGCCCGGGTTACCAAAAGTGGAATAAGCCAGCGGGCCGTTGTTCCGATCATGCCGACTCTGACACGGCCCCTCAGGTCTCCCCGAGCCGCCGAGATGTCCGACTTGATCGCCTCGAGTTCGCTCAGCAGTCGACGTGATCTTGCGGCAACAATAAGCCCCTCTGCGGTTGGATTGCCAGTTCGTCTGTCGAAAAGGACTGACCCGACCTCAGCCTCGAGTTTTGAAACATGGGTTGAGACGTTGGATTGAACGGTGCCCAGAGCCGCCGCCGCTGCAGAAAAGCCGCCATAATCGAGGACTGCTACCAGAGACTTGAGCTGTCTGATGTCCATGCTGATTCCTATCTTTATAACAGATAGAGAATATCGTGTCAGCTATAGAAATAAATATGGCCGATTAGGCGATATTGTATATGTCAGGTTGAGATCCCCCCTCCCAGCCTGAAAGTTCGAAGGAGTCGGCATCCCCCCGCCGGCTCCTTCGCATTTAATCAACTGTCCCGCCGATTCTGGGCCAAGTTGGCTCGGTGCCGTCATCCTGTAGGCTTGGACCGCTGGACCTAGTTCTCTTGTTGGAGCTAGTTGCTCGGCCAATCGAACCGAACCGGCCCCACCACGAGGTGAGACAGAGATCGCAAATTTTGGAGAGTACGAAATCAGGACTCGGCTTGCCGTCTGGTCGGCAACGCTAATTGCGCGGCTCACAAGGGCGTTGGGACTAGGCGACGGTCAGTCGCTTCCGGGCAGGGTGGCTCTTAGGCTCGACCCCTCGCTGATAACCAGACTCACTTCCAACATGATTGTCGTTTTGGTTTCGGGTACCAACGGCAAGACCACTACGACCGCCTTGGTGGCCGCTGGCCTGCGTGAGGCTGGAGGAACCATCACCAACAGCGGAGGGGCGAACATGACCGGGGGACTTGCGTCATCTCTCGCCGAGGCAACACCCGACATCGCCGAGACAAGATTCGCAGCGCTCGAGGTCGACGAGATCTACCTGACTGCAGTTGCCGAGATGGTGGCTCCGGCGGTGTTTGTGCTCATGAACCTCTCCCGTGATCAGCTGGACCGAACCTCTGAGGTGCGAAGGATCGCAGAGAGGTGGAGGCTTCTTGTAGATGAGATGCCCTTGACCAAGGTTGTGGCCAACTGTGATGATCCACTTGTCTGCTATGCGGCGTCTGCTTCAGAGTCGGTAATTTGGGTCGCTGCTGGGATCTCATGGACTGACGATGCGATCGGCTGTCCAGTTTGTGGAGGCGAGATCGTCTTTTCCTCTGGTTCATGGGCGTGTGGCTGTGGTTTTTGCCGACCAGAGCCAAGTTGGAAACTTGGAGCGGATCAGACCATTGAATTCCCTGATGGCCGGATCAAGGTCAACCCGAGACTTCCCGGCTCCTTCAATCTCCGGAATTCACTTACCGCGTTGGCTTCATGCTCTGCGGCCGGTGTTCCGCCTTCTACGGCGGTTACTGGGGTGGAGGCAGTGTCGGCAGTTAGCGGTCGATTCGCCAGATATCAGATCGGATCCGGAACAGATGCAGAGGTGATGTTATCGCTGGCCAAGAACCCCGCCGGTTGGTCCGAACTTGTCGGAATGGTTGACTTGATAGCTACTGACTCTGCCTTGGTGATCGGCCTGAATGCAAAGATCGCCGACGGGAGGGATCCGTCTTGGATTTGGGATGTCCCGTTCGATGTCTTCTCGGGTAGAAGTGTGATCGTAACAGGGGAGAGGTGTTTAGACCTTGCTGTCAGGCTCAAATACGCTGGTGTAGGTCCTCTAGTTGTCCAAGATGTCTACTCGGCTTTAGTGGTGGCATCGAAATGGTCCAAGCAGGTGGTACTTCTTGCGAACTACACGTGCTTCCAGGAGGCCCGAAAGGCGCTCGAATCCCCCTTGGCCGCACGTCACGATGGATCTGCCAGAATAGTTCACCTCGTCGGGGAGTTGCGGCGGTGGCGGAATTTGAGCAGGACGAACGGTTCGTGAGGAGGCAAGGTTATGCCAGTTGACTCCGAAGTGACGATAGTAACTGTCTACCCGGACCTTCTTGGGACATATGGAGATGGCGGAAATGGGTCGGTACTCAGGGGTCGACTAGTCGCCCGAGGTATGCGAGCGAGCCTCTTGGAGATCAGGAGTTCGACTCCCGTGCCTGAGACGGCGGACATTTATCTTCTAGGTGGCGGAGAGGACGCTCCCCAGATAGAGGCTGCGCGTAGGCTTCGTGCCTCGGGAGCACTGTCGAAGGCGGTGGCGAACGGAGGGGTCGTCTTTGCAGTATGTGCGGGTTTGCAGATCATCGGTGAGAGCTTCGTAGACGGAGATGATAAGCCGATTGACGGACTCGGCCTGCTAGATCTCAGGACTACCAAGATGGGCGGCCCGAGAGCAGTTGGCGAGATTCTGCTGGAGTCGTCTCTTCCTGGATACTCAGGGAGAATATCCGGTTACGAGAATCACTCGGGAGGGACACAGCTAGGCACCGGAGTAAAGGCTATGGGCCGCGTCTTGGTCGGTACGGGCAATGACCGACATAGCAGATGTGACGGCGCGTTCAGCGGGAAGGTAGTGGCCACCTACCTGCACGGGCCAGTGTTGGCAAGAAATCCAAAGTTGGCGGATTACTTGCTGAAATTAATAGTCGGGGAGATGCCCGCAATCCAGGACCGGACGCTAGTTCAGCTAGGAAAGCAGCTCCATGGCGACCGAGTCGCTGCGGCCTATAGGAGCGAGTCCAAGAGGGGAGTGCTGTCCGCTTGGAGGTCCCTCAGGGGCTGACGCCCGAGAGGGGTCCAAGCTTCGGTGAATCTCTCGACCACGCAGTCGGTCAGGCCTGCAGCCGCTGCCTGATTACGTTCAGTGCGCCACCCGCCTTGAACCACTCGATGTGCTCTTCGGACATAGTGTGCGTTGCTTGAAAGTGGTCCTGGCTACCGTCTGGGTGGGTCAGCACACATTCGACGGGACGTCCGGGCTCGAGTTCTGAAAGTCCTACCACGCTGAACTTGTCGTCTCTTTCGATCAGGTCGTAGCTCGCAGGGTCCGAGAAGGTCAGCGGAAGAATACCCTGCTTTTTCAGATTCGTCTCGTGAATCCTTGCAAACGATCTTGCGATGATCGCCTTGGCGCCCGCATAGCGGGGTTCCATCGCCGCATGTTCCCTCGAGGATCCCTCGCCGTAGTTCTCATCTCCAACTGCAATCCACGCGACGCCAGCTACTCGGTAGTGCTCCGCGATGTCAGGCAGTGACTCTTCCTGGTTGTGAATCTGGCAGTAACCCGTACCCGGCTTGGAGCCGAAGGCGTTGATGACGCCCAGGAAGAGGTTCTTGGAGATGTTCCGGAGGTGGCCACGGTACTTGAGCCATGGTCCAGCTGCTGAGATGTGATCGGTGGTGCACTTTCCGACCGCCTTCATAAGCACAGTCAGATCGATGAAATCCTTCCCATCCCATGTGCTGAATGGTTCTAGTAGGTGAAGTCTTTCAGATGCGGGGTCCACCTCGATGACGACCGACGAGCCGTCTGCAGGTGGAAGCTGGAAGCCGGACTCTCCGGACTCGAAGCCTTGATTAGGAAGCTCCTCGCCAATCGGTGCGTCGAGTTTTACTCCATCGATGGAATCCGTGAGTGGATTGAAGTCCAACGTGCCAGCCAAAGCGTATGCTACGACGATCTCTGGTGACCCGATGAAGGAGAGTGTGGCGGCGTTGCCGTCATTTCGCTTTGGGAAGTTGCGGTTGTAGGAGCTGAGGATGGAGTTCGACTGACCGTCTTGGATGTCGTTTCTCTTCCACTGACCGATACATGGCCCACATGCGTTGGCTAGAACCGTTGCCCCGATCGCCTCAAGATCCTGCAGAAGGCCGTCCCGCTCGATAGTTGCCCTGACTCTCTCAGAACCGGGAGTAACCAGAAGCGGAACCTTGGCGACGAGCCCCTTTGCCTTTGCCTGTCGAGCGATGTGTGCAGCCCTAGTGATGTCTTCATAGGAGGAGTTGGTGCAGGAACCGACCAGACACGACGAAAGCACTAGTGGCCAGGCGTTATCTTTGGCATCGGCACCCATATTCGACACCGGCCTCGAACGATCGGGAGTGTGTGGGCCTACGATGTGTGGCTCTAGGTTATCCAGGTCGATCTCGATCACCCTGTCGAAGTACGAAGACGGATCTGCCTCCACCTCAGCATCGGCCTGCAGGTGGTGTAGATTCGCCATGGCCAGATCTGCGAGAGCCTCCCGGCCCGTCGATTTCAGGTATGCCGCCCCATGATCATCGAAGGGGAAGATGGAGCAGGTGGCACCTATCTCAGCACCCATGTTGCAGATAGTGGCCTTACCGGTTGCAGAGATGGCACGTGCGCCTGATCCGAAGTACTCGACTATCGCGCCGGTTCCTCCCTTTACGGTTAGGATCTCGGCCACCTTCAGAATGATGTCCTTTGGCGCCGTCCAACCCTTGAGGGTTCCCTTCAGATGCACACCGATAACTTTGGGATACCTCACGCCGAACGTGGATCCAACCATGACGTCGACGGCATCGGCGCCGCCTACACCAATTGCGGCCATTCCCAGTCCACCAGCGTTTGGCGTGTGGCTGTCGGTGCCGATCATCAGCCCACCGGGGAATGCGTACTGCTCAAGAACTACTTGGTGGATGATGCCCGAACCCGGCTTCCAGAATCCGATCCCGTACTTGGCCGAAACCGTCCTAAGGAAGTCGTAGACCTCCTTGTTTGTGACCTCAGCCGACTCGAGGTCTGTGTCAGCGCCGAACTGTGCCTGAATCAGGTGGTCACAGTGCACGGTGGAGGGAACCGCGACGCTTTTCAGGCCCGCAGTCATGAACTGAAGAAGTGCCATCTGGGCAGTGGCATCCTGCATGGCTACCCGATCTGGATAGAGTTCGGCGTAGGCGACTCCACGTTCGAGGTCCTGGTTCTCGGGGTCCGCAAGATGGGAGATCAGGATCTTCTCGGCGAGAGTCAGGGGACGACCTAGTCTCTTTCGGCCGATCGGGACGGCTCTGTCGAATTTGGAGTACACACCTTGTACCAACTCAAGTGGGGTTCCGGCACTGCTGGTTTCCATATACTGATTCCCTTCAGACTCTCGCTCGGCGGGCCGGGCGCTCAACTCATACTCTGTTAGTAAAACTTCCTTTGGCCCAATTGTAACTAGGCATCTTCTAAAGATATAATACAAGTATAAGACAGGTTCGGGACCCAAGATACATTTCAATAGCTAGTGAGCTTCGGCGCCAGATCTCTGAAGGGAGATTGGGGGCCGGTGAACTTCTCCCGTCCGAATCCACCCTTTCGAGGACCTACGAGGCCAGTCGGATAACTGTCCGGAAGGCTTTGGAGCTGTTACGCAAGGACGGGATTGTCGAGTCCAGACAGGGGTTCGGCTGGTTCGTTGTCTTCAAGCCGGTAGAGCAGTCACTCGGCAGGTTTTCGACGATCGAGGATCAGCTCGGTGAGATCGGAGTCGTCCCGCGCCGACAGATCCTGAATTCGAAGAAGGTAAAAGCCGAAGGTCGAATCCTCGAAGTACTTGGTGGAGGTGAGATCCTGGAGGTTACTCGACTTAATCTGGCCGACGGTGTTCCTTTTGCGAGGGTCACCGTGTGGATCCCGGCGTTTCTGGCAGACACATTTTCGATACGGGACTTCGAGGAGAGGTCCTTTTATCAGCTGCTATCCGAAAGCGACAGCTTGAGGCGCCCATTGTCACATGCGACACAGACAATAGCGGCCGTCGCCATGCCCGAGGTCGATGCAAAGTTGTTGGGAGTCCCTGCAGGTTCGCCCGCACTGGAGTGCGAGAGGATAACTTTCGATGACTCCGACTATCCGATTCTCCTGTCGGCCTCGATCTTTCCGGGCAACAAGACCCTCTTTGTAACCGAACTGACATCCCAGGTCGGCTCGATCGCCCCGACCGGTCTCAGGCTGGTCGAGTAGAAGCTTGATCTAGGTCTTATCTGAATCGACAGGTCGGTCCATTCAGGATGCGAATCAGCGTTGGATCAACCTCTGGGGCCACCCCGTCCGTTTGGAGTCTCTGGATACCGAGAGTCCCGATCTGTCCCACAGCTCTATCCAGCCGCGCCGACTCGGTTGGAGGCTCGGAGTACCGCCAGAGTGTGCATTTCGTGCAGCTTGAAGAAAATCGGTATGAAACTCGTCTGCTAGGCGATCGACCGCCCGCTGCAGTTCTATTGTGACCTCTCTGGGATCGCGTCCATCGTTGGCAGAGATTGGTGAGCCATAGCTGGCCATGACAGTACCGGGCTTGAATCTCTTGTCGTTCTTGTTCAGAATGTCATAAGTTCCCTCTAGATAGATTGGAACTATCGGTGCTCCGGTTTTCTGGGCAAGAAGGGCCACGCCACCCCTGAACTCCTGTCCTAAGCCGTCCGGACTGCGACCGCCTTCTGGAAAGATCAACAAGCTCCATCCGTCCCGAATTAGGCCGCTTGCCAAGTCCGCTGACCTTCGGCCAGCCCTGTTTCGTTCAATCGGGATTGCAGACAGAAGTCCCGACCAGAGCGCAGCCTTCCACCGTTTGTCGAAGAAGTAGTCAGCTCCTGCGCCGACGACGCAACGGTGGCGGAAGCGGTCGGGCAGGATTGAGAGCATGACTGCGGTGTCTATGTGGCTGGAGTGGTTTACAGCGAAGATCACAGGACCACTCAGTCCATCAATCCTGTCGACGTTCCTCGTGTCAGGCTTGGCTACAAGTTGGATGGCTGGCCTGACGACGCTATCGATGACCATTGCCCGGATCAGCCTTACTGGATACTTCCTTGACCACGCTGTGTCATAGTTCGAACCGAGCTTGGACTTGATCCGCTCGTCGGGGAGTGTCGTTGGCCGTGTGGGCCTGTTTGTCAAGAAGGAAAGCGTTCTGCTTTTGGGTATCTTCATCTGGGTCACCGATCAGTGGACGTTTGCCATCAAGAGGGGAGGCGAGTGGAGATGGGTCAACGTGGGGTCACGGCCGACGATCGACTTCGCCATCTCTATTGCATCTGCCATCGTGGATGCTGGCGTATATCCGAGCCTTCTCGTCGTCTTGGGGTCTCCGCCAAGTATGATCACTCCGCCTAGGTGGTCGAGTGCATGGGCGCCCCAGTACCACATGTAAAACGGGTGCACTCCGTGGTAGGCGTGTCCCTTGCGATAGAGGTGTATATACCACGGGTCAGTGGCATATCGTTCCTCGTACTTTGCCTCTATCTTGAGCGGGTCTGTGGTGTCTGCGAGAACCTCATCGAAGAAGTCGATGTAGCTGGGGTGGAAAGTAGGGTCGAACTCGGGTCTGGTCGGGTGTGAAAGGATGACCACCCCGCCTTTGCGCACCAGCGGTTGACCTCGGTACATGTTGAAGAAGTATCCGAGGCCGAGGCAGTGGACGAGAATCGGATTCATGACCGAGTTCACGTTGTATGGTCCGATGAACGGAAGGCCGATGGTGAGTATGTCGGTCTGTCCCTCGACGTCCACAGACTGCTGCCGATAGACATTCTCCAACGTTCTTTTGTGGACGGCCTCCACCTCTCCGGCCTGGACGCTGGTCAATTTGTACGGAGACCTAACTGAGTGGAAGATCTTTCTTGCCGCCCAAGGTGGCGTTCGCTTGAGGGACTCAGACGCCCCAACGAACGACGCCCGGTCCTTTAGTCCCCACTCCCACTCCCGCTTCTGGAGGAATTCGAAGGCCGGTGGGAAGGTGTCGGTATTAAGTGTGGTCTCAATCTGGAATATCTTGATGCCGGAGTCGCGTAGGAGCTTTCCCATGCGCCAGTTCGAGGAGTGGAGTTCTGAATTTTTGTGGTCCATGAAGGATTTCGAGTGCACCATCGTCTTGACATTGTGGTGGTGCTTGAGTGAGCGATAGCTCGATAGACCGGTGGCAACCGATTTGTGGCCGCCATCCATCGATACGAGATTGATATTCACGTAGATGATCAGATCGGCCGTTGCTGCGTACTTGTTGATCTCGACGGTTTCGCCCATATCGGTCTCACCGATCAACATCAGATTGTCTGGATCCTCTGCGTCGTGCTGGGTCAGAATCCCCGCCGTGGAGGTGGCGTCGTAGACCCTGTTGCCAAGTGCGTGTCTCAGCTCGGAGTTAGTCATCCTCCGGTGCAGCGCAAGTGCGGCGATTAGCTTAACATCCTCTACGCCGGCGCGTGCTACCCGCTCGAGGACCTCCTCGATGATCATCTGCCGAATATCTGGTGCCTGCATCTGGGGGAGCGGAAGCGACACATCGTCGAAGCACACCGCTACACGCAGTCCTGGCCGCAGAAGCGAATCAAGTGGTTCCGAGTCGCCAAGTGGAGCGTCAAGAGCAGCCGCGATGGCAGCCCTTGGGTCCTTGATCCCGTCCATCGGCTCTGGTGGATAGATGATTCGTGAGCCAGTCGGAAGCCTCTCAAGCCGGAAGTTTTCGCCGTGCCAGAAGAGGGTCGGCGGAGTCGACTTATCGACCTCCAGTACGAAGCCCGGTCTTGGGCTCATCTGCGATTCTCCTGTTCTCTCGCCCGTCTTGGGCGCGGATCGAATGCGATTTTGATGGCGCCCCTCTGTCCAGCTTCAGCGGCCAATCGGATCGCCTCCTCGTAGTTTTCGAGGCCATACCTATGGGTGACCAAGGCTCCGAGCTTCAGTCGCTGTGCCATGGAGATAGCCAGATCGAACGTCCGTATTCCATTTTCTGTGACGATCGAGCCAGTTTGGGCCTCTGCTGAGATATACCCGCTGGTTGATTCGGTTTGCTCTTCAGTGCCGTATGCGTAACTTCCGACCAGCTTGATCTCTCTATGCCATAGCGGTGCAAGATCGATGCTCATATTAGATGGCATCCCCGAGACCACCACAGTTCCGCCAGGTGTTGTAGATGCGATGGCTTCTGTGACAGAGGACTCAGAGCCAACGCAGTCGAAGACGGCATCGAATCCTTGGGACTGCCAGTTCCCGACCGACATGGCAGATGTGCTGCTTCTTGCGGTCCTGACAAGCTGTTTGGGCTCGACGACCAAGTCGGCCCCGAGCCTCATTGCCATCGAGCGCTGATGGGAGTATTTGGCAGCGCAGGTGATCCTTATGCCCGGATGTAGCTGTCTTAGCGCAGCGACGGTCAAAAGACCGATGGTTCCAGCTCCTAGAACTGCGACCGAATGGACGTTATTCGAATCGAGTCGCAAAACACTGTGGATAGCGCAGGCGAGTGGTTCTATCATGACGGCATCCTCGTCGGAAAGGCCATCAGGAACTAGGTGGAGTTGAGACCGGTGGGCCGAAAACTCCTCCGACCAACCGCCACCGACCGACGTGCAGTAGCCGGTCTGGATTCCAGGCTCGATGCTGCCATCGAGGATCCGCTCACACCTCTGGGTCTGGCCCAGCCTGCACCATCTGCAGGCAGGTAGGCCCCTTATTCTGCAGTGAAGAGCCGGTTCGATCACGACCCGAGATGAGACACCATCAATGATGGCATCGGCGACGACTTCATGTCCCGGAGTAAATGGGAAGCTCGTCAGAGGTTCGAAGTATCGCGAACTTCTACCCAAAACAGCAGACACGTCTGAGCCACAGATTCCAGACAGGCGCGGCCGGACCGAAATCCACTCTTCGTTGGGGAGCGGAAGCGGATCATGTTCGTCCAGTTTCAAAGGACCGAACATGATGGCCTTCTGCTTTGACGCAGCCGAAAGCACCTTTGCGGCTGCAAATCTCCTTAACTTCTCCTCGACTACTAGAGCCTTCATCTGCCGCTCCCGATGGGCAGGTGGAGTGGGTAGCCGCCTTTTGCCCGTTCCCAGTTCTCAGTATGCCAACCCCGTCGATTGGCAATCTGGAGCAGCTTGGTCTCTGGATTCACACACACCGCCTGACCGGCCGCCTCGAGCATGGGTAGATCAGAGGTGGAGTCTGCGTAGGCGATCGTATCGGACCTGTCGATCCCGAACTCTTCGGCGAGTTCGAGCATTACAGCTGCACGGTTCTCGCCTATAGGAGGTGCACCGAGAAGTTGTCCCGTCAGTCGACCTTTGGAGTCCACTTCCATCTCGCATGCGACTACCTTGTCGAACATTGGCGCGAGCGGTGCGACAACGAACTCCAAGGCGCCAGTGATCAGTACTGTCTTGTGACCCGCTCGCCGGTGATTCCTCACCCGCTGTAGACCCTGTGGGAAGGACCTCTTCAGTAGGTACTCGTCGAACAGATCGAATGCGATCTTCTCGAGTTCGGCCCGATCGGCCCCTTTGTATCTGCGGTAGAAGTGTCGGAGAAAATCTGTCCTGTCCCGCCTGTCGAGTGCCAACAGGCGAGGTGCTTCAGCTAGTAGACCCGCAGCGAGGGTCGCCTTCTCCATCTTTTCGATCTGGGAGGTCGCTAACCAGGTGAATGAGTCGACGACATTTGCAGCAAGCAGTGTGTTCTCGAGGTCGAAGGCTGCCATCTTGTTCCCTGGCGCCAGCAGTCCCGCAAGTGTCCGCTCCCTCTTGGTGGTGCCGGTCTTTTTGGCCGTTGTCGTCTTCACTCTTGAGTGTTCCACGATGGAGGGTAGGTGGACGTTTGAGACGAAACGGTCCCAATCGATCTGGATGGGATCGAAGTCGAACTCTTCGAGGTCTTTTTGATCCAAAGTGCTGCGCAGATCGGCCAACCTACCTACCTGATAGATGGCCTCGGTCTCTGCGTATGCGCCGTAAAGTTCCACGTACCCAAGTGCACGCTTTGCGATCTCCCGCTTTTCGGAGATGTCCGATGCAAGGTTGTTCTGCCTAGAGCGGATCGGCAGTCTGGACATTACGGCTTCGGATGCGGCCAACACCTGATTCGCCCTGCGGAGCTGGCCTTGGACTTTGCCCCGACCGGGGAAGTTCCAAGCTGGAACGTTTATCGGCTGCCCCTTAGTGTCGATCAGGGGGTTCTCGCCGAAGTATGTCCGGACCAGATTGACCAGCTGTCCATACTTAAGTGGGTTGGATGATCCCGATGCGACGTGGTAGAAGGTCATCTCGTTGGGTGGTGGCTGTGCGGCAGCTGCGATAATCGCAGAGACGACGAGGTCGACCGGAATCACATCGACCGTGCCTTCAGGCACGCCTGGAAACTCCTTGAGCAGTCCCCGTGCGAACGAAATGATGATCGGCTCTGCCATTCTGAATCCCCTGATCCAGCCGGGGTAGGGGTGGCTAAGTGCGGATTCGATGATGGAGGGTCTGACCACTGATACGGGCAGGTCTCCCCGATTTTCTTCGAGGGCAATCTCGCCCAGAGCCTTGGAGTAGGCATAAGCATCGGCCCAACCGAGGCTGGTTGCACGTGCCTGACCGAGCTCTACCATCTGAGCCTTCACCCAGTCGTTTCTTCTTTTTTCGGTCTCGTCGGCCATGATCGCCACACCGGCCGCACCGAACTCTCGGTGTGCTTCACTCTGAAATCCGGCGAGCCGCTCTTTGGTCCTGCTCTGAAGCTCGACATCTTTACGTAGGCTTCTGCCAGCGTCGACCTCCTTCTCCCATGCGATTTCGGGATACAGGTCGGACTGCTTCAAGGACTCTTCGAACGCTTTTCCGCGTCGGGAGCCAGCTACGTAGGCTGTAGACACCGTGACGAGGTGGCCGGACCTGCCAGCGGCGACCAGGGCGGACCGATAAGCAGTGGCAACCCTGCTCGGGCCCAGCAGGTTTACTTCTATGGCTGAATCGAGCGGAGCGTCGAAACTGACGGTGGCTGCTGAGTGGATCGCTACGTCGCAGCTGCCGAGGAGTTTTGTCGATTCGGCATCCAGTCCGAGGCCATCTCTGCCTACGTCTCCTGGGACCGCTGTAATTCTTCTGCTGACCATCTCCTCGAACTGCTCGCGGCCGAGGGATTCCCGAAGGCTGTCGAAGCAGTTGTTGCGGAGGATCTCCTTTTTTACCCGCTCGGTGGCGGTAGTTCTACGCCCGGGCCTTACAAGCAGCACCAGTTCGGTGTCTGGAAGTGAGTGAAGTATCCGCTCGATCAGCGCCGTACCTACGAAACCGGTGCCTCCAGTGAGGAATATGCGCTTCCCAGACAGAAAATCTCTTATCAAGCCCGCACCCTCTCTTAGCTCGGCAGTGCTTCAGACTATCCGAGTGGATCCCCAGTCTGGCTCAAGCGTAGTCGCCTACTTGGATTTGCTCCGGGACTTGACGTTGATGGCATTAGCTGGCGGAGTGTAGCGCTTCGAAGGTTTGGGCACACTCTTTCCTCCGGGCGTCGTAGTCGGTTGGTACTTGCCCTGACTGCGGAGTTCACGCTTATGTGCGACAGCCTCCCGACGGGCCTTGATGGCGGCAGGATCCTTCTTGAAGAGTACGAAAGAGCCGTAGGCGAGCACCGGAAGGGGGAGCACTACGTACTTGCCCCAAGGTCCGAATGCGACCAGAATCATAAGTACTGCGGTGAGTATCCTGTTCTTCCGGAGTATCCCGAAGCCGGCTATCAGGATCAGGGCGAGACCCTCTGCGAGGTAGAGTTTGGGATTCGAGTGGTTCTTCTTTGCCGCCGCTGAACTTATCTGCGGGACCCAGAGGATCGCGATCGCTATCGCAGAGTACAGAAGGATCGCTAAGCCGACCCTCTGCTCCTTCGTTGAGAGTGGAGTCTTCACCGAAGAGAGTCTAGGTGAAAAGCGACCAGCTGTCGACTTCTATCGCGATCAACAAGTTTGGTAATTCCGGCCCGCAACTTGGGTTGCTGCCTTGTACTTGATGCGGCGGACTCGCTCAGGAGTAGGTGAATGTGAGTTTGAGGGACCTTCCTATGATGCCGACGGTGTCCACGAGGGTTCGGTTGGACATCTGGCTGCCTCGGAGATGTAGAAACTCGGGCCTCATATCCAATAGCCAAGTGAGGTTCAAGAGATCTTCTGTATCTCCGCCGACCATGATCTTGGTCCCTGTTGTCAATCTTAGGCTGCGTAGAGCCTTGTTGGCCGAGTCGCTGGCATTGGTTAGGTCACCTGCATCGAAGGAGAGAACCATGTTGGAGGGTGTGACCCCGCTTGTCTTCGATATGTCTGAGATAACTTTTGCGGTGAGCACCGTCCCGAATAGGTCCTCAGTGATCATCGGTATTACGAGTCTGGTGGGTTGTTCGCAGTCGGTCGAAGATGCGGAGACCGTCTCGTTCTCGTCAACTGGTGGCGGGGGTCGTAGTCCACTGTCTTTCCCTAGTTGTGTACACGCGTACCCCCAGAGCTGGTGTCTCAACGAAGAGGTCCAGGTCCTTTTATGGTCGGCAAGAATGTTCTGATCGACCTGTCCACCCGGATCTGTCACGTATAGGGTCCTGAAGCTCTGCTTTTTGGTCCCGGAAAGTTCGAAAAGCGTTGGGGTGCCATCTACGATCGACACCTGCAACGTGGACAGTTTGAGTTCGATGGAGCTGTCCTGAGGTTCCACGTCGTGACTTACCGACTTCCGATACAGCTCGATGGTGGTGGATCGGTTGACCTTCGCACGATACATCGCTGTGTCTGCGTGGTTGAGAAGCTGATCTATTGCAGCCTCGGGCTCTGCGTCGAGTGATGAGTCCGATAGCGCTAGTCCTATTGAGGCCGTTAGGTCGAGTGACAGGTCGCCGATCTCGACAGTTCTGGACATCGATGATAGAACTCGCTGGCAGACCGCTTGGGCGTGGTTCTCACTCTCGATGTCGATGAGCAGAGCCGCGAACTCGTCGCCGCTGAGCCTCGCTGCAGTGTCTACCGACCGGAAGGCCTCGGAAAATCTCCGAGCGACTTCCACAAGGAGCTTGTCCCCGACTTCATGTCCATATAGATCGTTCACGAGTTTGAAGTTGTTTACGTCGAGGAAGGCAATTGCAATTCGGCTTCCGGCTCGTCGGGACTGAATCAGTGCTTGCTTGGCTCTGTCTAAGAAGACTTCCCGGTTAGGGAGGTGGGTCAAGCGGTCCGTGGTCGCTTTGAGCTCAAGCTCACTGAGGATGCTGCTCTGACGAATCGTGCTCGCTCGTTCCTTGATGACCAATTCGACCGTCGCTGCAATCTCATCGAGCTGCTCCCGTTCGAACTCGGACCAGTGGAAGCGGTTGGGTGACAGTCCAAAGTTGATGAAGCACTTGAGGGCCTGATCCGAAGTGATGTTGAAGTCGGCGGTTGTAACTGCCTGAATCGAGTTGAACGACGGATCTACCAGCTCTGAAGGTCCTGAGTTGTGGCTTGCATCGACGAATCGTGCTCCGGCTGTAGGAACACTTGAGTCAGCCAGTTGCCTTTTGAGTCTCAGCTCGAAGTAGGAGGAGTCAAGGGGATCTCCGGCTACTGAGATCGCCGTGCCAACGAGGGACTGGGCGGCCACGTCGCCACCTCTGTCGATAATGGCTACGTAGCAGTATGAACTTGACACCACGTTGTGGAACGAGCTAGCGATCTCGGCCGCCAGTTCGTGAACGTCGACGGCATCTTTCGATGCCTTCATAAGACGCTTAAGTGAGACGTACAGTCGCTCGGAGACTTTTGACCGGTAACTGAGCCTGATCCGGCTCGATGCCACTTCGAGCGGGCGTTCAAGTGCATCTAGGAATCCGTCGTTTAGTTGCGTTCTGCTGTCAGTCGCAACGATGAACGCGAGTCCCTCTTTGCGGGATCGGTCGTAGGTGAGATAGACGCGGGCCTGCTCAAGCCAAGGGTTCGCCCTCCACCATCCGTCGAAGTCCGCTTCCTGGCTGGTCTGGTCCGCCGTCCTATAGAGGTTCCTGAACGTAGATGGCGGACTTTGCCGCTCCGCACAACTGATCAAACCACTTACAACCGCAAGCGGGATCACCGAAGTCTTGAAGTATTTGACCTCAGCCCTGCTGAGCCTTCCGTCGTAGGTGGCCCACGCGACCGGAATGGCTCCATTTTGACTGAATGAGAGGACCACAACGTTCGATAGTTCGCTCACGTGAAGGATCTGTCGGCACAGTTCTTCGATGGCGACCTCTTCGAAACCTTCGACGTTTGACTCCATGAGTGCAACACTCAATGCCCGGAGATGCTGGTCCTGGGAGAGGAAGCTGACCTCATCGGTGGGATCAGATATGGTCTCCAACCCATCGATTGGTCTCTGGTGAAGCAGAGAAGGCGAGCCGATGATGATGGGTGGCTTTAGGTTGGAACTGTTAGGCGGTGTCGAGTTAGAGCGTTCGCCTACGTCTTCGCTGGATCCTGAAGGCTTGAATCGGCGTGTAGCGGCCCTGACCGTCTCAGGGTCTGTGATCTCCGGCTTGAGTGGGAGTGTGTCGGACATGACCGCCGCCTATTTGAATAGTTCCTACTTCCCTTCCGTGGGAATACTAAGATTCGATCCGTGAAAAACCATTATAAGTGTAAACATGAGCACTCTATGTGAAATTCATGAGCGTATTGCTACAACAATCAGTGCTAGTTGCCCAATGCTGCTCACAATGGTGTCGGCAGGGAGTCGGCGCTGCTAAATTTATTTATCTTTGGGGCGCTTAGCTCAGCTGGTTAGAGCGCAGCCTTCACACGGCTGAGGTCGGGGGTTCGAGTCCCTTAGCGCCCACTCGTTGTCAAATTTACAACTGTGAAAGTTCGGGACCTCTGTCGCTCTTTGGCCTCGGGACATGTGTCTCACTTTCCGGCTCGGCTTCGGTTCATCTATCCCGGTGGCTCCGGCACCTCTGTCGCACCGCTCCCACCTTTTTGACACGCTGTCATTCGAGTTCCGGACGTGCGTCCGGTGATCGAGGAGGTGGCAATGTTGAACGAGTTATCCATGGTTGAGCAGCGCTATCTGGCGGTGCGCGAAGCACCCGACTCCGGCGCGACAATCGTCCAGGTCGCCGCGCACTAGGGGTTGATAGACGGACACTGCACCGCTGGCTCACCCGCTATGCCAATGGCGGACTCGAGGCGCTGGCCGATCGTTGCTCTCGACCCGACACCAGTCCGACCCAGATGGACCCAAAGATCGAAGCGCGACTCGTTCTGATTCGACGACAGCACTCGGACTGGGGACCGCGCACACTGCGCACGAAGTTAGTGAACGAATTTGGGACACGTGCCCCGAGTCGCTCGGCGATCTATCGCGCTCTCGGCACGATGACACCAATCGAATTTGAAGCGCTTGACCTGGCGTTGAAAGCCGCCTAAACCTATAGACCCAAAGCGTCAGGAGCCCCATGCTTCATTGCGCCGGTGCCCAAATTGTGCAGAATTTAGCGCCAAGTGCACGCAACCTATTTCCAAACAAACGTGCGAACTGGTGTAGTGCGAAGGTCCGCAATGAGTCGCCATCCGAAAATTGCGCCTAAGGCCAGCATCGCCGGTGCGGTGCCCAGTCCTCGCCCGGCGCCTCGACCCGCACTGACAACAAGAGAATCAACGCCCATTCCTGCGAGCCAAACTCCGATACCTGCGAATGCCACGAAGGCAACTGCATCGACTGAGTGACGTGGCAGATTGAACGGAAGTTGCTTGGCCGATGAGCGACGGCGAAGCCCGAGGTAGGCCAAGAGCATCTGAATTCCAGTAACACCGGCTGCGATACGGTACGCCACCGCTTCAAACGACCAATCCTGGAGTGCCGCCTGGTAGCAACTGTGAGTGGAGTGATTTTGAGAGAGCCAGCGGGCACAATCCGATGGGGAGAGGTAAGTGCTGTGCGAGATGTTCACGATGAAAGTCGATCCGCCGAGGTACCCCATGATTGCCGTGATCAATCCGCTGATGCCTGCGGCGACGCCGGTCAAACCTCCAAGGAGTAAAGCAGTCCCGAATGTCGGACGAAGCAGGGCTCCCAAGGGGATGACCCGTCCTGCAGCCTCATCTTCGACCAATGCTTCAATCGAACCAATTCGGGCTATAGCCATTCTCTTTGCTTCGACTTGTGTTCCACCTGCCCTCACTTCTTCACTGGCGATGTCACGAAGATGGGCTTCAGTTTCCGCTAACAGATGTCGGAGGGCGCGGGCCCGATGCCAGCGGAGGTGACGAGAACCCCGTCCAAGAAATCTTCGATTGGGCTGTTGTCGGAGTTGTCCTCGTTCATGCTGACCCCAGGGTCGCCGGAGCCAGTACGGATTCAACGGCTGCAACGAATTCGGCCCAGCGGTTTCGCTCCTTGACTAGAGCGGCCGCTCCAGAATTAGTCAGTCGGTATAGTTTGCGGCGGCGACCGTTAACCAGTTCCCAATCACTATCTAGAAAACGTGCTTCCTCAAGTCGGTGAAGAGCGGGGTAAATCGTCCCTTCGGGCAAGTCGAACGTCCCTCCTGAGCGTTGGCGAAGAGCACCGACGACGGAGTAGCCATGCGCGGGCCCATCCTTCAGTACCTGAAGCAGAAGTACATCGAGATGCCCTTTGACTTTGTCTGTTCCCATACATAGAAACTCTAGGTATCTTGATACTTGAAGTCAACAGCGTTGCTCGTCCCGATATTGGAGTGAAAAAATCGAGGGGGTTTCGTGAGTGTCGGCGACGCAAGAAAACTGGAGAGCTCTAGAAAGGCGAATTTGACGTCGTGCGACAAGGATTGCGGTTCGTGGCTCGGTGCATCACCTGATCAACAAGGGTGTAAGGGGGTTCGAACATAGTCGCGCTACCTCCACTCGTTGTCAAAATCACAACGTCGATCGTGGTCAACACGCATTATTGATTCCCGATCAATCGAACAGCCTGAGACGCTTGTTCGAACCCGAGGCGGCTGAGACAGATACAGTTTCAAATCGCGTTAACCAGATCCGAGGTAGACCCGATGGTGAGCTGCTCTCCAAAGCCGTGAAGAGCCTACGTGATTCTCGCAAGTCAAGCAAGAACCTAGAACCAAGAACCAAGAAGTTAGCCGCTTCGAAGCTCCATAGGATTTGAGTATGAGAACAGATCAGATGAACGGGGAATCATGAGCGACACCTTCAGCAAAGAGGAAAAGGCAGCCATGAGGGCGGCGTTAGCCGAAGCGAAGGCCACCAAGGTGGGCGCCGATCTGGAGGCTGCATGTCTTGCCGCGATTTCCGAGATGTCCGGTTCGGACAAGGAATTGGCGGAAACGTTGCACGCGCTGGTCAAAAAGCACACCACGTTGGGAGCAAAGACGTGGTACGGCATGCCCGCGTACACGAACCCCGACGGCAAGGTGGTGTTGTTCTTCCAGAGCGCCGCCAAGTTTAAGGTCCGCTATGCCACCATCGGCTTTCAAGAGTCCGCGAATATCGACGAGGGAAATTTCTGGCCGACGTCGTACGCAGTCCTCAAACTGACCGCCGCCGACAAGGAGCGGTTAGTGGAGCTGCTGAAGAGGGCCGTCAGTTAGTCATCGCTCCTCGCTCCCCGGTATTCTGGAAGCGCGTTCGCACCCGACTCGGCGCTACGGATGACCCCGTGGAGAGGCGCGTGCTATTGAGCATCGTATCCGATCGTCGCTTCGGTGCGTTTTCGCATAAGCAGGTCTCGGTCGGTGCTCACCGTCGCAATTGCTGAATTCGCTCGTCTCAGAAATGTTGGTACAGGGAAACCCGAGGAGTTAAGCGTCGCTGCGCCCTCCTCTCGTTGTCACAACGTCAATCCTGGTCGATACGCATCATTGGGTTCCGATCGCTCGAACCGACTTAGAGGCTTGTAGGAACCCCGGGCCGTCGAACCAGTTGCAGTCTGAGGTCATTCTCATTAGCGAGGAGTACATAGAAAATGGGAGTTTCCCTAACTGCACAGGGTTCGATCAAACCGTGCCCAGGGCGACACTTAGGCTTCCGGGTGTCTCAATTGGGCCGTACGGTTGACACGACTTGCCTGATGAATAGGGGCGCACAAGGGTTCGAACATAGTCTCGTTACCTCCACTCGTTGTAGTCACATTTACAACGTCAATCCTGATCACAACAATATTCCTCCTTCCAATCGCTCGACGACGGGGAGACTCTTGTTCGAACCCCTGAAGCTCAGCGGCCGTCTCTGACGAACTGTGTCAACCCAACGTGGGGGCAATGCCACTCTCCGAGGTCAGGATGTCAACTGGAGGTGCGGCAGTTACAGCGAGTTTTGGCAAGAGTCAGACCTGCGGGCGTGAACGATTTCTTTATGGACCCTCAAGTAACTCACTTAGTACTGCGGTGTAGGCGTTAAATGCCTTGAGACCCTGCGGGGTGAGCGTGACCGTGGTACGTGACGAAGCACCTATGCCTGTCTTTTTAGTTTCGAGGTACCCGGCGTCCTCCAACTTGCGCAAGTGAGTGATGAGGTTTCCGGGCGTCAACGCGATCTGGGTTTGTAGGCGAGTGAATGAGAGCGCATCGCCGTCTGGGAGGGCCGCGAGCGTGGCCATGATGCGCAGCCGTGCAGGGACGTGAATCAGAGGATCAAGCTCCTTCGTCGTCACGAGTGCGCCGTTACGCCCGGTACCGCGATAATCGGATGGCGGCAAAGACGACGAGTGCGACGGAAAGTGCGATGCCGGAGACCAGCCATGCTGTGACCGGTCCAGCGTACGCGCCACCAGTGCCGACGGCGAACAAAGCGATGCCGAGGGCCATGGTGGCGCGCTCTACACGCAGCACCCCCATGGTCACAAAGATCGCGCCGGCGAAGAAGAAGGGCGCGCTGGCCGGGTAGATGCCGTAGACGATGGCGTGGCTCGCGCCGGCGTGATACAGAGCTCCTTGCAATACGAAGTCAGCAATCAGGATGATTTCAAAACCGGCGTTGTACCTGCGCTGCCGCTGAGAAGGGCCACCGCTGACGCCCCTGAGTGCGCGGCGAACGACCGCACTTACCACAATGATCCACACCCCGATGCACCCGTAGAAGATTGCTAGAGCCCCGCCGCTCGGACCAACGTACGGAGACTGAACGCGCACTGATCACCAGAGCGTGCCATACGCGAACAAGAAGACCACTGCTCCGATTAGCAGGAGAAACGGGGGCCAGACGTCGAACAGTCGTTGAGCTCGCCTTTTGGTTGCCCTGAGAATCGCCGTCGCCTGTTCGAGGTCGCCACCTTCGTCGGTGAACGAGATTTCTCCGATGTGAGGTTCTTCGTTCTTTTCGCTACTTTGTGAAGCAAACTTAATCGACTTTGTGGTGCAAAGTCGATAGCGATATGGAGGATCTTTCGAGAATACTTAGTTCCCGCAAGAGCACCACTTGAGAGTGATGTGAATCAAGTTGAAGACAGGAACGCATTTCTGGTACTGCCGTCGTGAGTCGGCCCGAGCGCGGCATCGCTCCTCTACGCCTCGAGCGAGGATGCTGGCGCTCGTGGAAGCTACCAGCCTCGTGATTACAGAGTTGGGTGATCCGGGGCTAGCGGACTCGTGTTGAGCGCCGCGACGAGTCCCGATTGGTCCTCGGCGCTCACGATGAGCCGACGAATCGGGGCTCGGAGTGGTCCCAGCCACACCCACTTCTGTCGATCCAACGTGATCTCGACCAGTCCGGTACCGGCGCCATTGACAAGAGCGGTTCGTGGCCAGTAATTCACTCCGCGGAGAACGCTAATTCTAAAGGCACCACGCAGTTCATCTCTGTTCAGTGGCCTCGCAGAAGTCACCACCTCACGAGGGATCGTCGCGTGAAATGCCCACCCCAGGCGAACGTCGACCGTTGAAGCACTCATCGTCACCCGCGGGCTTTTCGACCCGCGCCGAACGCTGTCATGATGGTGCGACTAGGTGGGTCGACGCTGATCGGGAACGTCCTCTCGTTAATCATGATCCCTCCTCGAGATAGCCCCAGACGCATCCAGAGCGCGTGCTTAATCAAATTGACGGCCTCTCCCAGTCGGGGCCGTTGCTGACTCTCGTCGGCGCCGGCCATCAGCACCGCGAGGATCTCCTGTTCGTGCTCGCGCAGGAACGCACGCGGGTAGCAGGCCAACAGCCGCCCGTAGCGTCGCTCGAGGCCCGCGGAGCCTGTCATGTGAGCAGCCCTACCACCGGCTTCAAGCGCGATATCGCGACGTGAGCGTTGGACTGCAACCGGATGGCCTCGATGGCGAGCAATGCTCCGCCTGAAGGCGTCAGCCGGTAGTAACGGCGCAGCCGGCTATCCACAATCTCCTCCCGGTCAACCTCGATCAGCTTGTCCGCGCGCAGACGCTCAAGCGCCGCGTACAAGGTGCCGGCCTTCAGCTGAACTCGGCCAGCTGAGATCGCCTTTACGTCGGTGATGATCCCGTAGCCGTGCTGGCTGCCTGCAGCCAGAGCCGTCAGGATCATGAATGTCGCCTCTTGCATCGGCCGCTTCGCCATGCTGGGCAGTATATACAGTTGAACTACCTACATTCAAGCCACCCGTCACGTCGCGAGGTGCCAGCCCGCTCGACCGGATCGACATAGTCCACGCTAGAGGCAGAACTCGGCTCGTTTCTGCTCGCAACTGAACTGGGAGAATCACTCCGGATTACACCTGCCTCTTTTGAGAGTGAGGGCCAATTGAATTGATCTTCAGGTGATGGGGGTGGAGGCTGTTCCAACTGAGGCAGCATCTCACCTGATGAACAGGGCCGCAAGGGGTTCGAACATAGGCATCCTGTCGATGCCATTGTGCAACGCAAAATGCTATACTTATTGCATGGCACAATTGGTTACTCGCATTGACGAACGACTCGCAAGCGATGTCGACGATCTCGTGAGAGACGGCGTCGTCACCAGTCGCTCCGAAGCGGTGCGCATGGGGCTCGAACAGCTCATCGACCGCCACCGAAGGCAACGGGTTGGAGAGCAAATCACCGAAGCCTACCGACGTTCACCTCAGACTGTTCATGAGACGACCGGCCTCGACGAGGCGACGAGGGCGCTCGTCGAAGAGGAGCCGTGGTGACCACACCCCGACAAGGCGAGATTTGGTGGGCTGAGGTCGAGGCTGCTCGTCGGCCCGTCCTCGTCGTGACCCGATCGGAGGCCGTAGAAGTTCTCTCCGGGATCGTCGTCGCGCCCGTCACTCGAACCATCCGCCAAATACCAACCGAAATCCCACTCGGTGAACCAGAAGGGCTTCGAGAAGATTGCGTCGCTTCGTTCGACAACCTCCAAAGGATCCGTCGAAGCGCGTTGACCGAAAAGGCTGGCGACCTCGGCCTGCGGAGAGACGAGATCTGTCTAGCGGTTAAAGCGATGACTAATTGCTGAGCAGTTCAGCGCTGTCGCTCCGAAAAGAACCATCCGGCGCGACCGTCACATGCTCTGATGGACATACCGATTCAAGGTGCCCTGATTCGAGAGGCCGGGAGAGGAAGAGGGTTTGAACAAAGTCCCGTTACTTTCACTCACGTCGCAAGAGTCACAACGTCATACCTGGACGAAGTAGGTCTCACGTAAGTTGTCGCAAACACCCTTGAAATCCTCTCGCTGCCTGCGTATTGTGTATCAGCATGAAGAAGATCTTGCACGGCTACCTGCAGACCGCCCGCGCCGCCGCCGTCTGGAAGTTGGACGGCCTCTCGGAGTACGACATACGTCGCCCTCTCGTTGCGAGCGGGACCAACCTCCTCGGAATCGTCAAGCACTTGACGTGCGTCGAGCTTGGCTACTTCGGTCCCGTCTTTGGTCGAACCATGGGCCAGCCCAATCTTTGGTTCGAGGACGGCGTTGAGGACAACGCTGACTTCTTCGCTCGAGCGAACGAAGCGAGGGATGACATTGTCGAGAGCTATCGCAAAGCGTGCGAGACTTCGGACGCAACTATCGATGCGCTGGACCTCGAAACGGCGGGCTCTGTGCCGTGGTGGGGCGATCATCCCGTCACGCTCCATCACGTACTCGTTCACGTCATCGCCGAGACCTTCCGGCACGCCGGGCACTCTGATCTTGGGCGAGAACTCATTGATGGTTCCATCGGCTACGCCGCGGACGACAGCAACGTCGCTGAACATGATAGCGCTTGGTGGCGCGCGTACCACGACCGGGTTGAACTCGAAGCTCGTCAAGCGTCGAGTTGAGCTTGAATCTTCTGCCCAGGTTCAAAGATTGGGTTCGAGTTATGGCACTTTGACACCTTTCTATTACCTGGGCGTCTATTATCTGGGCTGCCCAGCGCGGCAAAGGCGACGCTGCGTTTTACCTTATGAACGCGGGTGCATGGGGGTTCGAAACTAGTCCCGCTACCTCCACCAAAGTATCCGTATGAGAACCCTGCACCTTGTCGGTGTCGGTCAACGTGTCGCTCAATCCGCCTATCGGGATGTGCCTGAGGGCGGTTTTTTCTATGTCAAGAGAGTGGTGGACCCTTGCTGGAATGAGGCGTGAAAGCAAGCTGTCGAAGGGCTCGTTGTAGTCAACTCGGACGGTTTGTTCTCGTGTCTCATCATCTTCGTCAATGTAGATCTTG